>JBGSRM010000104.1:0-20018 GCA_041737575.1 Akkermansiaceae bacterium
CAATACGATGGTTGGGCGGAAACCACAGACCCCCGCCACATCGCCTGCGTCCAGTCCATCCTATCCGACCTCCACTCCAAAAATCAGATCTATAAAAAATCCTACAAAGGTTTCTACTCCGTCCGCCAAGAGCAGTTCCTAAACGACCGCGACCGCAACGAAGCCGGCGAATTCGGTCCCGAGTGGGGTGAAGTCACAGAGATTGAGGAGGAAAACTACTACTTCAAACTCTCCGATCACACCCCATGGCTCCTCGCTTTCCTCGAAAAAACGGAAGACACCATCCTCCCCACCTTCCGCAAATCCGAACTCATCAACGCCCTCGAGAAAACAACCGGCGTTGACCTCTGCATCTCCCGCCCCAAGGAACGCCTCAGTTGGGGCATCGAGCTACCCTTCGATCCAGACTTCGTCACCTACGTCTGGTTCGATGCACTCATCAACTACATCTCCTTCGTCGGATACATCCCCGACGAATCACTTCCCACCTTCGAGACCATCTGGACAGATCGCCCCGTCCACGTCATCGGCAAAGACATCCTCATCCCCGCCCACGGCATCTACTGGCTCGCCATGCTTCACGCCATCGGATTCCCCGATGAAAAAATGCCCCAACTCCTCGTCCACGGATGGTGGAACCGCCTCGGCGAAAAAATGTCCAAATCCCTCGGCAACATCGTCGAACCCACCGAGCTAGCAGACACCTTCGGAACCGACGCCGTTCGCTACTACCTCGTCCGCGACATCCACACCGGCAGAGACTCCAATTTCGACCTCGACCGCCTCGTCATGCTCTTCAACACCGAGCTCGCCAACGAACTCGGAAACCTCTGCAACCGCGCCCTCAACATGAGCGTCCGCTTCACCGCAGGCATCATCTCCCCCGGCGGCAACCCCAGCGATGACGACCTCGCCCTCCAGCAATCCCTCGTCGACAACACCGCCGCCTACCGCACCCACATGCACAACTTCGAGATCTCCCACGCCCTCGAAGCCCTCAACCGCCACGTCGTCCACTGCAACCAATACGCCGAACGCATGAAACCCTGGGCCATCGCCAAAGACCCCGCCAACAAAGACCGCCTCGCCACCGTCCTCCACCACCTCGCCGAATCCGTCGCCCACTGCGCCGTCCTCCTCTCCCCCATCCTCCCCAACGCCGCCGCCAAACTCGCCGCCCAACTCCGCCTCCCTACACTCCTCTCCTTAAAATTAGACGACCTCACCTGGGGCCTCATCCCCCACAACCACCAAATCGAAACCCCCTCCCCCGTCTTCCCAAGAATCGAAGTCAAAACGGAGTAGGCGCGTCCCCGCTCCTTGAGTCAAAGCGGCGTCCCCGCCGCCCCCAACGAGTGCAACTGAAAGTGGTGGGCTAAATCTTCCAACTCCAACGGAGTTGCGTATTTCAGCCTAGGGTTGGCGCAACGCAGTGGAGCCTACCCTGGGTCAGCCGCACCAAAATCAACCAATCCCAACGGGATTGTGTCCCAGCCTGATACAGCGCAGAGTGGATCATTCTAGGCCATCTTCCGTCTCACCAAAACCCAAGACAACGAATCCATCGAAATACTCCAAGTCGGTCCACGCGGAAACATCTATTGATCACCCTTCTTCCAAAGAATCGACACGGAAGCGGCGGAATAAAAACAGCCTCAGTCTTTCACATTCTTGAAAATCTTCCCATCCTTCATGATGACCTTGAAATTTGTTTCCGGATCGGCAACCAGCTCCAAGTCTTCCAAAGGATTTCCATCCACCAGGATGAGATCAGCATAAGCACCCTCCTCCACAACCCCGAGCTTGCCGGGATACGGATTGCGCTTGCCACAGAAAGCGAGCAACTCCGCGTTGTTACTCGTAGCCATGATCAGAATCTCGGCAGGCGTGAACCATTTCTTCAACCGCACCAATTGTGAGCCCTGACCTTTCGCATTCTGTGGCGCGAACAAAATATCCGTACCGAAGGCTATTTTGATCCCATGCTTTTTCGCGAGCTTGTAGGCGGCATCGGTCCCCGCATACATCTCAAGCTGCTTGATGCGGTTGGGTGAACCATCGGGAAACGTAGATGGCACAGCGGGATCATCCATGAATGGCTGAAGGCTCCACCAAACACCCTTTTCCGCGAGAAGCTTCGCAGTCTCATCATCGATCAACTGGCCATGCTCAAGACACATCACACCAGCCTCCACAGCGGTGCGAATAGCCTTTGGAGTATAAGCATGCACCGTAACGTAAGTGCCCCAGTTTTCCGCAGCACTGACAGCGGCCTCAAACTCGGCAGTCGTGTATTGGGCTACATCGAGCGGATCGTAGTTTGAGGAAACACCCCCTCCCGCCATCAGCTTGAGTTGCGTGGCACCTTTCATCAGCAACTCACGGGAGCGTTTCAAAACATCATCCGCACCATCGGCGATGATCGTCATACCGCTGCGTTCCATATAGGTGAGTGGAGCGGAAGAGTCCGCTGGGACTTCATTCGGAAAACGGAAATCGCCGTGCCCGCCTGTCTGGGAAATGGTGGCTCCGCTCGGATAAATGCGCGGCCCGGGGAACATCCCTTCATCGATCGCTTTTTTTAAACTGAAGGAAGCGCCACCAAGATCGCGCACACTCGTAAAGCCGCGCAGCAACTGCTTTTCCGCCGCCTTCGCAGCAACAAGATTCACATACCCAATGTCAGACGTAAGCCCCTTGAGCATCGGAAGGCTTTCCATGGTCGTATGCACATGCGCATCAATCAAACCCGGCATGAGGGTTTTGCCACCACCATCAATCAGCGTGGTATCAGCGCGCCGGTCGGTGAGAATCGGATCCGTCGAAATCTTCTCGATCTTGTTACCCCGAATCAGCACATGCGATGGCGCGGAGAGCTTGTCGGATTTCCCATCGAAAATACGCACATTGGAAATCACCGTAACCGGCGCACCAGCAGCAGGGGCGGCAGCTGGCTCCGGGTTTTGCGCGTAAGCAATCACCAATACACCAAAAACCCCTCCCGCAATCAAAAGCGGAGAACGAAGCAAACGCATTACGAAAAATCTCATAAAACCATAACTAACCGAATCACTCTTCACTGTCCAATCTGTAAGTTTAGCCTTAACTCAAAGCATCAACTCGACTTGGCGAACTTAGCGGACTTGGCGGTTCAAAAAATTCAAGTTACTCGCTAAGATAAACGATCACACAACCTTCTGAGTAACTCCACATCCGCCACCCTATGCTCCGCTTCCGTTATCACCTGAGAAGCCCCCATCGGAATATCCTCACGAACAAATTCCATCTCACTTCGCAACGTCTTCCGCGCCGACAGATGCACCTCATTCGTCCCCACGCTATCCATCAGCTCAAGCACCCGCTCACAAACCACCCCACCTCCTGGCAAAATCACAATCCTTCCCGCCGCCTGCTCCTGCAGCTTCCTCAACCTCACAAGCCCTTTCCACACATCCGCCTCTCCCCCACTCGTCAGAACCCTCGGCACACCCAAACGAACCAGTATTTCCAGAGACCGCGAAAGATCACGCGTCACATCAAACGCCCGGTGAAATGTAACCGGCTTCGGTAAAGCCGCATCCAACAGCCTCGCCGTCATCTCCTCATCGATTTCCCCATCACGCCTCAAACACCCAAACACAAACCCATCCGCCCCACGTTCCGATCCCAACGCAATCTCCATACACATCATCTCAACCTCCAAATCCGAATACAAAAAATCCCCCGCACGAGGCCGAATCATCATCATGATCTCACCCGGAAAGATCTCCCGCGCCGCCTTCAAAAAACCCAGCGAAGGCGTCAACCCACCCTCACTCAACGCCGCACACAACTCAATCCGCCCCACCCCGGCCTCAGCACAAGCCAACACCGAATCCAACCGATCCACACAAACCTCCACAACACGCTTCATATTCCAAGCGCACACCTCCAACGACCCCCCGTCAACAAAAAGCCCCCGAGAATCGAGACTCACAGAAAGGAGCCGCGATTTTCAAAATCGCGACATCGCAAGCCGATCCATCACCCATCACCACCAACCCTTCCGGCCTCTCAATACCGCACAAAAAGGAGGCACGGCACTCCTTCCGTGCACGGCGCATGAATTACAAATGATTCCGAAACCTCCGCGATGCCTGTTTCCATGCCTTATCTGGACTCTGGCTTCTTGCCTCTCGATTCTCCAACTCTCTCACCAATCACTCTTACCTTCGACAAATCAAATTCGCTTTGCAGGCGGCGACCGAAGATATCTCTACGTCTCGACAAAATACCCATGGGAATGACAGATTGGGGCATGGACGGTGATCTCGCTGAAAAGCCAACTGCTATCAAACCCGTCGGCGTACACGGGCGCAGTCCTTCAGGAGATAAGATCGCGCTTTTCCATCGCCTCGAATCGCTTCCGGAAACCACAGGCCTTTTCCGCCTCAATGCCAAGCTCCCCATCCCCTTCGATGGCTGGAGCGAAATGGAAATCGACCTGTTTTGCGCCGGAATCAAGCTCGCCATCGAGATCGACGGCCCACAGCACCTTTCCGATCCCGCCGCCTACCGCAGCGACCGGCGTAAGGACGCATTGCTCCAGGAAAACGGCTGCCATGTCCTGCGCTTCCTCGCGGAAGACCTCGGGAAACATCTCGATGCCACGCTCGATGCCATCCTACGCGCCATCACCCACCTTCGGCGAAAGGCATAAAATTTTGGCACGAAATTCACACCATGTCGATTTCGTGCCGGATCTGCGTTTTATTTTTTCGGCACGTAATTGACACATCGTTGATTTCGTGCCAAAAAAAACCTATAACTTCAGCACCAAATCAACATGGATGAATTCATCGGCAGAAACCAGGAGCGTCGGGAGTTTGCGGAACTCCTGACAAGAAAGAAAGCCTCGTTGGTTACATGCCAAGGGCGCCGACGGATCGGGAAGAGCCGTTTTATCGAGCACTGCGCCAAGTCCGCAGAGCATTATCTCTCATTCAGCGGCCTACCGCCACGGGATGGCATCACGCGGCAAAACCAACTTGATACATTCTCGGATCGTCTCGCCAAACAAACCGCCGCACCCCGTGTCACCTTGGACGGGTGGCCAACAGCATTCCAGCTTTTGGCAAGCCAACTACCTACGAAGGGAACCATCGTAGTTCTGCTCGACGAGATTTCCTGGATGGCCATCGGTGACAAAGACTTCGCCGGACACCTAAAAACGGCATGGGACCAGATCTTCTCGAAGCACCCCGGACTGACTCTCGTTTTGTGTGGATCGGTTTCCTCATGGATCGAGGACAACATTCTCAACAGCACCGGCTTCGTTGGTCGTTGCAGCTGGCAATTTCACCTCAAACCCTTGCCGCTCAACGACTGCGCTGCCTTTTGGGGAAAACGAGCAGCTCGGATCAGCGCGGCGGAGAAATGGCGAATGCTCTCCGTGACCGGCGGCGTGCCTGGCTATCTCGAACAAATCATGACATCCCGTAGTTCAGAGGAAAACATCGAGCGGCTTTGCTTCCATCAAGGCGGCATGTTGTTCCACGAGTTCGAGCGCGTTTTTCAGGATATATTCACCCGCCGCGCCGCCACCAGCCGGGACATTGTTCGCACCCTGGTGGACGGCCCCAAGACCTTACTGGAAATCAGCAAGAAGCTGAAACGCGAACGCGGAGGCACCTTAGGCGAGGCACTGAGGGATCTGGAATTGGCCGGATTCATCCGCAAGGAACGCTTCTTCGATCCCGCCACAGGCAAAACGCGAGCACGCGATCACCGTTACCGCATCGCAGACAACTATCTGCGTTTCTATCTGAGATACATCGACCCGGCGCGGGAGCGGATTCTCAAGGGACTCTATCAGCGAGTGCCAATCGAGACGCTGGAAGCATGGGACACGATCATGGGTTATCAGTTTGAAACCCTCGTTCTCGACAGCATGGATCTCGTGATCGAACGCCTTGGTCTGAAAAACCGAGCTATCCTCAACGCCAGTCCATACGCGCAGAGAAAAACCCAACGCCAGCAAGCCTGTCAGATCGACCTTCTCATCCGCACCCGGCAGGCCATCTATGTCTGTGAAATGAAGTTCCGCCGCTATATCGGAGCCGTAGTGATCGATGAAGTCCGCGAAAAAGTCACCCGCCTCAAGCTGCCGAATTCGCAATCCATCCGCATCGTCCTCATCCACTCCGGCGAACTCAATCCCGCTATCGAAGCGTCCGACTATTTTGATTTCATCATCAACGCGGATGAGTGGGTAAAAGATTGATCGCACTCAGTCCCTCACAGTCACCTGTTGCTTTCCTTATGCAAATGTGACTTCATGCTGTAATTCTGCATAAAGCCCAGTAAGTTTGCTGGATAATTATAACGCCCATGAAAATTCTACTCATTCTCATCGCATTCACCTCATTCCTCACCGCACAAGACCGCCCCAACATCCTCTGGATCACCAGCGAAGACAACTCCTCCCACTGGCTCGGATGCTATGGTAACGAACAAGCAAAGACACCCAACCTCGACGCCCTCGCCAAACAAGGTACCCGCTTCACCAACGCCTACTCCAATGCTCCCGTCTGCGCCGTCGCACGCGGCACCATCCTCACCGGTGTCTATGCCGCAACCATGGGCACCCAACACATGCGCTCACGCCACCCCATCCCGGAAAGATACAAACCCAACGTCCACTACCTCCGCAACGCCGGCTACTACTGCACCAACAACAACAAAACCGATTACAACTTCAAAGGAAACGACAACTCCTACTGGGACGATTCATCCAACAAAGCCCACTACAAAAACCGCCCCGACGGAAAACCCTTCTTCGCCATCTTCAACATAACCGACTCCCACGAAAGCTCCCTCTTCGCCAACAAACCCGCCGAACCACAACGCCTCAAACCCGAGGAAATCAACCTCCCCCCCTACCTCCCCGACCTCCCGGAAATCCGCAAAGATGCCGCCCGCTACCACGACCGCATCACAGACATGGACACCCAAGTCGGCAAAATCCTCAACGAACTCGAAAAATCCGGCCAGGCAGAAAACACCATCGTCATCTACTACGCCGACCACGGCGGCATCCTCCCCCGAGGCAAACGCTACCTCGAACAAACCGGCGTCAACATCCCCTTCATCATCCGCATCCCCGAAAAATTCCAGTCCCTCTCCCCCTTCAAACCCGGCCAAGTAAGCCCGGAACCCGTCTCCTTCATCGACCTCTCGCCCACCATCCTCTCCCTCGCAGGCCTCGAAACCCCCAAACACATGCAAGGCCGCCCCCTCCTCGGCACCCATCGCAAAGAACCCGCCGCTGACGAAGTCGAATTCCTCTTCGCAGACCGCTTCGACGAAATTTACGGCATGAGACGCGGCATCACCGATGGCAAATGGAAATACATCCGCAACTTCAACCCCCACCTCCCCCAAGCCCCCTACTCCTACTACCAGTTCGGCCAACCCGGCTGGCAGGCCTACCAAAAAGCATGGAAGGAAGGAAAACTCAGCGGCTACCACAAAGCCCAGTTCGAACCTCCCACCACATCGGAATTCCTCTTCGACCTCACCGTTGACCCATGGGAAATCAACAACCTCGCCACCGATCCCGCCCACTCCGCCAAACTCATTGAACTCCGCGCCCAGCTCAAAACCACTATGCTCGAAGCCCACGACACTGGCCTGGTCCCCGAACCCATGTTCGAAAAACTCGCCGATAAAACCACCATCGCCGACCTCGTCCAAGACGAGACCTTCGACCTCAAGGGCATCATCGACATCGCTTTTACAGCGACTGCCAACGATGCCGAAGAACTTCCCACTCTTGTAAAATCGCTCGAATCGGATGACCCAGTGAAACGCTACTGGGCACTCATCGGGCTCATCACTCTGGGAGAAAAAGCAGAGAGAGAAGCCGATCACGCCGCATTCCTCCTCAAAGACCCACATCGCATCATCGGCCACACCGCAGCAGAACTTCTCTTCCAATCCGGCTACAAACCTCTCGCCACCTCAGTCCTCGTCACTGAAATCTCCCAAGATCTCGATTCCTCATCCCTCCTTTACCTCCTCAACACCCTCGAACGCCTGGATCTCATCGAAGAACTCCCGGCAGACTGGCACAAAGACAAATCCTTCAAAATGGGCAACGAAGAATACATAAATCGCTTCGTGAAGAGAAAAGGCGAAAACTGAGAAAACTCACGGCACAATCACGACCTGCCCCGCTTCAAGCCCGCTCACAATCTCTGTCAACTCCCCCGTGCTTCTCCCCAAAGTCACCGCACGGCGCTCGGTCTTGCCATCCGTCAGCTTCACTTCAACTGACCACCCGGAAGCTCCGAAATCAAGCGACTTCACCGGCACCGCCAGAGCATCCGCCTTCGCATAAGAAACCATCCGTATCGCCAGCTCCTGCCCCACCACAGGCTTCATCTCCTCAGGCCACGTCGCCGCCAGCTCCATCGAATACGTCCCATCCAACGACGGGCTCTGCGCGATCGATGAAACCTTCACAGGAATCGAAAGCTCCTCAAGCCCTGACAAACTGGCCACTCCCTCTTTCCCCACCGCTAGCGCCAATGCCTCGGCCTGCTTCGGAAACGAATAAACTACTAAATTCGTAGTAGCTGGAATCAAGCTCGCGAAAACTTTCCCCGTCGGCGCCGATCCCTTCACCACCAGTTCTTTCACATAATCACCACCCACCCATTTGCCCTGCTCCACCGCCCCATAATAAAACACACCATCGCTCTCCGCCTTGATCTCAAACAACCCGCGATCCTTCTCCAGATCAGCCAATAATTCTTTCCACCTGACCAGACCCGTTTCCTTCTCCGCCACTTCCAGTTTTTTCAACTGCAACGCACGCGGCTTATCCTTGGAAGCATTCTCCAGCTCAAGGGCCGTCTTATCTCGGCTCTCCGTGAGCGAAATCGCCTCCCTCGGCAACGTCACCTCCATTGTCCGTTTGTGATCTAGCTCCTCCATCCTCAACCCGAAGCCGGCAAACTCCACCTCCGCCCGCTGATTCGCTAAAATAATCTCCTCAGTCTCCTCCGTAACATCATCCGCCTCATACATCTTGAGCAACTGCTTCAGCTCTTCCTGTGTCGAAGCAAGCTGCTGCTCCTTATACATCAGCGAATACTTCGCACTCTCCTCGGATGCCTTGCGGCGCGTTTTCGTAAAATACTCCAACTCCTCAGCCGCAACCTTTGCCTCGCGCTCCAACTTCGCCAACTCCTCGGGCGTCGTCTTCTCAAGCGTCGCCAACTCATACTTCGCCTGCTCTAAACCCACCTCATTCGTCGCGATCGCATATTTTGTATCCGCCAGCTTTTTATCGATCTCGATCGTATCAAAAACCACCAACGCATCACCCTTCTTCACCACACTCCCATGATCCGCAATCGTAACAATCTGAAACGTGGCCCAGGATTTCGCATCCACTTTCAACGGCAACACATCCGCAGGATACACGGCACCTGATAACGTCTGCGTGACGGCAAAAGGCTTGGGCTCCACAATCAACTCACCCGCCATTGCGTTTGATACAAATAGAACCGGCAATAAATATTTCATACGGGTCGTCATAAGAAGTTGGTACGTTGATTAAAATTAAACGACACCGCGCGATTTCCTCGCAAGCCATATCGGCAACATGCGCGGCTTTTTCGCTAACGGTGAAGCGGGAACAAAATGCTCAAGCACCTCGAAGCCGTCACGCTCCAAATTACGCGTCAGATTCGGAACCTTCGTCGTCGAAGCAATCGCCAACAAACCTCCCGGCTGGAGCGCTTGATACGATGCCGCCACCCAGCGCTTGTCATTCGCGAAATGCCTGTCCTTTCCGGCCAACGGCGCCGAATCAAGATGAATCAGAATCGCATGAAGCTCCCCCTCTTGCTTGCTAAGACCACTCACTCCCGGATCGCTCTGCAACGATACCCGCTCATCCGTCAAAGGCGTGTCCGGACAAAATTTGCGATTCCAATCGATCAACACATCCCGATTCTCCGCCACCGTAAACACCGCCTTCTTCTGCGGCAGATTCTCCATGATCGCCCGCAACATCTGACCCAGCCCCAAACCAATCAACCACACACGTGGCTGCCTCGCTGAACGGAATGGCGCCGCCGCCAACTTCGCAAGCTCCTCCTCGGAAGCCCGCGTCGATGGCCCGCAAATTTGCTGGCTGTGGACCAGTAAATACCGGCGGCCATCATGCTCCTGAAGCTCCAATGGGGAACCATCTTCTAATACTGTCTCGGCAAGGGTAATTCTCGGCTTCATGCGTCTCGTTCCAGGGAAACTAAATACTTTCCGCTATTCCACAACTACCTTCATACATGAAATAAGAAACCCCGACCGTTTGGTCGGGGTTTATAGGTTTATTTATTGGTTGATGGCGGTTGCCCGCCACGTAATCAGAGGCTTGCTTTAAGAGCGGACGAAGCTTTGAAACCAACCGACTTGGAGGCGGCGATTTTAAGCGCTTCACCAGTCTTAGGATTGCGTCCGATGCGTGCGGCGCGCTTTTTGACTTCAAAGGTTCCAAATCCGATGATTTGGACTTTCTTATCTTTCTTCACGCCTTTGGCGATTGAGGAAAGGACGGCTTCGAGCGCTTCTTCGGATGAGCGCTTGGTGGCTGCGTCTCCGAGGGCTTTCTGAATGGATTCAATGAGTTCTGCTTTGTTCATGGCAAGGAGCTTTGTGCGAATCGTCGCGTATCTTTGCAAGAAAAAATCTATTGTGAATGAAACGATTTTTCTACGGAGCGTCTTGACTTTGATGGAGATTAACGCTTGTGCGCCTCCTCAACCCACACCGCTCATCCTATTAGAATCCATCTAACAACCTGCCTGAAAAACGGGGAGCGCACGCATCTTGCGTGCTTCCTTGTGCATCCTGCACAAGGAATTTTTAAATGCTAGGGATGCCTCTCCGAGGCGTTCGTGGAAATAATCCCATCGGAATGACAGCAATGGGCTAGCCCAAGTTCACCCCCCAAAAGGAGCGGCGGATCAGAATCCGCCATTCCCCACACCCCCCCTCCCCTCATCCACACACGAACATTCTCTCTTCCTTTTCGTGTGCTTCGTGATTTTCGTGGTTCAAAAAATTACGAAAGCAGGCAGCAAGGAATAAAAATCCCAGCACTCAGATCTCCTGCATCCCCTTGGAAAACACCGGATTCCCTCAAAAAACATCACCAAAAACCCATATTTCCCGAGCTTGTGAAATTTTTCACAAATAGAACTTGCGGCGTGGCGACGAGATCGGTATCACCGCGCGCCCACATACTTTAGGGGTCACCAACATGCGTTTCCTTAGCACTATACTCATCGCCTGGCTTTTCGGCATCGCGTCTGCATCCGCAGCCGAAGGCGGGCACGATCATCTTCCAATGCACGCCGAGGAAATCGTAAGCATCGGTCCTTTTGTAGTCACAAATTCGATGATCATGGTTTGGATCGTTGCAGCATTCGTAATCATCATTGCCCAGCTCGCCACACGGAATATGAAGCTGATTCCTTCGGGGCTTCAAAACACGGTTGAGTGGTTGGTTGAAAGTCTCTACAAATTTTTAGAGGGAATTCTCGGGCCAGCACTCGTCAAAAAGACCTTTTGGTTTTTTGGAACGATTTTCATCCTCGTGCTCTTCATCAACTGGTTCGGACTAATCCCAGGAGTTGGCACAGTCGGTCTTAAACTTTCAGGAAGCGGTGTGGAACCTCACGATACTTTCCGTCCGTTCCTTCGTGGTGGAAATGCCGATCTCAACATGACCATCGCCATGTCCGTCACCTTCGCCATCCTCTGGTTCTACTGGGCCATTCGTGAAAATACTCTGAAAGGCTTTTTTGCACACATTTTCGCACCCAAAGGAAAGTTCGTAGGTATAATTCTTGTTCCCATGATACTCGTCTTCGGCTTCGTGGGCATCCTTGAAGTCATCTCCATTCTCTTCCGTCCCGTCGCTCTTTCCTTCCGTCTCTATGGAAACGTTTACGCAGGGGAAAACATCCTGGAAAACATGATGCTGCTCTTTGGAACAGGAAACATCGGTGAATGGTTCGGCTGGCTTCCGGTTCTTCCGTTTTACTTCCTAGAGCTTCTTGTCGGACTGATCCAAGCTCTCGTTTTCATGCTTCTGACTTCCGTTTTCCTCAAACTCATCTGTGAACACAGCGACCACGAAGAACATCACCACTAATAAATTTTAAACATTTTTCCAGTTTGACCATGGCAAAGACTGTGGGAGCTGGCAAACCAAACAAACAAAACAAATAGAACTATGCCACTCGAAATCCTCGCACAAACCGCCAGCAATTTTAACACCTGGCACTTCGCCGTAGCCGCAGCCGCTCTTGGAGCAGCTATCGGTATCGGTCTCCTTGGTTCAAAAGCAGCGGAAGCTACCGGTCGCAACCCTGGTGCTTCTGGCTCCATCCTCACGCTCTCGATCATTCTTGCAGCGCTTATCGAAGGTATCGTATTCTTCGCGATCTTCCTTGCTAAGCAATAACCGTTATCCGGACAGGGGCTTGTTGAAACCCAGCTCCTGTCCGCCTTCTTTTCCTATCCAATCAATCTCCAGACCATGTTCCCTATCCTTGATATCCTTGCCGCCGTCCCTGCCGCCGAATCAGAAGGTGTAGTCGGGGACATCGCACGTTCCTTCAAAGTTTACTGGCCACAACTTGTGTCACAGTTCATCAGCTTTTCGATCGTCATCGTTCTTCTCAGGATTTTTGCATTCAAGCCCATCCAGGAAATGCTCGACCAACGCCGCGAACGCATCGCCGCTGGTGAGGAAAAATTGAAACGCATCGAGAAACAACTCGAAGAATCCGAAGCCACCACCGCCGCCGCCATCGCCAAAGCAAACGCAGATGCCCTCCGCCTCATCGAGGAAGCCAAAAAAGGTGCCGCCGCTTTCACCGAGGCAAAATCACAAGAAGCCATCGCCCAAGCCCAGCAAATCCTCGCCAAAGCCGAAGCCGCTGCCAACGCCGACCGCGAACGCATCTCCACCGAGCTCAAACGCGAATTCGGTCGCCTCGTCACCGCCACCACTTCCCAAGTCACCGGCAAAGTCCTCACCGAAGACGACCAACGCCGCATCAACCAAGACGCCCTCTCCAAAGTCGGCAACTAAACTTCCTTTCCTAACGGACACCGATGAAAATCTCAAAAATCGCCGCCGCCACCGCCCGCCGCCTCTACGGCTTGTGCCTCGTGAACGGTCAGCTTGACGACAACAAGCTCCGCGATCTCGTCTCCAAACTCATCGCCGCAAAACCGCGCGACTTCCGCGGCATCCTCGCCGCCATCCAGCGCCTCGCCCGTCTCGAAATCGCACGCCGCGCCGTCACCGTCGAAAGCGCCACCCCACTGACCCCGGCAGAAAGCCAGCAAGTCACCGCCGGCCTCGCCAAAGATTACGGTAATAACCTCACCGTCCAATTCAAAATCACCCCCGAACTCCTCGGCGGCCTCCGCATCAAAGTAGGCGATGACGTCCTCGACGGCTCCGTCCAAGGCAGAATCGACCGCCTCTCCAAAGCATTCTAATATCCAACCATCTTTTCCACTTCATCAGCCTGCAAACTGAAAACTTCCAACTAGCAACCTAAAATGAGCAGCATCCTCCAGGACATCGAAAAACAAATCGCCGGAATCACCTCCAGCGTCGAAAAAACCAATACCGGCACAGTCCGCAAAGTCGGTGACGGCGTAGCCATCGTCGAAGGCATCTCCGGCGTCATGCTCAACGAAATGATCGAATTCGACGGCGGCGTTACCGGCATGGCCCTTAACCTTGAAGAATCCGAAGTCGGCGTCGTCCTCCTCGGAAACTACGCCTCCGTCACCGAAGGTGCCGAATGCCGCACCACCGGCAAACTCCTCTCCATCCCTGTCGGCGAAGCCCTCCTTGGCCGCGTTGTCAACGCCCTCGGCGCACCGATCGACGGCAAAGGCGAAATCACTGCCTCCGCCAACTACCCGATGGAAAAAATCGCTCCCGGCATCATCAAACGGAAATCCGTTTCCGTCCCGGTGCAGACTGGCATCATGGCCATCGATGCCATGGTTCCCATCGGACGCGGCCAGCGCGAGCTCATCATCGGCGACCGCGCCACCGGAAAATCCACCATCGCCGTGGACACCATCATCTCCCAGGCCAACCAAAACAAAGCCGCGGAACAGGGCAAGCTCCTCAATCACAAGCCGATGTATTGTATCTACGTCGCCATCGGCCAAAAACTCTCCAACGTCGCCCGTATCCAGAAGACCCTCGAAGACTCCGGCGCCATGGAATACACCACCATCGTCTCCGCTTCCGCCTCGGATGCCGCCGCAATGCAATTCCTCGCCCCCTACGCCGGCTGCGCCATCGCAGAATACCTCATGGATAAAGGCCAAGACTGCTTGATCGTGTTCGATGACCTTTCCAAACACGCCGTCGCCTACCGCCAGGTCTCCCTCATCCTTCGCCGCCCTTCCGGACGCGAGGCCTACCCAGGTGACGTCTTCTACCTCCACTCCCGCCTCCTCGAGCGCTCCGCTCGTCTCACCGATGCGGCCGGCGGCGGTTCACTCACCGCCCTCCCCATCATCGAAACCCAAGCAGGCGACGTTTCCGCATACATCCCGACCAACGTGATCTCGATCACCGACGGCCAGATCTACCTCGAAACCGACCTCTTCTACCAAGGTATCCGCCCCGCCATCTCCGTCGGTCTCTCCGTTTCCCGCGTCGGTTCCGCTGCGCAAACCAAAACCATCAAATCCGTCGCCGGAACCACCAAGCTCGACCTCGCCCAGTATCGCGAGCTCCAAGCCTTCGCACAGTTCGGCTCGGACCTAGATGCCTCCACCAAAAAGAAACTCGATCGCGGTGCCCGTATCGTTGAGCTCTTTAAACAAAATCAATACTCACCCGTCAGCATGGAGGTCGAATCCATCTACCTCTTCGCCATGCAAAACGGCTACTTCGACAACGTCGCAGTGAAAGACATCCGCCGCTGCCAAGACGCCATGGGCG
Source organism: Akkermansiaceae bacterium (assembly GCA_041737575.1). Lineage (GTDB taxonomy): Bacteria > Verrucomicrobiota > Verrucomicrobiia > Verrucomicrobiales > Akkermansiaceae > Luteolibacter. Next base: position 15,047 of record JBGSRM010000104.1, read on the forward strand.
AATACTTCTCCACCCGCAAAGGCGAGCTTCTCGACAAAATCCGCAACGAGAAACCCGACCTCAAAAAAGACGCCGCCATGGTCGACACCGTCAAACAAGCCATCGACGACTTCAAAACCTCCTGGAAATAAATTTCCGTTATAAGTTATTTGTTTAAAGTTAAAAGGCTCCGAATCAAAACTCTTCACCAATAACAAATAACCAATAACTTTTAACTTTTTTACGAAGTAAAAACATGGCCAACCTCCGAGACATCCGCCGCCGCATCAAATCGGTAAAAAACACCGCCCAAATCACCCGGGCGATGCAACTCGTTGCGGCCGCCAAGATGAAAAAGGCTCAAGACCAAGCCATGGCTGGGCGCGCCTACTCGTCCCAGCTCAACGCCGTCCTCAGCGACATCGCAGAGAACTTTACAGATGAAGTATCTCACCCACTTCTCGAAGCCCGTGAGGGCAACCGCGAGCTAGTGCTTGTGATCTCCACAGACAAAGGCCTCTGCGGACCTCTCAATACCAACCTCGCGAAAAAACTGAGATCCAGCACCTCGGAAACCGCCCATTACGTCACCGTTGGACGCAAACTCCGCATCATGCTGGAGAAACTCAAAAAGAACATTCTTGCTGACTTCTCGGTGAAAGACCCAGTCCCCTTCGCCGATGCTCGCGCCATCGCCGCCTTCCTAACCAAGCAATTCACAGAAGGCCACTACGACAAAGTTTCCATCCTCTACACCCGCTTCGTCAACACACTCTCCCAAGTCCCAGAAGTTATCCAACTTCTCCCCGTCCTCCCTCCCACCCAAACTGACGACCAAGGTGCAATCCAAGGCTCTTCCGCAGACTCTCTCTTCGAGCCTTCCGCCACCGAAGTCCTCGCATCCATCCTCCCCCTCTACGTAAACTTCCAAGTTTACCAAGCCCTCCTCGAAGCCCGCGCCACCGAGCACTCCGCCCGTATGGTCGCCATGAAAGCCGCCACCGATAACGCCAAAAAATTCATCAAAGAGCTCACCCTCGAATACAACAAAGTCCGCCAGGCAGCCATCACCGCCGAACTCCTAGAAATCACCACCGCCATGAAGGCCATGGAATAACCACAAGTTTGCTAGTTTGAAGTTTTCAGTGTTCAGAAAATACCGAAAACAAAACTAGCGCCCCACAAAATCTCTTCCCTGAAAACTGAAAACTTCAAACTAGCAACCTCCCAATGAGCAACCAAGGAACCATCGTTCAAATTATCGGCGCCGTCATCGATGCCGACTTCTCCAAAGCAGCCAAACTGCCTGAAATCTATAACGCCCTGGAAATCCATTACGTCCTCAACGACGTGGATACCAAACTCGTTCTCGAAGTTCAGCAACACCTCGGCGACGGCTGGGTGCGCGCCGTTGCGATGTCCACCACGGATGGTCTCAAGCGCGGCATGACCATCGTCGATACCGGCAAGGCCATCGCGGTTCCTGTCGGCAAACAAGTCCTCGGTCGTATCTTCAACGTAACCGGCGATCTCGTGGATGAAAACGTCCCGCTCGCAGACCCTAACCATCGTTCCCCGATCCATCGCCCGGCTCCTTCCCTCACCGACCAATCCGCTGCAACCGAAGTTCTCGTCACCGGCATTAAAGTCATCGACCTCATCTGCCCTCTGCTCAAGGGTGGTAAAGGCGGCATGTTCGGTGGTGCGGGTGTGGGTAAAACCGTGGTTATCATGGAGCTCATTAACAACATCGCGAAAGCACACGGTGGTTTCTCCGTCTTCGCCGGTGTCGGTGAGCGGACTCGTGAAGGTAACGACCTATACTGGGAAATGATCGAATCCGGCGTTATCGCGACCGAAAAAGACGAAAAAGGTCATCCAAAACTCGATGGTAAAGGCAATCCAGTGCTTTCCGCAGAAGGCTCCAAAGTCGCCCTTTGCTACGGCCAGATGAACGAGCCTCCGGGTGCTCGTCTCCGCGTCGCTCTTTCCGCACTCACCATGGCGGAATACTTCCGTGATGAGGAAGGCCAGGACGTTCTTCTCTTCGTCGATAACATCTTCCGTTTCTCCCAAGCAGGTTCCGAGGTTTCCGCCCTTCTCGGCCGGACTCCTTCCGCTGTGGGTTACCAGCCAACCCTTTCCGAGGAAATGTCCGTTCTCCAGGAGCGCATCACCTCCACCAACAAAGGTTCCATCACTTCCATCCAAGCCGTTTACGTTCCTGCGGACGACTTGACCGACCCCGCTCCCGCCAACACCTTCGCTCACCTTGACGCAACGGTGGTTCTTGAGCGCTCCCTCGCAGAACAAGCCCTCTTCCCAGCGGTCGATCCACTTGCCTCCACTTCCAAAGCACTCGCTCCGGAAGTTGTCGGTGACGAACACTACCGCGTTGCCCGTGGCGTCCAGCTCGTGCTTCAGCGTTACAAAGACCTTCAGGACATCATCGCCATCCTCGGTATGGACGAGCTCAACGACGAAGACAAAATGACCGTCTTCCGCGCTCGTAAAATCCAGCGTTTCCTCACCCAGCCTTTCCACGTTGCGGAAATCTTCACCAACGTTCCCGGCGCCCTCGTTTCCCTCGAAGACACCGTCAAAGGCTTCGCGGAAATCCTCGACGGCAAATGGGACGATGTCTCCGAAGGTAACTTCTACATGAAAGCCGGCATCGAAACCGTCGCTCGCGATTAATTCATTTCAGCGTTTCAGTTTTTTAGCGTTTCAGCATTTACCACCATGTCTCTCCACCTCGAAATCGTCACCCCTGAGAAAAAGATTTTCTCCGACACCGTGGATAACGTCTATCTGCCAGGCGCGGATGGCGAACTGGGTATCCTTCCCAGCCACTCGGGTCTTGTGACCGCACTTCAACCAGGAGAGCTCCGCTACCAATACCAAGGCCAAATCCTCACCCTTGCCATCGGTTCCGGCTTCGCGGAAATCGGCCACGACAAAGCCGTCATCCTCACCGACATGGCCCTCGGTGAAAATGAAATCGACGAACAAGCCACCGAAGACGCCATCCAACGCGCTGAGGAAAAACTGCAAACCGTCGATCACAGCCTCGACGCCGAAGAAGTCGCCTACCTCCAAGGCGTCATCGCCAAGCAATCCGCCGCCCTCCGCTTCAAGCGCAAATACCAGCACTGAAGCCATGGAGAAGGGATTTAAAATCCCTTTCTTCATTTCAAAGTTAGGTTTTCAAATACTGCCTGATTCTCACGGATCCTCCATTTCGGCGATCATCTCCTCGTAGTAATCCACGGACTCATCATCCACCAATTTGCCACGGCAGTAGGCGAACAAAATTTTCGCCTGCTTGGCATCTTCCAGAATCAGAACCAAATCCATAGCATTCTCATAAACCAACGCCGGATCATCAACTGCATCAAACTTTGCCGCAAAACCTGGTTCATTCATCTGTTCCGCACTGCTAGTCGCGGCAAACCATAACAAGCAGCTCGTCGCCTGCGGATTGTCTTCTAAGCCCTTCAAGGCCGCCTCCCTTGCCGCGGAAATGTCATCGAGCCGGTAATGGCACTCGGAGACGGATTCCAGAATATCCGAGTCAGCACCCATGATCCCGATGTGTTTTTCAAACTCATCAAGAGCCATACGCCACTCCTCTCTGGCCATCATCAGGTGACCTTTCTGATAATGAAAAAGCGGGCTGGCATAGCCACCGGTCTCAGCCGCTTGTAGTTCTTTCTCCGCTTCATCCATCTCCCCATCGGACATAAGGCAGGCAACCATCATCACACTCGCAAAACGCTTCAGATCATTGGGAATTGTATGGCTCCTGAAACGCTCAAGTGGCTCCCGCAACTTCGAGATACTTTCGGGCTGAGCTGGATCGATCTGCTTGATCATATTCATGACAGGCAGGAAATCCGCAATCCATGGCTCCTGTTTCTTACCCAGCCCGGCCTTCATCATGGTTGTGATCAAACCTATCGAACGAAGACCCATGGACATATCCTCGAAATCATGGATGCGCCAACCATCATCCGTCTTTACCAACCACATACGCATTTTGTTCGTGATATTCAGATCGCTGGAATAAAGCGTGGCGAATACAATCCGGCGGTTCTCCGCAGGTTTCTCCACCCGGACGATGCGGTGACGGTCATAAGCAATCTGCCGGAAGTTTTCACCTGCCTGGCTGAAGCCTTTTCTCAAGCCTTTTATGAATTCGCGCTTATCCGAGACCCCCATGCCACGGAACGCACCCGCAGCCTCGGCTGTTTCAATCATCGCATCCACGGAGATATAGGATTCTAAATCAAAGGATTTGCTCGACATCGTCGCTTTGCCCAGACGAGTGAAAAAATCATCGATCTCCCGCTCAACCTCAATTTTCTCTCCCTCCTCCGCGAACGCAGCCGTCAGATCCGCCACCGATTGGACATGACTGATTTCTTCATAAGTGATGCCATGCTTTTTCTTGCTCTCACAGGCCACCGCAACAAGTGACACAAGCACAATCATGAAAAAGGTAGTCCAACGTTTTCCGTTCATAAGGAAAAACTGCCGATCTTTTTCAAAACATGCAAACCGCTTATCAAGGCATTTTCAACACCACATCCGCTAAAAGAATCGACCCGTGTTCCTCCCCTTCGGGTGAAACACGGGTCGTAGCAAGTTATCTCGCGTGAGCTATTGGTTTCCTAACAAATCAATTTAATGGCTGATCCACCGTCACCTTGATTCTCACGAAAAACGGAGCGGGTGCGCCGGGCAGCACATAGGTGATGAAATCCGGATCGCTTAGATCGAGATCTTCGACAAGCACATCATCCCAATCTTCAAGATCATCGGAGGTTTGCACCACGAAGCTGACATCCGTCAGGCTGGAATCGCGGGGGAAGGTGATGCTTCCATTCACGATGCCCGGTGTCGGCACAAAGCCGTCTTCCGCTCCGAAGAAGTAGGCCAAACCATTGTCAACACCGTCATTGTTGAAATCGTCACCCACCGCGCCACCACC
>JBGSRM010000116.1:0-5996 GCA_041737575.1 Akkermansiaceae bacterium
CCACCTCGCCCAACTCCTCGTCATGGAGCCCGACCTCCTCATGCTCGACGAGCCCACCAACCACCTCGACCTCCTCTCCCTCCTCTGGCTCCAACGCTACCTCCTCAACTACTCCGGCGCCATCCTCATGATCTCCCACGATCGCGACTTCATGGACGCCATGATCGAAACCGTTATCGAAATCGACCCCGACGCCGCCCAACTCATATCCTACACCGGAAACTACTCCTCCTACCTCGACCAACGCGAAAAACGCTACGAACTCCAAGTCCAAGCCTACCGCAACCAAAACAAGGAAATCGAAGCCCACCAGGAATTCATCGACCGCTTCCGCCAGGTCGGCTCCAAAGCCGCACAAGTCCAATCCCGCATCAAACTCGTCGAAAAAATCGAACGCATCGAAAAACCACGCGCCCCCCGCAAACCCTTCAAATTTTCCTTCCCCCAACCTCCCCGCTCCAACCAAAAAGTCATCGACCTCCAGAAAGTCTGCCAGTCCTACCCCGGAAAACGCATCTACAAAGACCTCGACCTCACCATCGAGCGCGGCGACAAAATCGTCCTCGTCGGCCCCAACGGCGCTGGCAAATCCACCCTCATCAAACTCCTCGCCGGCGAACTCAAAATCGACGGCGGAAAAATGGAAACCGGATACCTCACAAAAATCGGCTACTACTCCCAGCACCGCAGCGAAGCCCTCAACGAATTCAACAGCGTCCTCGACGAAGTCATGGGCGCCTGCGACACCCTCCGCGAAGAAGACGCCCGCGCCATCCTCGGCACCTTCCTCTTCCGCCGCGCCGATGTGGAAAAAAAATGCGGCGTCCTCTCCGGCGGCGAAAAATCCCGCCTCAACCTCGTAAAATTTCTCGTCGATCCCCCTAACCTCCTCCTCATGGACGAGCCCACAACCCACCTCGACATCCTCTCCATCGACTCCCTCGTCAGCGCCCTCAAAGCCTACGAAGGAACCCTCGTCTTCATCTCCCACGACGTCCACTTCATCCGCAACCTCGCCGAAACCACACTCCACATCACACGCGACGAGAAAAACCCCGAAAACGGCGCCATGGTCACACGCTACACCGGCGGCTACGACTACTTCCTCGAAAAATCCGGCCTCAGCGACGACCGCTCGGCCGTAACCTCCTGAGCATCCCTCATTTCCCCGGCACCAACCGGATCTGATAAATCTTCGGCCAGCATTTTCCCGTAACGAACATCTCCCCCGTCGCCGCATCATACGCGATCCCGTTGAGCACATGCTCAGGATCACGCCTCCTCTCCTTCGCATCAATCCCCGCGAGATCAATCACTCCCACCACATTCCCATCCTTAGGATTGATGCGAACAATCTTATCGGTGTGCCAGACATTCGCAAAAATCTCACCCTCGATGTATTCCAACTCATTGAGAAGATTCACCGGCCTGCCACTGATCCGCACCGGCAACTCCCGCACCACGCGAAACGTCTTCGGATCCAGGTAAAGCAAACGGTCGCTCCCATTGCTCATGATCAGCGAAACCCCATCACTCGTCAGACCCCAGCCCTCCCCCTCATACCGGAAACCAGCCAGCTTGCGCAAACTCTTCGCATCATAAACGAACCCCTGCTCGCTCTGCCATGTGAGCTGATAGATTTTCCCATCCAGCTCCGCCGCACCTTCCCCGAAAAATTCCTCCGCCAAATCCGTCTTCACCAACACCTTCCCCGTCTCCCTCTCCACCCGACGGATGCTCGTCGTCCCATACCCACCCGTGCTCTCGATCCACTCCCCCCCCGAAAGCAGCAACCCCTGCGTGAAAGCCCCGGAGTCATGAGGAAATTCCCGGATCACCTCATACCCCGACATCTTATGAGCCTTCCAATCCCCAACCCCATCAGCCCCCGCCACACCGCGATCCCGCGCCTCCTCCTTCGGCTTCTTCTGACAAGCCGTCAGGCACACCGCGAACATAGCCACAAATAAAACACCGCCATTCATCATGCTTACGCCCCTTTAAAGTTCAATCCGCCTTTCCTTGAAAGGCTAAAAAGAATCCATCCTCCTCAGCGCCTTCAAGCATGGGAAACAGTGCATGAACAATGTCCCATCGGAATCCCGCCAACGGCGACAGATCCTGGCCGGCGGTGAAACAACGCCGGACCCACGGATCAAAACATTCCCACCATCCGCGCCCCAAAAGACCGCCGGAAACCAAGCCTGATATACACACCCGTCACAAAAAATTCCTTGCCAAATCAAGGGGTTTTTACCCATTCTCTCTAAAGATGGCTAATTGGATATCACATTCTCCGGTCATACGAATACGAACTGTTAGTCAAGAAAATGAACCCCTTCCGCTACTACCTCCTGATTTTGATTTCGCTGGGATTTCATTCTGCGAAAGCTGAGGAACAGGACAACAGCACCCCAAGTGAGATCGACCAGTCAGCATCTCGCGTGCAGAAATCGCCGGATGGAGAGGACTACTTTCCGGAGGGTAGGGCGAGCTACTATACCGAGTATTATCGAGCAGCCAACCTCCCCTCAATGCTTACCAAGCGCGAGCCCAAGGGACACATTACTTTCCGGCTTGCGATCTTGCCCTCGTTCACGAAGCCACTATTTTTTACATACTCTAGCACTGCGGCAGGAGCCACAGTTGAGATCACGCGCCTCAGTCTGCGTAACGTGGATAACAGTCTGGAGCCTAACACCGTTGAACTGACCGGAAAAGTGGCAATAGGAGATCGAATCGCCAAACGACTGGAGTCTGATGCAATCGATCCATACGTTCGGCTACCACTAAGGCAGTACAACGAGAAGCAAATACAACAGCTGCAAATGCTAGACGGTTGCACATGGATTCTGGAGGTTTCAACGGACAAGGATTATACAATGGCGGATGTTGCGAATCCAGAATGGATGGGGAATATTGATCCAAAGATGAGAGAAGAGCTCAATCTTCCCAAAGTCGATACAACGGCTTTCATTCGCTTCTGTGATTACTTGCTGAAGATTACGGATATGCAGCTTCCAGATTATCCACCCATAGATTTACTAGACAATGGCTAACAAAGCCGGCACTTGCGACGCCGAGGAAGCCGTATGATCAATTTTGGACGCGTGTTCCGGCGACGCATGGCCTCTAACGTTGGGCAGAAAAATGAATATTCACCAAACCATCTCCAGCGCCATGATTGCGTTGCTCCTCAGTTGGATCGGTACCTTTGCCGCAATGAGGCCGTCACTTGAAAGTTCTCGGCGAGTCCAGAAGCCTGATGTAGGACGGGGGCAGTTCACGAGTTCAGGAATTCGATTGGGTGTTGGAGCTGATGGTCTTTTGTTGTTGGATGGCAAGTTTTACGCGAAGGCGACGGCACAAGCACGAATTCAAGAAGAAATACTAAGGATGCAGCCCAATGTAGTCGAAGTGTGCGGTTCGCCTACGGCGAAGCATGGAGCGGTAATGGAAATTGTGGGATTCGTCGAAGAGGCAGGGGCACGAAACATTCTCGTTGTGACGTGCGGACAATATGTCGCATACGCCAAATGAAATGAACCGATGAATGCCCAGCAAGCCGGCACATGCGCCGCCGAGTAAGCCGTCTGATCAATTTTGAGCTTCACCCCGGCGATGCCATTCTTCTACGTCCTCCCAGCTAGTCCCCCCGCAAACCCCCTCCCCATCCGCTACGGCACCCCCGCCGTTACCGTCGGACTCGGCGGACCGCCCCCCGCAACATTCGCCGGCACGATGAAAACCTCCACCGTCCCACCACTCGGCAGCGTCCTCGGCGAGGGAGATGAGTTTTTCCAATGTTTCTGGTATCTTGTTTGTGGCCATGGGTTTTGTTTGGTTTATTATCTGGGAAAAGGATGTGAGAAATGATCTCGTCCGAGGCAATTTCCGGCTCCGAAATCCTCGGCAAGACGCCGTCGGCGACTATCCGCGGGAGCAAAAACAGGTGGCCGACGCCGTCCGGCAGCATTTTCGGGAGCCGGAAACAATGACCGACGCCGTCCGAACCCCTTCCGGGAAGCTGAAACACATGCCCGACGCCGTCCGGCAACATTCCCGCAAGCCAAAACAAGTGGCCGACGCCGTCTTCCGCCATTTCCCACCCGCAAAGCCCCGAAATACAAGGAAACCTCCTTTCCCACACCCTCCACCACACCCAATCCTCCCTCCCCGGCACCGATACCCCATCTCCCAATTCAACATCCAACATTCAAAATTGCCACCCTGTCCCACCAAACTCCCCGAACAAGTCACCCTAATCCGCCAACTCCTATCCCAAAACCCCACCGCCACCCCCGAACAACTCTCCAACCACTTCGGTCGCAAAAACCAAAAGCGCACCGACCAGATCGAGGGGATCATCGAGACGCTGAAGGGATTGGGCAGGAGATCAACGACTGCATTTGGAATGGGCGGGACCGACAGCGCCCCTCTTGTGGCGGCCTCTCGACGAACTCACGCAATTTCTCCGCGATTTCCGCATCCGTGCGTCCAAGCCCGGCTACTTTCACCCCTCTCCACTTCAGGACGGATGACCACAGTCCACTCCCCCCTTGCAATCATCCTCCGCAAATGGCAAATTACCTCCGTTGTCCAATGAGCACCATCAATACCAAGAACCCGAAAACGGCAAGCTACCTGAGCCGGATCAGGATCGAGCGCTCGAAACCGTCATCCATGACCTCCGCCGGATTTTATCTGCAAATGGAGAACTCGATGGGGACGAAATTGATTCCGATCTCATCGAAAGGCACTTCGCCCTCTTCGAAGGCTATTCCGAAGAAATAGGCTGCCTTTACCGGAATTTGCATCCGGGAATGCAGGGAGGCGCGGAGCATGATGTGCTGCACGATCCCTCCACCGGGACGATCCTGAAGTTCACCAAACCGGGAAAGGCCGCTTATGTGGTGGATTTCGACCTCGGCACTCCCCGCATGACGGCTTCGCCGCCTCTTAATTACATCGAACGGTTGAGACTCCAGAATGAATTGTTCGCGGATAACATCCGCTTTGTAGGATTAGGAGGTGACGCTGAAGGAAGAAGAATTATCACCAGGCAGCAAATCGTGGAAGGCCGTGCCGCCCGTTGGGAGGAAATCACCCGGCTGATGGTGGATGAGCTCGGATTCACAAAACTACGCCACAACCACGGCATCGGCTACGAGGATTCCTACGCGTTCGTGCGGGATGATGCGGTGGTCTTCGACATGCGACCGGCCAACGTGTTCGTCACGGAATCATACGTGATCATTCCGGTGGATTGCATCCCTGTGAAAATGCCGCCTGGTAAACGGAGTTTTTTCGACAAATGAGACACGACCCCCTACTGCACAACCCGCATCCCGGCAAGACGCTCAAGGAAGCGCTTGAGGATTATGGCATCAGCCAATACCGACTTGGACAGGATTTTGAAATCCCACATAGCCGTGTAACCCCCATCATCAAAGGACGCCCACTCTGCGCCTAAAATGATCCCCCTCCCCCCACTCTCTCCCAAAAAACAATTTCAGCTTTTCCATTTTTCAGCTTTCCAGCTTTTCCCCCCTCCCCCACCCTACCCCTATGTCAAAACCCAAACACTTCGCAGGACTCGACATCGGCGGCTCCACCGTCAAATCCGTCATCATCGACTCCAAAGGCGCCCAGGTCGGCCCCATCGTGGAAGTCCGCAGCCTCGTCAAAGAAGGCTATGAAGCCACCTTCCAACAACTCGACGCCGCCCTCCACGAACTCTGCCACAACGCCAACATCACCCTCACAGACATCGGCGGCATCGGCCTCGACGTCCCCGCCCCCTCCTCCAACGGCGTCATCTGGGGACGCGCCAACCTCGGCGAAGACTGGGTCGGCGTTGACATCTGCTCCAAACTCAACGAACGCCTCAACATCCCCGTCCACATGACCAACGATTGCAACGCCGCCGCCGTCGGCGAATACGCAATCCGCAACAAACACATCGGCTCCCTCCTCCTCGTAGCACCCGGCACCGG
>JBGSRM010000154.1:0-3061 GCA_041737575.1 Akkermansiaceae bacterium
GGACATGATGTTGCCGTTGTGGAGTTGGAGGCCGATGGGGCCTTTTTGTTTGGCGGTTTCGGAGGTGTAGGTGATGCCTTCGACGTCGTTGAGCCAGGTGCGGTAGGTGCTGCCTTTGACTTCGATTTTGAGGGTGTTCCAGTCGTCTTGTTTGACGGCGGCGATGGCGTTTGTGGCTTCGACGGGGTAGCCTTTTCCGGGGATGTAAGGGGAAGCGGTGAGGTCGCGTTTCAGAGATCCGGAGATGCCGATTTGGATTTGGTCGTGCTCGCTGCGGAGCATGACACCGGAATCGATTTTACCGTCGATGTATTTGAATTCGAGGGTGATGGTGAAGTCGGTGAATTCCTTGGTGGTCCAGAGGTGGGAGCCTTTTTTGTCTGGGCCGGATTGGCAGATGATGGTGCCGTCTTTTGCTGACCAGTAGTTGAACACGCCTTTGGCATCGGATTTCCAGCCGGTGAGGTCTTTGCCGTTGAAGAGAGGTTCTGAGTGGAGGAGGGAGGTGGTGGCGGCGAGGAGGATGAGGGTTTTCATGAGAGGAACATACTTGGTGGGGGAAGGGGTTCTTTCGAGGGATTATGGGTGGGGGAGGGAAAACTTGTGGGGGACGGCACAAGCAATGACGGATGATCAAAATCAATCGCAGTTGCGTCCGAACCGGAATATTAGCAAACTCTGCCATGCCTCAATCACTATCCCGGATACTGATTCACACGGTTTTTTCGACAAAGAACCGCGCGCCACTTCTCAGCGACCACGCTTTCCGAGACGGAATACACGCCTATCTTGGTGGCTGCGCGAATACGCTCGACTGCCTCCCTATCCAGATCGGCGGAACCGAGGATCACGTCCATCTGCTCACCACCCTTTCCCGGACGGTAGCGGCGGCGGAATACGTGAAGGAAATCAAGCGAAACAGTACGCTGTGGGCGAAAGGGAAAGACGGACACGGGGATTTTGGATGGCAGACGGGTTACGGCTGTTTTTCCGTTTCCGAATCACAGATCGGGGTGGTTTCCCGATATATCGTGAATCAGGAAGAACATCATCGGAAGGTCACGTTCCAAGATGAATACCGCGAGCTACTGCGCCTGCACGGGGAGAAATGGGATGAGCGGTATGTATGGGACTAATACCATTTAAATAGTTATCTTGTCGGAAGGCATGAATACTGCTTAAGCAAGTCATGCCTAGACCACGACAGAAAATTGATCCACTAGGAGTGGGTCCCGAACTTCTCGCCCGATTCAAAAAAGAGCCCGCTGGTTGGCAACGCGAACGTATGCTAGCCATCAAGCAGACCATGGAAGGTATCGCGACCCAGCAAGTTGCTGATGATCTTGGACGCAGCCAAGCCACCATTCAGACTTGGCTCAATCGATTCCGAACCGGGGGTATCGAAGCCCTTCTAAACAAAGGCAAAGGCAATGGCCCGCAAAGCCGCCTAACCCCCGAGATGGAAAAAGCTATGACCGCCGAATTGGCCAAAGGCAAGTGGCGCACTGCGCGCGATGCCTGGAACTGGCTGGGGTCTAAGTTCGACCTAGGTGAGATGAAAGAAGCCACGATCTATAAATACTTGGGAAAGTGCGCAGGGCGGATCAAAGCGACCCGCCCATGCAACCCGAAAAAAGACCCTCTAGCCGAAGCCGCCTTCCGCGCGACCCTTGCTGACAAAATGGAAGAACTCAATCTATCTCCCTGCACCCCAGTAAGGCTTTGGGTTTATGACGAAATGCGCTACGGCTTGCATCCTCTTACGCGAAAGATGTGGTGCTTGCGCGGAGTTAGAGCCATTGCTCCCTCTCGAAGACGCTATGAGAACGGCTATCTCTACGGTGCACTCGAAATTGGCGGCATCGGCAGTGAATTTCTCTTCACTCCGAACCTCAATAAGGACTGGGATCTCGAATTTCTACAACAAATTGCAGCCCATGATCCGAAAGCGACACACATCGTCATTGGAGACGGCGCGGGCTTCCATCATAAAAAGGACGAGGAACCATTACCTGGTAAAATCAGAATCATCACACTGCCTGCTTACAGCCCTGAGCTCAACCCGGTGGAAAAATTGTGGGACATCGTCAAGGATGGGATATGCAACCGAGATTGGACGGATATTGAAGAGCTTGAGGAAAAGATTACCGAAAAGATCAAACCCTATTGGGAAGATACCAAGCGAGTGACACGCCTGATCGGTAACGGCTACTTACTCTCAGAACTAAACGCTATTTGGAAAAACGACTTCCGACAATATAACTAGATAAATGGTATAAGTCGTCGGCTGAGCGAGCATGGACTCAACACCTTTGGTGTTGGAATTTCCGACTGACAGGAACCCGGGGTAGGCTCCGCGTTGCTGTGCCAACCCCGGGCTGAAATACGCAAGCCCGTTGGGCTAGGTGATTTGGAAACGGGAACTGAAATATCCTTAAGCAAGGGTGGGAGACAGCACTTGGAACGATTATTCGAGGTTTTCGGCGCGAGCCTCGAAGCCGTCCGGGTAGCTGTGAGTGAGGAATTCGCCGCTGGCGGTGCGGAAGCTGAAGACGACACCGAGGATGGTTTCGCGTTTGTATGTGCGGGATTTGTTGCCTCCGGTTTGGGAGGTGTCTTCGCATTCTATTTGATCGGTTTCGAAGGTGGCGGTGCCTTTGGCGGTGAGGGCGCGGATGATTTCTTCGCCATCGATTTCCTTTGTCTCGGTTTTCGTGGCTTTGCCGTCGTTGGAGGTGATGCGTTTGTAGATGGTGTAATTGACTTCGATGTCGGAGATGTCTTTGCGTGAGTAGTTTTTGAGGGTTCCGATGAAGTGGAAGCCGTCCTTGGTGACTTTGTTGACGATGGGAGCGACTTGTTGGCCTTGGTTGTTGTTGTTTGTGCCGCCGGATTTGGTGACTTTGCGGTCGATGCGTTCGGTTTTTTTCTCAACACTCATGCGGATGTCGAGGCCTTCTGGTTTATCGCGGTGTTTTTCCCACCAGGTTTTTAGGAATTCCTGGTCTTTATCGGTAAGGCTAGCCAGGGGAACGTTGGCGATGCTTTTGTTAGCGGTTTT
>JBGSRM010000157.1:0-5852 GCA_041737575.1 Akkermansiaceae bacterium
GCGCTTTTCGAGCACCCCGTCAAGACCGACGCCAGAGGCTTTGTGCGTTTCAATCACAACGTCCCCCCGACCATCATTGGAACACCCAAAGTCGGCACGCAATTGACATGCACCACAGGCACCCCGCACGTTGCCCCGGACAGCTATACCTACCAGTGGATTTCCAGTCTCACTACCGACATTAGCGGAGCCACATCGGCGACTTATACACCAGTCACTACAGGTCGGATCGCGTGCCGTGTGACAGCTATCAAGGGCGGCGTTGCGGTCGCGGAGTACACCACTGCGCCTGTGGTCGTAACGGCGGGTCTGTAGTAAATCAGAAAGTTGAATGCGGAAAGTTGCAATCAGAGCAACGCTCATCTCTTCTTCGTTTCAGTTTTCTACTTTCTGCTTTCAACTTTTCTTCCCATGTTCCTCGCTGTCACACTCGTTCATAAGGCTGCAATGGAAATTGCCGTCCCTGCGGTGCAATCCTTCGCCCGGCATTTCTCAGATCGGTATCGACTTGATATTCACACCGACGGCTCCCCAGACGAGGCGGACGAAAAAGCATTATTGCATGCGGCAACAGGCATTGCAGCTCGGATTGTGAGGCCGTCTGATCGCGCCACGATCTTGGAACATCGCTTGAAAGACCGTCCATTGACCCGCGCTCTGCTGGATGGAGTTGGCTACAACGCCAAGCTGGAACTGCCTATGGTGATCGAGCCTCCTTACTTTTATTTCGATTCAGACATTGTATGGCTGCGGCCGGTATCCAACCTGCAACCGCCAAAGGCACCGAACGCATTTTCAACCGAGTCATGGACCTGGTATAACGGCGTTGCAAGAGAAGCTGAGTGGGTTCAGGCCAGGATTCCGCGTAGGGTGAATTCGGGATTTCATTATCTCGGAGAATCGTTTTCCTTTGACCGCATGGAGCGCATGCTTGCTGGCGGCTTGTTTGACGCATCGCGAAAATACAACACCGATCAGGAAATCATGGCTTATCTCTATCCCGCGATGGAGATGTATCATATTGAGGATTTGAAGCGTAGCCGACGCGGCGTGTGCTACGACCTAACCACTGATCCGGCGGCCGCGCTGCATTTTCCCGGTGGCATGTGGAGCGATCACCTAGACCAGATGCATCTGCTGGCGTCCCACATTGGCCGCGAGTCAGTAGAAATCCGCTACCAACCCGCCGTCCCACTCACCCGTGCCGAACTGTGGCGAATGCGCACACAAGTCAGCGTATCGGATTCCATGCTTCTCGGACGCTGTATCAATCTTGTGCGGAAACTCATCCGCCGCCGGGCTTGATCCGTGGTTCACTTAATGACCTATGAAACTCGCCTACATTCTATCACTTCCACGCAGCGGCAGCACCGTCTTAAGCGCGATGCTTGACAAACGTAAAGGAGTGATTTCCCCACCCGAATCTTCATTTCCTCAAGTGTTGGGCGTGCTCACACGGGAAGAGCGCAACAATCCACGGAAACTTGCTGCACTCTACATAGGAGCAACATTTCCCCCAACTCCCCTCTCGCTAGATGATGCTGAAGCCTGCATGCGAGGCGGCGACGAAGAGATTCTCATAGCGCTGGGCAAGGCCGTCGCAGTAAAACTCGGCAGAGATCCCGAACATATCCATGCGATTGTCTGGAAGACGCCGAGAACTGTCGGCATGCATAAGGCTCCCTTGGCCACTCCAGGGAAATTCATCATCCTGCGGCGCAATCCACACAATGTTTTCGAATCCCAGTTCCGGGTGCAGTTCGGCGAGAACAACCGCAATCCGTTCCGCTTCGCCATCTTTAGAGAAAGTTATGAAAATGCCTTCGCCCGCCTGCCGAGAGAACGCGTCATGGAAGTCAATTATGACGACCTGCCCGACATCCTTCCTAAGGTGCTCGATTTCATTGGCATCGCTGACCAAGGCTCATGGGAAGGCCATCAATCGAGCCTGCAACTCGCTTCCGAGCATTGCTCATGGATGTCGGAAGTGACACAGGATTTCCAAAACCGAGATCCCGAAAAACGTACACGATTGGATCCAAAACAGGTAAAAAAGCTCGAAATTGCCATGCAACTTGCCCGACCGCTGCGTCCATTGTTAGGATCGCTTCGTTCACACTTCGATCACCAGTCGATGGGACCGATCCGCGAACGTGCCGCTCAAGTTCTGAGTAACGGATAGATGACAAATCAAGCTTGGAAACGCTGAGTCCCATCTCGGCGTGATCCATTTACCCGATCAAAGTTTTTTTGACTGCCCATACAGCAACCATCCATTTGTTTAGCATGCCGCACGACTTCCTCTGTCCTGTTTCTCCATGAAATTTTCCATTATAACACCCAGCTACAACCAGGGACGCTTTCTGCCGCAGTGCGTGGAAAGCGTTCTTTCGCAAGAGGGAGTTGAGATCGAGCATATCATCACGGATGCCGGATCAACGGATGATACCCTGGAAGTCCTTGCCCGATATCCTCACCTTAAATGGACAAGCGAGCCGGATGACGGGATGAGCGACGGCATCAACAAGGGGTTCCGCCAAGCCACGGGCGATTGGGTGATGTGGCTCAATTGCGATGATTACCTCGTCCCTGATGCCTTGAAAAAAGTCGCGGAGTTTGTTTCCTCCAACCCAAAAGCCGATGTAATCCATGGCGAATGCGCTTACGTCACGGAAGACGATCAAATGATCCGCAGGAAATACGACACCCGGATCGATGAATGGGATCTGTTGTTCGTAGGCTGCATCATACCTTCCACCTCAGCCTTCTACCATCGCAGGATTCTTGATGCCGGACATTTCCTGGATGTCGCCTACCGCAACTGCATGGACTGGGAATACTATCTGCGCTTGTGGAGACTGGGCTACAAATTCCATTACCTGCCCCAACCTCTCGCTCACTTCCGCTGGTACGACGACAGCACAACAAAAAAAAACTGGCAACGCATGATTGATGAGGGGATTAAATGCCGCCACGAGCACATTCATCTAACAGGAAAACCCCCATGGATCGGCAACCGCCATGTCCTGAATATTGCGAAAAGAATTTTCCAAATACGCCGTGTGATCAAACGCCTCATCGCACACGGACGTATCAAGTAAGATTTAGGAAATGAAGATTCTTCAGATATTCAATAAATATCTTTTACCAGGGGGTGAAGAGCTGGCTGTAAATCAAATCAGCGTAAAGCTGGCAACCCGCCACGTGGTCAGGGACTTGACATTTCATACGAAAGATTGGGTCGAAAATGAATCATTCCTCGGGAAAATCATGCAGGCTTTGCATATGGTCTGGAATCCAGCCGCCATAAGGCAAGCGTTTAAGGAAATCGAGGAATTCCAGCCTGATCTGATTATCCTGCATAACATCATGCCAATCGGTTCCAGCATGATGTATCCCGCATTGCAGATGCGAGGCGTGCCCATTATCCAGTTCATTCACAACTTCCGACCGTTTTCCGTAAATGGATACTGCTGGGCCGATCACCAAATCCAGCCGGATGGATTGCGTCTCAACTTCCTCCCTGAAATCCGCGCGGCAGGATGGCAAAACTCACGACTGAAAACCGCATGGTATGCTCTTCAACTCCGGGCACTTCATGCCTCCGGCACTTTCCAGAATATCAACGGCTGGGTGGCGATTTCCCACTTCATGGCCGACACCTTCGCAGACTGTGGAATCCCAGCAGAAAAAATCCGGGTGATTCCCCATAGCTGGGAGATCAAACAAAAAACATACAATCCGGCGTCCCCCGCCGATACCGAACCCACTTTCCTGTTCCTTGGAAGAATTTCCGAAGAAAAAGGCCTTCGTGTGCTTCTGGATGCATGGAAAATTCACGAACAATCCGGTCTTCCCGGCAAGCTCATCATCGGAGGAGATGGGCCATTGCTGGATGAAGCAAAAGCCTTGTGCAAGGACATGAATCACGCCACCTGCCTTGGCTATGTTCAAGGAGAAGCGAAAGAAAAACTGCTCAAGGAATGCACCGCACTTGTGATTCCTTCCATCTGGTGGGAACCGATGGGCTTGGTTATATTCGAAGCCTTCGAATTCAACAAACCTGTCCTCGCGGCAAAATCGGGAGGGATCGTGGATCATGTGAGCGACCCGGACACTGGGTGGCTCCACGAGCCCGGAGATTACATGCAACTTGCCAGTCATTTCAAAGAAGCCGCTGGCAACCCGGAGGAAATCGTCAGAAGAGGCGCCAACGCACGGGTTTATCTCGAAACACAAAATGATAAGCTATGGCTGGAACGCTTCGAAAATTTTGCTGAACATATCATCCGGCTTCACAAAGATCCACTGAAGTCGCCAATCCAACCAAGCCAAGCGAAGCCGAATACGAAGAGAAAAAAATCAACCCTGCAGGTTATGACCTACCTCGCAGACCAAAACCCGCGCGTAGGACGCAGTTTGGGTATTTCAAGGATGACAAATATCGTCATGCGTTCCCTCGCATCACGCGAAGATCTTGAATTGGGTGCCGTTGTTTCCCGCTCATCCGTGAAAGCTCCCAAGAATACACAATCGGTCATCACCTTGCCATGGTCAACCCGTGGTCGTGTGCTGCGGATGTTCACGGACAATCTGCACCCATTGTTCGTCCTTCCCAATCAACGCCCCGATGTCTGGTATTTCCCCAAGGGCTTCATGTCCCGTATCAGCGGAGCCATGACTCCTTCGATTGCAACCATCCACGACACGATCATACAGTATTACCAGGACAACTACCCTCGCTGGAGGCTCGACATCGAATACAACTACTGGTCGGGGATGCTCAAAAACACATTGATCCACGCCAGCGAAATAATGACGGTGTCAAATCACGCGAAATCTCAAATCGAGGATTTCATCGACCGTCATCATCTTCCGAAAAGGCATATTCATGTCACCTACGAACCATGTCTTTATGAATCGATTCCTCAACCTCGCTCCTCGGAGAAATCAGACTATGTGATGCACTTGAGCTCGGTTGAACCGCACAAGCGAACGAAGTGGCTCATCGATCAGTGGATTCTTCGATCTAAAACCGGACACAAACAACATTTGCCAAAACTACATGTGATAGGGCGTATTCCGGAGGACATCCTCAGCAGCGTGGAAAAGTGCGATTGGATTGTGCATCTGCCATTTTTGGAAGATAACGAGCTCATCAGGCAATATGCATCAGCAAAGGCATTGATGCTTCCCTCTGAAATCGAAGGGTTCGGTCTCCCCGCACTTGAAGCATATTATTTAGGCACCCCGACATGCTTCGTGAAAGATACTTCGGTCGAAGAAATTCTTGTTCCGGCAACGACCAAAGGTGGATTCCATTTGGATCAACCGGATAGCTTATGGGGAGCGTTACATGAAGTTCTCAGCATGTCCGAAGCAGAGGTTTATGATTGTGGCATCATCCTGCGTGAAACTTACCACACCTCAAAAATAGCCAACGCAATGGTAGCGGTATTTCGAGAGGCCGCGGAAATTAATTAGTAAGTTCCAGAATATCAGCCGCCGCTTTATTTATGCTCAAAGACTTGTTACGAAACAGCGGTATCAATCCGTTCCGTTTGTTTGATGCCATTCGAGGTTGGAAGCGTTACACGGAAAGCCGCAAGGAATATCGTGAGAGCGAATATGCCGGACTCATGCCATGGGGAAAAGAAAGACCCATGCTCATGGAATGGAATGAATCGAGCGGGGCGTTGGGTGGCTACTTCCACCAGGACTTGATCGTGGCAAAATGGATCTACGAAGCCAAACCACACCGCCATGTTGACATAGGCTCGCGCATCGACGGATTCATCGGGCATCTCGCGGTTTTCCGCACCGTTGATGTCATCGATATCAGACCCCAGCCA
>JBGSRM010000181.1:0-5214 GCA_041737575.1 Akkermansiaceae bacterium
TCGGTGGTGATCGTGAAACCGGCCGGAACGGGAAGTCCGATGAGGGTCATCTCGGCGAGGTTCGCGCCTTTGCCGCCGAGCAGCTCTTTCATTTTCCCGTGGCCGTCGGCCTTGCCCGCGCCCCAGGTGTAAACGTATTTCGTCGCTTTCGTAGCGGACTTCTTGTTTGCTGATTTATTTGCTGCCGGCTTTGCGGTTGCACTCTTCTTCTTTGTTGCCATCTTATTTATTTGTCGGGTTGTAAACCACACCGGAACTAACAATCAAAAACCAGTATGGTTTCCAATTCCCCAGCGCGGGCGCGGGAGGCTATCAGCAGAGCCTACGCTGTCAATCGACCAATTGCTTAAATCCTTCTTCAATAAGTCGGTCCATAGGCCTGGAATACAAGCCCCGGCATCAGCAAACTCAGGCTCGCCAACGCCTTCTGCTGATCAATCGTGAGACGGCTCCTCAATCGATTCAAAATCTGGAGCAAAGCGGCTGCCGTCAATATCGCATAATAAAACGGACGCAACATCATCGCATCGGACTGCACCGCGAACACCAACGCCGCCGCACCTAGCAAGGTAAGTGGCAGCGATATCGTCAACTCCTCCATCAAAAACGATTCCGATTTCGTCTCTCTCGTGCTCCTCGCCCATTGATCCACCGCTGAGGAAGCAATCAAACACAAAACCGTAAAACAAATGAACTCAGCCGAAAGCAACAGATCCTTGATTCCCAACGCCGGAAGATATGCATGTGCCATCAGGGTAACTCCAAACGAAAAGGCTGCGCCCGCCAGCAAATGACGGGCATACGGAACTTCACCTTCGGAAGAAGGAGCGAACAAAGTAACAGAAAAATACCCAACCACAAAAATGGAGCCAACCAGAATATAGTTATAAACCGCCAACGGAAAATAAACGATGACCGTTCCGCATGCTATGATCCCTGCTATCAGCGCAGCGCGACTCAAGCACTTGCGATGGATTGCTTGGAATGACTTTGTATCACCTGCGATCGCGCTCTGCAGCAACTTCGCCACAATGCGGACCGTCCATGCAACCAAACCAAGAACGATATAAACATAAAAAGGATGATAATCCACACGCCACGTCTTCGCGAAAAGCAACAGCCATAAAACCGCGACAAGCGGGGCATCCAGACCCAGCAAATTCACGTATTTCCACCAAACTTTAGAAGGCCTCGCCACAAACCCACTTTCCCTTCGTTGCCAAAAAACGCAAGCGCTGACTGGTTTCTATCAGCTTTCCTGATGCAATCACATCGCCATCCTCGCTAATGGCGGAATCGGTGCGCCAATCGCCTCCGCGGTAGCACGCAACAATTGCATCTCCGCATCCTCCACCATGCCGTCGTGAGTCACAACCAATGCACAAAGACGCAGAATCTGCTGCTTCACCAACGGCGTCGCCGCATCCATATCGCTCAAGGCTCCGGCAACTTCACTGATTCCAACATCAAGTCGTTTCAACTCCATACCGGTATGTTGCCTGTATTCCTCACCAGCTTTCTCCATGGACGCATCGCCGCCCGCTAGTTGCACAAATGCGGAGAGCAGCTTGGACACCTGATATTCCAAATCCGCCAGTTTGCGGAATCTCATCGCCGGCACAGGCCTCAACCCAAGCCCGATTTCCACATGCCTCTCGATCACCTTCTGCATCATGAATTCAAACAAATCAATCTGACCGTCCACTTCGATCAAAGCTCGGCTCGTTTCAACAAACTTCGTCGCCTCATCTCGCCCCATCTGCCTCAGCCACACGATCGACAAATCAACCAACGCCAGCTTTTTCGAGGATGTATGCCCGGCGAAATGCCGACTCCACTCCATAACATATAAAATCGTTGTCTCCTCATATTCCATACCCATGAGAACATCGCGGCTCTTCTCCAAACCGTTCTCATCCGCTGCCACCAACAATCCCAACAACATGCACTTGGCATCATGCTTCGATCGAATCGAGATTTGATCCGCCTGAAGCCCGTCAAGAATTACCTCACCCACACGCGCATGCATGTGATCGCTCTCTCCAAGTTGACCGATCTGTGCCGATGCCGCTTCATCCTCGCCTCCTGCAAATCCCATCGAACCTGAAAATTCGTATGCATCCACAGGCACGATTTTTGCCTCATCCAGCTTGCCATCCCACTTCGAATCGATCGCCTTGATTCGGCGATCCAACGGAGGATGCGTCGCCATCAAACTGCTCAACGAACTCCCTGCAAAAAACATGTGTCTCGCTTCCATCGCCTTCGGTGAGGAAATCGTGCCATGTGATGAAAATCCTCCGATCTTCTTCAAAGCGCCCGCGATTCCATTCGGATCACGCGTGAACTGCACCGCCGACGCATCCGCCAAATACTCCCGCTGTCGCGAAACGGCAGCCTGCAGAATCTTTGCGAAGAAAATCCCTATCGATCCCACCAACCATACCGCCAGACCTACCACCAGAATCGCCAACACAATCCCTCCGCCTTTCGAATCACGCGATCCTCTCAGAAAACGTATCGACTCCATCATCACCCTCCCCAGCATCGATAACATCACCAAGCCGAATATCCAGCCCATCAGACGGATGTTCATTTTCATGTCTCCGTTCAAAATATGACTATACTCATGGGCTATGACGCCCTGTAGTTCCGACCGCGTCAAACGCTCCAAAGTCCCCCTCGTAACCCCGATCACCGCATTCGCAGGATCCGTTCCCGCCGCAAACGCATTGATCCCCTTCTCATCATCCATCACCCACACCCCGGGCACCGGCAAACCGGATGCGATCGCCATTTCCTCCACCACATTCAGCAATCTTCTCTCCCGCAAATCCCTCGTCCCCGGCTCCACCAGCCTCCCACCCAAACTACTCGCCACCACTTTCCCTCCCGCCGACAACTGAGAAAGTTTCACCAAACTCCCCACCAGAATCACTCCACCAACCAACACGCTCACCCCAATAAACAACCCGCTGTTCCACCACTCAAGCTGGCTGGTTTTGGTGGCGTAATGAACTCCCGATGGATTCGAACTATTGAACTGCCATGCCGCGACAATCGCGAAATACAAAACGACGATCACTCCCAGCACGGAAAGTGCGAACCACAAGACCAGAAACCGGCTTGATCTCCTCGCCCGTTCCTGTGCCTCGAAGAAATTCATCTAACAGATAAATGGAAATCAAAACTGCACCTTCGGAGCTTCACGCTCCGCTTCGACATCAATTTCAAAAAAGGCTGCTTCCTTGAAGCCGAACGCACCCGCCACAACATTGTTGGGAAATACCTCACGCTTGTTGTTATAGCTCAGAACACTGTCGTTATACGCCTGGCGCGCGAACGACACCTTGTTTTCCGTCGTCGTAAGCTCCTCGCTCAACTGCATCATGTTCTCATTCGCCTTCAGATCGGGATACGCCTCGGCCACTGCGAACAAACGCCCGATAACCCCTCCCAATCCAGCCTCCGCCGCTCCCAATTTCTCCATCATCCCGGGATCTCCCGGCGCGCCCGCTGCTGCCTGCCTCGCACCCTCGGCCACATTTCTTGCCGCAATCACCGCCTCCAGTGTTCCCCGCTCATGGCTCATGTACGCCTTCGCTGTTTCCACCAAATTCGGAATCAAATCATGCCGCCGCTTCAACTGCACATCAATCTGTGAAAACGCATTGCGATACATGTTCCGCAACCTCACCAGCCCGTTGTAAACGCCAATGACGAAAAAAACGAGCAGCGCGAGAATACCCAGCGCGACAATCAATGTGATAAATCCAGCAGTCATGGTAGATTTCTAAACTTATCACACGGGATTGCCACTCAAAAACACCGCATATCCAACATCACCTACCTCTCCCACGCCGCCCGCTATCTCCCCACATCGAGCCACCGCTCAACAGACGCTCTTTCATATCAGCAGAAATCGTATCCGACCCGTTGATAAACTGCGTTGCCGCCTCCTTGTCCTCCTGCATCCAACGTGCCGCCACAATTCCTGTTGCTCTCGAACGCCCACCCTCATCGGAAATCATACCCGCTACCTCAACAAGCTCACTCGGCGACGAATTCCGGTTGCTCCATATATACGTCTCCGCAGCCTGATCCTTCACGGCGGGCGATGTCTGGTTTTTAATGAAATCCACCGCGGCTTTGCTATCGGTCGCCGCCCAGATCGGCATGACATCCCTCATCGCATCCCGTTTCGCATCATCGCTACTGATGCCGTTCAACCAATCCATGGATCCTTGCACATCAGTCCTTGCTAAATTCTTCGCGACAACTGGCACCACATCTTGAATCGATTCTTCATCAGTCATCTTCGCAACCTCATCAGCCGCCATCTTCGGATTTTTAGATGCCAAACCTTCAATCGCCGCCGCCATCGCTTCCCCACGCTGTTCTGCAGGCAGACTGTTGATCCATGCACTCGCCTCGGAGAAATCCTTGCCCCCCCACTCTTTCGCAATCGTTTCATAAGCCGCCGTCTTTGCGGAACCTTCCATCTTTGCCGCCATTGACGCAGCATTCGATGGATCCTTCTTCGCGATTTCCGTGATGACTGCCGCAATGGCTCCATCACTATTCGAATTCAAGCCGGAAGCCCATGCCATTGCCGCCTCCGGATCCTGCTTTGCCCACTCACTGGCGATAATCTCTGCTGGCCCCTGCATACCCATCCCACCGCGTCCACGCCCTCCACCCATCATGTTCATCATCGCGAACTGTTGCGTATTTTCAGAATAATACTTCGCCGCATTCACCGGATCCGTACTCGCCCAACCTTGTAAAATAGTCGGCCTGACAAGTCCTCCGGCAACACCCAGCGTATCCGTAAACGCCATCGCTCCTGTCGGGTCAACCTCCGCCCACTTTCCAAACAATAACACGGACGCCAACAAACGCTCGTTGAACGGCAACGCATCCAGCTTTTCAGCCTCCGCCCTGAAATCATCAGGCCCCAACCCGGAATAAAAATCCAACAACGACCGGATCCGGTCGCTCTGTCCAGGCATACGGTAAATTTCATCCACGCTTCTCGGTTTCCGGGCATTCTTACCATCTGCAACTCCACCGCCACCGCCACGCTCACCGTTTTTTGTCCTCATCTCCTGCTCAAGTGTGGCGACTTCATCCGCTCCGCCCCCACCAGACTTGCCGATTCCAAATCCTACTCCCAAACCAATAGCCAATGCCACTCCGGGCAATAAAATAGAT
>JBGSRM010000186.1:0-7156 GCA_041737575.1 Akkermansiaceae bacterium
GGTGGCGGGCATGTGCTGCATGTGGTTTGCGATCTGACCATCGCGGCGGACAACGCGCGCTTCGGACAAACCGGCCCCAAGGTCGGAAGTTTCGATGGCGGGTTGGGATCGAGTTATCTGGCGCGTATCGTTGGGCAGAAAAAGGCGCGGGAGATTTGGTATTTGTGCCGTCAGTATGACGCGCAGCAGGCTTTGGAAATGGGTCTGGTGAATACGGTGGTGCCTCTGGCGGAGCTGGAAACAGAGACCGTAAAATGGTGCCGCGAGATGCTGGCTCACTCGCCTCTGGCACTGCGCTGCCTCAAATCGGCGTTGAATGCGGATTGCGATGGGCAGATGGGGCTGCTCGACCTAGCAGGAAATGCGACGCTGCTTTATTACATGTCCGAGGAGGGCAAAGAGGGTAAAAACGCCTTTATCGAGAAGCGCCAGCCGGATTTCTCGAAGTTTCCTCGGGTGCCTTGAGATCGCAGTTCAAATACTCATCGCTTGGAAGCCGCCATCGACGATCAGTTCCATGCCGGTGATGAAGGAGGATGCTTTGGGTGAGGCGAGGAGGAGGGTGGCGCCGATGAGTTCCTCGGCGTTGCCGAAGCGGGAAGAGGGGGTGTGGCGGAGGATGTCTAGGACGCGTGATTCGTCGAGGACTTTGCGGTTTTGCTCGGCAGGGAAGAAGCCGGGGACGAGGGTGTTGACGCGGATGTCCTTGTCGGCCCATTCGCGGGCGAGGTTGCGGGTGAGATTGTGGACGGCGGCTTTGGAGGCGGAGTAGGTGAAGACGCGGGAGAGGGGATTGAGGCCGGAGATGGAGCCGAGGTTGATGATGGAGGCGGGGCGCATTTCATCGACGAAGTATTGTCCGAAGACCTGGCAGGCGCGAAAGATGGAGGTGAGGTTGGTATCGATGATGCGGGAGTATTCCTCCTCGGAGATTTCGAGGAAGGGTGTGGGTGAGTTGGTGCCGGCACCGTTGATGAGAATGTCCACGCCGCCGGATTTTTCCAGGACGGTGTCGAGCATGTCGTGGAGGGATTGGCGTGATGTGACATCGACGGGGACGAAGTAGGCCTTGCCGCCGTGGGAGGCGATTTCTTCGAGGCGCTTGTCGGCTTTTTCCTTGATGCGACCACCAAGCACGACCTCCGCACCGGCACGGGCGAGGCCGACGGCCATGGTTCCGCATAGTTCGCCGGTGCCACCGATGACGACGGCTGTTTTTCCTGTGAGGTCGAAAAGGTCTTTGATGTAGCTGGTGGTGGACATGGGAGGATGATTCGCTGTGCGGGTGGGTTTTGCCAAGTGGAATCAGCGGGCTTATGTGACTATGATGGTGGGGTCTTTTCCTCTTTTTTATAAATCGTCATGCCGCGTGCGAGGTAGTTCTGGAGTGCGTAGGGGTGGTCGAGGGTGCATGTGTTGACGATGACTCGCTGGGGCTTTTGCAGCCATGCGTGACGGATTGCCTCGGAAACGAGGTGACCGCCGAGGCCTTTGGAGACGGATGTTGGTTCGAGACCGAGCAGGACGATTTCGACTTCATCGGCTTTTCGCTCCAGCTCGAAGTAGCCGACGGGTGTGTCGCAGAGGTAGGCGATGAAAAGGGATATCGAATCGCGCTCGACGTAGCGTCTCCATTGCTCCTCCGACCATTTCGATTTATCAGTCCAAGACCATTGTGAGCCGACGTATGTGTAGAAAAACTGATGGAGCCGCCAGTTTTTGATTTTGGCCTCAGCGATGCGGAAATCGGGGGTGGGCGAGGGTTTTTCCCTGAGTTCCGAGGGGCTGAGCATCTGGAGGTGGGTGATGATGACGGTTTGCATTTTGGCGGGGTTCCGTGGAGGAGCTTAGTTGATGATGGATTGTAGATTTCGTATGAAGAGTGCCGCTGGGCGAGCTGATTGCGATTTTTTTCGTGCGGATTGGCGTTGTGTTCGGGAGATGCCGACATATGATAACGTCATCATGAGAACCATCATCGAGCTACCTGATGACCAAGTCGCTGCATTGTCGGAGCTGTGTGAGGCGGAAAAAATTTCGCGGGCGGAGGCGATACGGAGGGCGTTGGCGGAAATGTTGAGCCGCAAACAGGCGACAAATCGAGAGCAGGCGTTTGGAGCATGGGCCGGGCGCGGAGACAGCCGGAAATATGTGGAAGGTCTTCGTGAGGAGTGGGAAAAATGAAGGCGGTTTTGGATAGCGATGTGTTGATTGATTTTCTTCAGGGTATGCCCGAAGCGAAGCTGGAAATTAGCCGGTATAGCGAGCCGCTCTATTCGATCATATCATGGATGGAAATCATGTGCGGTGCACAAACGGATGCGGAGAGAGAGGCAGCACACGCGCTCTTCGCTTCGATGCGGCAAATTGAACTTTCCGAGAGAGTCGCGAGGATGGCCGTGAAGGTGAGGAAGGAAGAGAAGCTGAAACTTCCTGATGCCGTGATTTTGGCGACCGCGGATGTCGAGGGGTGCATATTGGTAACTAGAAATACGAAAGACTTTGATCAAAGCGATCCGAGGGTGCGGATTCCGTATGTGGTCTGAGGGTTGGTGGATGATCTTGTGATTCTTTCGGGCAGTCATACGAGCTACCAGAGCTTTTCGTCACGCCAGAGATCTGTGGGCAGCCATGTGATTTGATTCGTGTCGGTGGCGTTCACAGTGCCAGTCTTTACGGATTGGCGGACGGTTGGTTCTATGTCGCGGAACGATTTGACTCTGGAACCGATGCTTGCGCCGACCCTGTTGTTATGTATGTCCATTTTATTGGAATCCTTGTTGTTCCATTCAAAAATGGCTGAAACAAGATTCACGGCCCAGTCCCCCAGGGTGTAGGAAACGGTCGCACTGGCTAGTGCGTGGCGATAGGCATCGAGTTGGCCGTGTCTGCCTCCCTGTAAATCGGATTTCAAAACGTGGCTCCAAGTGAATGCGAGGACGCAGAGCGGATAGATGCTTAGAAGTGCGGTGACTGCCAGGAACCGACGCAGAAGTTTTCGTTTTTTCTTCATCTTGAATGACATCAGCCGCGCACGGCCAACGAATGGTGTTGGATGTTTCAATATTGAATTGCCTTTGTTGTTATGCGCCAAGTTTTTTTGAAAAACGGTCTATTGACTGGTGCGGGGAGTGTGGTCATTGTTTTCGCTTATGAGTGTTGGGATCATCATGGGCAGTGAGTCGGATTGGCCGACGATGGAGTGCGCGGCGCGGGTGCTGAAGGATTTCGGGGTGGCGTATGAGGCGGAGGTGGTGAGTGCGCACAGAACACCGGATCGTTTGGTGGAGTATGCGAAGAGCGCGCGTGGCAGGGGTTTGAAATGTGTGATCGCGGGGGCTGGGGGAGCGGCGCATTTGCCGGGGATGGTGGCGGCGATGACGGAGCTTCCGGTGTTGGGGGTGCCGGTGGAGTCCAAGATTTTGAAGGGTGTGGATTCCTTGCTTTCGATTGTGCAGATGCCTGCGGGTGTGCCGACTGCGACGTTTGCGATCGGGCGGGCGGGAGCGACGAATGCGGGGCTTTTTGCGGTGGCGATGTTGGCGTTGGAGGATGAGGTTTTAGCGGAGAAGCTGGTGGCGTTCCGCAAGAAACAGAGTGAGAAGGTGGCGGCGGCGGTGTTGCCAGAGCTGGAGTAAGGTTATGTCTGCATCGGTATTTTTTCCATTGGATGGGCAGCAGGTGCTGGGGGTGATTGGTGGTGGGCAGCTCGGGCGGATGTTGGCTTTGGCGGCGCGGCGTATGGGGATTCGTTCTGTGGTGTGGACGGGTGGGCTGGAGGCACCGGCGGTGGAGGTGGCGGATGTGGTGATTGATTTGCCGTTTGATTCGCAGGAGGCGTTGGAGAGGTTTTGTGCGGAGGCGAGTGTGGCGACGGTGGAGTTTGAGAATATTCCGAAGGAGACTTTGGAGGGGGTGGGGGAGAGGATTGCGATTTATCCTTCGCCAGGGGCGGTGGCGATTTGTCAGAACCGGGAACGGGAGAAGAATTTTTTGATGGAGAATGGGATTCCGTGTACGTGGTTTCGTGTGGTGGAGACTTTGGAGGATTTGCGGGCGGCGATGAGTGAATTGAACGGGCCGGGTGTTTTGAAGACGGCGGCGTTTGGTTATGATGGGAAGGGGCAGTTGAAGATCGATGGGAGTGAGAAGGCGGAGAATGTTTGGCGGGATTTCGGTGGGGAGAGGGCAGTGTTAGAGGCGTGGGTGTCGTTTGTGAAGGAGATTTCGGTGATGGTGGTGAGGTCAGGAGATGGGGAGGTCAGGACGTATGATCCGGCGGAGAACCGGCACCGCAAGCATGTGCTGGATGTTTCCATCGTGCCGGCGCGGGTTGCCGAGGAGACGGCGGCGGCGGCGCGTGCGCTTGCCGAGCGGGTGGCAGTGGCTCTTGATTATTGCGGGATTCTGGGGGTGGAGTTTTTCGTGAAGGAGGATGGTTCGCTGGTGGTCAATGAGATGGCTCCGCGTCCTCACAATTCGGGACATCATACCTTGGATGCTTGTGTGACTTCGCAGTTCGAGCAGCAGCTTCGGGTGGCGTTGGGGCTGCCGTTGGGTTCCACGAAGTTGATTTCACCGTGTGTGATGCTGAATTTGTTGGCGGATTTTTGGCGAGGGGA
The DNA here is from genome assembly GCA_041737575.1 of Akkermansiaceae bacterium. Taxonomy (GTDB): domain Bacteria; phylum Verrucomicrobiota; class Verrucomicrobiia; order Verrucomicrobiales; family Akkermansiaceae; genus Luteolibacter. The sequence continues at coordinate 4,623 of JBGSRM010000186.1, forward strand.
GACGGAGCCGCCGGACTGGACTCACTTGTTAGAGACGGAGGGGGCGGTGCTGCATTTGTATGGCAAGCGTCGTGCAAGCGGGATGCGGAAGATGGGGCATGCGACGTTTGTGCGGGATGATGTGGAGGAGGCGTTGCGGGATGCGGAGGGGTTGGTGAAGCTATGGGTAGCGGAGCAGAACCACTGAATTTCCGCTCGTTGAGGCTAGCTTAGGATTTGTTTGATAACTTTGGAGGGTTCTACGCCGGTGAGGCGGTAGTCTAGGCCTTGGAATTTTTTGGTGAAGCGGGAGTGGTCGATGCCGAAGCGGTCGAGGAGGGTGGCGTGGAGGTCGTGGACGCTGACGATGTCTTGGGTGGAGGCGTAGCCGAGTTCGTCTGTGGCGCCGTGAACGTGGCCGGGCTTGATGCCTGCGCCGGCCATCCAGACGGAGAAGGCTTTGATGTGGTGGTCGCGTCCGGTGCCTTGGCCCATGGGGGTGCGTCCGAATTCACCGCCCCAGATGACGAGGGTGTCATCGAGCATGCCGCGTTGTTTGAGATCCTTCACAAGTGCGGCGGAGGCTTGGTCGGTGAGGTTTGCACTGTAGGGCATTTGTTTCTCGATGTTGCCATGATGATCCCAGCCACGATGGTAGAGCTGTACGAAACGGACGCCGCGCTCCAACATGCGGCGGGCGAGGAGGCAGTTGGATGCGAAGGAGCCGTCGCCGGCTTCCTTGACACCATACATGTCGAGGATGTGTTGGGGTTCTCCGCTCATGTCGGTGAGGTCGGGGACGGAGGATTGCATGCGGAAGGCCATTTCGTATTGTGCAATGCGGGTTTCAATCTCGGGGTCGTAGCGCTCGGTGGCAAGGTTGCCGTTGAGGCGGCGGATTTCATCAATGACCTGGCGTTGGGTGGATTGGCAGACGCCTTCCGGGCTGCCGACGTAATGGACGGCATCGCCCTTGGATTGGAATTGGACGCCTTGGAATTTCGAGGGGAGGAAGCCAGAGGACCACTGGCGGGCGGAGATGGGTTGGTCGGGGAAGTTTCCACGTGAGACCATGACAACGTATCCGGGAAGGTTCTGTGTTTCCGAGCCGAGGCCGTAAAGAAGCCATGAGCCCATGCTTGGGCGGCCCTTGTGGATGGAGCCGGAGTTCATGAAAGCGTGGGCGGGGTCGTGGTTGATCTGTTCCGTGACCATGGAGCGGATGACTCAGATGTCGTCGGCGATGGAGCCGATGTGCGGGAAGAGATCGGAGATTTCGATGCCGGCCTTTCCGTATTTTTGGAATTTGGTGAACGAGCCTCGGGCGATGAGTTTGTGGCCTTGGAGTTGTGCTAGTTGTTGGCCGGCGGTGAAGGATTCCGGGAAGGGTTGGCCGTTGAGCTTGTCGAGTTCCGGTTTGGGATCGAAGGATTCGAGATGCGAAGGCCCTCCCGCCATGCAGAGGTGGACGACGCGTTTTGCCTTGGCAGGGAAATTGAGTCCGCCTTGTTGGTGGATGTGCGGGAGGTTGGAGGCTTTGGTGAATTGCGAAAGCGCGAGGCCGCCTAGCCCGGCGAAGCTGCGTTTCAGGAAGGTGCGGCGGGAGAAGTCGTTTTGCCATGCTTGGTGCAAGGCGAGTTGTTTCTGTAGATCGCTCATGATTGGATGGAAGAGAAGGGATTCAGTAACGTGTAATTGTTTCGTGGAGGTTGAGGATGACGCGGGAGAGTTGCTGCATGGGGTCGGCGTCCGGGGTTTCCGTGCGGAGTTTTGTTAGAAAGGATTGAAGGTTTTCGATTTCCTTGGCGGATGGCTCGCGGGCGAGAGCGAGGACGTAAGCGCGCTTGATTTTTTCCTGGTCGGCGGAGTCCGGGAGTTCGGTATTGAGGCGTTTTGCCAAGGCTTTTGCGGCTTCTACGAAGGTGGGGTCGTTTAGCAGGGTGAGGGCTTGTTGTGGTGAGTTTGAGATGAAGCGGTCGGCGGAGCATTCCTCGCGGGATGGGGCATCGAAGGCGGCGAGCATGGGGTGGATGAAGGTGCGTTGCCAATGGGTGTAGAGGCCGCGGCGGTATTGATCAGTGCCGGTGGATGCTTGGTATTTGCGTTCCGGGAAGTTGAGGTTGGCCCAGTAATCTTCTGGCTGGTAGGGCTGCATGGAGGGGCCGCCGACGGAGTCATTGGCGATGAGGCCGGAGATGGCGAGGGCGTTGTCGCGAATGAATTCGGCATCGAGGCGGCGGGCGGATTGCTCGGAGAGGAGTCGGTTGTCGGGGTCGATTTCGGCAAGTTCCGGGTTGCGAGCGGAGACTTGTTGGTAGGTATCCGAGGTGACGATGAGGCGGACGATGTGTTTCACGTTCCAGCCGGATTCCTGGAATTCGGAGGCGAGCCAGTCGATGAGTTCCGGGTGGGAGGGCCACTCGCCTTGGTTGCCGATGTCATCGAGGATGTTGGAAAAACCTTTTCCGAAGAACTGTTTCCAGAGGCGGTTGACGAAATGGCGGCGTGGGAGGGGATTTTCCGTGGAGAGCAGCCATTCGGCGAGGTCGGCGCGG
>JBGSRM010000190.1:0-5030 GCA_041737575.1 Akkermansiaceae bacterium
ATCGATGAAAACGTCAGCACCGATCTCGAACGCCTCTCCGCGTTTCCGAAATTCAAAGCCGTCCGCCACGTCCTCCAGGAAGAGCCGGACGAATACTTCCTCCGCGATGATTTCCACCGCGGCCTCTCCCAACTCCCCTCCTACAACCTGACCTACGATCTGCTCATCTTCCAAAGCCAGCTCCCCGTCGCCATCCAACTCATCGACCGCCAACCAAACCTCCCCATCATCCTCAACCACATCGCCAAACCCGAAGCCCGCAACGGTCGCATCGAACCCGCCTGGCGCGCCGGCATGAAAGAACTCGCCAAGCGCGACAACCTCATCGGCGTAAAATTCTCCGGCCTGCTCACCGAATTCCCCACAGGCGAAGGCGATGCCGAAACCATCGCCGCCTACTTCCAAGAAACCCTCGAAATCTTTGGCGCCAATAAAATCATGTTCGGCACCGATTGGCCCGTCTGCCTCCTCCGTACCAGTTACCAAAATTGGGCAAACACCGTCCGCCAACTCACGGGAAATCTAACAGAATCAGAAAAAGAATCCATCCAATCCACCAACGCCAAACGCTGCTACCGCATTCCATAAACCTAAATCCGCCAATGGATGCCTCTAAACGAGAATTGAATACATGATCTTTACTGAGTTAGACCTATTGCCCATTCGCGTCAATTTAAGGATCTAAGTCCGTAACCACCTTGATCTAGACATGATCGTTTGCGTTTACATCGGCTAATATGCCTGAGGTCTATCGGAATTTCTGACTTCAAGCTTCGCAAGATACGCAGCCGCCCCGATTGCCATATGAAGAGTTTTTCAACGCTAATCTCCGGGCGAGGCTTCCACTTCCGAACCCATTTTTGGATTTTAATCGCGGGAGCTGAGAAAACCATCGCAGTAAGAATCAACGCATGTAAATGCACGTGGCTTGTTATCCGATTGAGAGCTCTGCGCATCTCCAAGGATTGCTTCCATGCTCGGAAGTGAGTCTCAATCTCCCAGCGCTGACGATACAGTCGGACAAGTTCGTCCAACCCGCATTTCTCCTCAGGAATTTTTCTTATGAGTATATCCCAGCCCTCTCTTTGCAGAGATCGTTTGCCAAAAGTCCGTGCGCAAAAAACATCTTCTCCGTGCACTCCTTGCTCTCTGAAGTTGGAAATTTCATCGTAAAAAAACGAACAAACTTTTGGGGAAAGCTATACGTGCCACCACTGGTTCACCACTCACAAAACATCACCGCCTCCACCGCAGTTCTTCACGCAGCGTCTCCACTTCATCCAACAATCCGATGATCGTGTGTATCGCCGCCCAATTCATCCGGTGCCTCTGCCTCAAAGTTTCAATATGTCGCAAACGCATCACCGTTTCCTCATCGAAATACCACTCATCCACCTCCTCCCCCAAAGGACGCACCACTCCCTTCCGGCAGTAAAATTGAATCTTCCTCCGCGATGAACCCGTCAGCTTCACAACCACTTCCAGTGGATGCATGTCATGGGGATCAGGTTGTATCGTTTTCATATCTCTTCTCTCGGCTTGAATTTGGAAACACCTCGCAGCTTCTCCCATAGCTCCCGCTCCTCCCCGCTCACAACCGCAGGAGTCTCGATCGAAATTTCCACATACAAATCACCAGCACCCTGCTTTTTCGGCAACCCATAACCTCTCAACCGCAACTGATCCTCCGAACTGGTTCCCGCGGGAATCTTCACCTGAACCGTTTTCCCTCCCGGTATCTTCAGGGAAATCGTCGTCCCCAAAACAGCCTCCCACGGCGCAAGCGCGAGATCCCGATAAAGATCATGCCCCTTCACCCGATAATCCGGATGCCCGGCAATCCTCACACGCAAATACAGATCCCCCCGCTCACCTCCGCCACGTCCCTCACCCCCGTGCCCCGGCACCCGCAAACGCTGACCCTCCCCGATCCCGGCCGGTATCCGCACCTGCACCTCCTCGGTCACAACCCGTCCCGTATTTGAATCCATTTTCCTCAGGGAAATGATCCGCGTCGAACCCACAAAAGCCTCCTCCAATGTCACCATCAAATCACTCTCCACATCCTGCCCTCGCAGCGAAGCACCCGTTCCCGGAAATCCCCCTCCCCCATACCCGGCCGCACGCCTCGCCCCACCCCCGGAAAAATACCTCTCGAAAAAATCACTGAAACCCGTCCCGCCGAACTCGAACTCATACCCATCCTCCGCCCCCTGCATACCTGCACCCCCGCCACCCGCGGGCGCTCCTCCCCGTGCATTCCAGTTCTCACCTAAAACATCATACTTCTTCCGCTTTTCCGGATCACTGAGAACCTCATACGCCTCATTGATCTCCTTGAACTTTTCCTCCGCATTCACCTTGTCCTTCGCAACATCCGGATGATGAACACGCGCCAATTTACGAAACGCCTTCTTGATCTCCGCCTCCGAGGCTCCCTTGCCCACCCCCAATATCTCATAGTAATCTCGAAACTCCGCAGACATGAATAACCATCTTTCCGAAAGCACATTGGCACATTCCCTGCCACTTGTCGATCTCATGAAAAAAATTCCAGACTTCTCCTTCCCACAAAAATACCATTTCATACCCACATGATCGACATGCTCGTCCGCCTCTACGACCTGGAGGACCAATCCGAACTCTACTCAAATATCCTCCAACAAGGCATCACACTCCGCCGCGCCAGAGCCTTCGAGAAACACACCGTCGCATCCTTCGCACGTGCCAACTTCTCGGAAAAATGGGCCAGCGAAATCGAAGTCGCCGCCACCCGCCAACCCGTCTCCTGTTGGATCGCCACACGCAACAAGGAAATCCTCGGCTTCTCTTGCTACGAAACTTCCCACCGCGGCTACTTCGGCCCCACCGGCGTCATCGAGTCCGCCAGAGGCTCCGGCCTCGGCAAAGCCCTCCTCTTCAAAGCCCTCGAATCCCTCCGCGACCTCGGCTACGCCTACGCCATCATCGGCGGCGTCGGTCCCCGCGAATTCTACTCTAAAAATTGCGGTGCCATCGAAATCCCCGACAGCGACCCCGGCATCTACGCCGACATCCTTCCCTGAAAAATCTCTTGGCCTCCACCTCCCACATCGATTTGTCGGATCGTCTCGATCCCATGTCCGTCAAGGAACTTCGCCAGTGCCTGCGCCGCTCCAGCTTCGTCTATCCCTTCCTGCTCATCCACCTCTTCGCCACCGCCGCCATCTTCTCCGAGTTCAAACTCGGCATGACCAGCGGCCGCGCTTCCGCCCATGCGATGATGTGGAACTTCGCTTCCTTCAGCTCCTTCTGGTGGGTCGCCATGTGGATCTGCGGCCTCCTCATGCCCCTCGCTGGCCTCCTCCTCATGCCTCAGGAAATCGAAGAGGGAAATCACGAAATCCTCCTCCTCACCAAACTCACCCGCTGGCGTATCGTCCTTGGAAAATTCATCACCCTCTGGGGAATCTGCCTCCTCACCTTCTCCTCCCTCTTCCCCTACATCATCATCCGCTACTTCATCGGCGGTATCGAGTGGCCTCAGGAACTCGCCAACTCCATCACCGTCCTCTCCACCTCCGCCATCATCACCGCCACCTCCATCGCCGCCTCCGGATTCAAAAGCCTGGCCGCCAAAATCGGCGTCTTCACCCTCTACTTCTTCTCCGCATCCGTCGGCGGAACACTCAGCATGATCGGCAGTAGCATCTGGCTCCACTCCTCCACCGCCTCCAAATGGGCCATCCCCGCAAACATCTTCTTCCACCTCTGCTCCCTCATCACCACCATCTGCTACTCCCTGCTCGGCATGTTCATCGCCCGCTCCAGACTCCGCATCGCCATTCTGAATTACGAAATGAAACCCTCCTCCGTCGTCCTCATCGTCGTCGGACTCGCACCCTTCGTCATCGGCATGTCCGCAGCAGTCACCTGCGGCTTCGGCAGCATCCTCGGCACCCTCCTCATCACCTACCTTGCATGGAATTCAGATATCTCCCCAAAAGCCCCGAAATCCCTGCCTCCCCCTCCCCCCAACATCCCATCACCGCCCCCTCCAGCTCCTTGATCATTTCCTAAAACAGGAACCATCATTCAAAAATTAGCCCGCCGTCCGATCCATATATTCCACGATCGCCGGAATCGCCAACCCAAGCACCTCCGCAACCTCCTCATACGCCCCCCTCCCCATCCCGATCGGATCCGGAACATCCGCCCCATATCCCTCCCCCGGCACATCCACAAACTCACACACCAGATAATATTTATCTGAAAACTCCGGAAAACGCTTCTCCAAAATCGCAAGATGTCCCTCCGTCATCGCAAACACATGCGTCGCCTCCTCCAGCAGCCCCTTGCTCACCTGCTGACTACGAAACCCCTCCAAAGGTGCCTCCAAACTCGCACAAACCGCCGCCGTATCCCGACTGCACCCAGCTCCCACTGACGCCGAAACACCCGCCGACCTCACCGCATAATCCCCCCGACCCTCCACCGCCTTCCGAAACAAAGCCTCCGCCATCGGACTCCGGCACGTGTTTCCCGTGCATACAAAAAGTACCCGTTTCATCGCAGCCATCGCCGCTAAACATGACCACCTCTCACCCCGCCGTCAAACCAAGACCCTTTCCTAGTTGTTTTATCATGAAAAAACACCAGATCATGTCCCGTTATACTCTCCCCATGACCATGCCGAACCTCAAACAACTCACCCTCCCGGCCGTCATCCTCTCCCTCCTGCTCACTCCGGACTTGTCCTTTTCCGCCGAAGTCCATGAAGCCGACATCGTCGTCTATGGCGATGCCTCCGGCGGTGTCGTCGCTGCCGTCCAAGCCACTCGCATGGGCAAATCCGCCATCCTCATCTCCCAATACGGCCACCTCGGCGGCCTCACCAGCAGCGGCCTCGGCTGGTCCGATATCGGCAACGACGCCATCCTCGGCGGCCTGTCCCGCGAGTTCTACCACCAGCTCTACCTCCACTACCGGGAACCAGAAGCCTGGACCCACCAGAAGCGCGACGCTTTCAAAAACGAAGGCCAGGGCGTCCC
>JBGSRM010000195.1:0-12863 GCA_041737575.1 Akkermansiaceae bacterium
TCCGACCTTCCGACCTTCCGACCTTCCGACCTTCCGACCTTCAGACCTTCAGACCTTCAGACCTTCAGACTTTAGGACATTCCGGCAACTCCACCCAAGACCGGCATCCACCATACTTCGCCTCATAAACCAACTCCCAAGGACTTTCCAACTCCCCCACCTTCACATAAGCCACGTGAATGCTCCCGGAGGCCATTCCTTTCCCCTCCCAATCAAACCGTTCACGAACGGTCTGCTCCGTATAAATATGTTGAGGATATAATTTCGAAACCTCTTCCCAATCCGTCAATGTAACCACGGATACCACCTCCACATGATGCGTGATCTCCAACACATCACCCACCTGCCACTCCTTCCCAGGCACAAATTCACCCTCCCTCACCTGATCCATCTGCGCATGAAACTTCGTCGGAAATAAATAAAACAACTCATGGGCAAAAGAAAAACCATCCCGCCCCTCATGAATCCCTCCCTTCCGCAGCAATATAGTCTGCCTACCACTCGCCAACGCATCACAAACCACCTGCCACTCCTTGAACGCGATACTCATACCCTTTCTCCCATGATCATCAGCCCAAATCATCCGCAGTAACCGACCGCTGCTCCCGATTCCCCAACAATATCGCCTGCTTAACCACACGTTGCGGTTCCTCATCAAATCGGAAACTATGGCAGTTCGGACAAATCGTTGTCCCCTTCCCCACAATCGAATCACATCCCTCACACACCTTATACTGATGCGGAGCGGACGCAATCTTCGCCGCGGTCTCTGCTCTGTTCGGTATCGGATTCGGTGTCTGCATGTCTCAAATGAAAATAGCGGAACCGGTGAACCGGCCCGCTTATAATTGAAAATTCCTTACCAGCGGGCTTAGCCAATCGAAGCAATCGCCTTCGCGGTCTTGCTCTTCAGGTTCGCTGCCTTGTTCACATGGATCAGGTTGCGCTTCGCCGCCTTGTCCAATACAGACGCATACTCGGAACTCAACTTCACAGCCTCGTCTTTGTTGCCTGCTAGGATCGCTGCTTGCGTGGTCTTGCGTATCGCCTTGATCCGACCCTTCTCTGCCCGGTTGCGTTCTGTGCGCTTCTCTGTTTGGCGGATGCGCTTTTCTGCGGATTTTGTATTAGCCATGATATTTCTTAAAAAAAGTTTTAACGAAGCTCTCTGCCTCGAAGGGCGGGAAAACTAGTCCCTCGCCACCAAATCTGTCAAGACCATCTTGAAATTTTTCATGCATTCCTCCTCATCGCGCCACCAAAGTCCTCTGGGTCACCGATTTTCCCAGCGACCCACGGATCACATGAACCTCTGCCCCAACGCCCACCCGGTTATATAAATCAACCACATCCTTCATCCCCATCCGAATACACCCGTAGGATGCCGGCGTTCCCAAGCGATACATCTCCGGCGTCCCGTGGATGTAAATATATCTCCGGAACGCATTCCGATTCCCACTCTGCGTCCCACTCAACCATAAAATCCGGCTCACAATCGGATCACGCCCCGGTGCGTTCGGCTTGATCACCTCACCCGTAGGCCGGCGGCTCTTGAAAACCGTCCCAGGCCTCTGCCCATCACCAATCTTGCTCGCAACCCTCAGCACACCCAACGGAGTACGATTCGTCGAAGGCGTATCACCCACTCCAAACTTCGATGTCGAAATCTTATACGCCTTCACCGGTTTCCCATTCTGAACCAAAAGCATCTTCTGATCCCGCACACTCACGATCATCTTGCTGTTGCGATCCATCGTAGGCCCGCAGCTATTCAACAAAACGACACCAAAAAGCCCCGTCATCAGCACAATCAGGCTGGATACCCTGCATCTCATATAAATCAATTGTCTATAATGTTTGCGGCTGGCGTTTTAATGGTCTCGGGACGGGGACTGGAAATCGAAGGAATCATGCGCATGATCGATGAAATCGATGTGTAGAAAAATCCGACAGGGAATGGAAGCAATAGAATCGCAGATGACCACCGGCCTTGCATCGCTGCTTCCACAACCACGAATAGGAAAAATCCTCCAAACAAAAATTCAATGAACGGCGTCAACGTCTTCATCGCCTTGTAACTGCTCTTCTTCCAGTCACTCGTCTTCTGCTCGATGCCATACTTCGGCGTTCTCACAAATGCGGTCTGATGATTCAGAAGCGCCTCAATCACAGCCTTCGCATTCGTGATCGACATACCGATACCCAACGCCAGCAACAGCGGAAGATACGGCAGCTCCTTCCACCAGGTCTTCGGCCTCAATGCCTTCTGCGATGTCATGTAAAACAACAACACCGATACCGAAGCAAAGAAGAAGATCGGCACATTGATGATATAATACGTGAACTTGCCGAAATTTGGCTGTGCGTGCTGGTTCGGATAAATCAGGAAACACAAACAAATCAAAAGCAAATACGCGAAGTTCGAGGTCAAATGCGCCGTCGCCTCCATCTTCACAAACAACGGAACCTTGCTCTTCCAGATCGCTGGCAAAACCTTCTTGCAAACCTGAATCGAACCCTTCGTCCAACGATGCTGCTGGCTCTTGAACCCATCCATGTCCACTGGCAGCTCGGCCGGTGTCTCCACATCGTTCAGGAAAATGAAACGCCAGCCCTTCAACTGCGCGCGATAACTCAAATCCATGTCCTCCGTCAAAGTGTCATGCTCCCAGCCGCCCGCATCCGCGATACACGACTTCCTCCAAATCCCTGCCGTTCCATTGAACGTGAAAAACCTTCCTGAACGGTTCCGGGCGGTCTGCTCCAACTCAAGGTGCCCATCCAAAAACATCGCCTGAATCCGCGTCAAAAGATTGAACGTCCGGTTCAAGTGCCCCCAACGTGTCTGAATCATTCCCACCTTGTCATCACTGAAATAGTGAATCGTCTTCTGCAACACATCCGCATTCGGCACAAAATCCGCATCCAGAATAAACAAATACTCACCCTTCGCATACTGCGTCCCATGCTCCAACGCACCCGCCTTGTATCCCGTCCGATCTGTCCGGTGAATATGCTGCGCGTCAAATCCCTGCGCCACCAACCTCGCGATGCCCTCTCTGCAAATCTCCACTGTGCTGTCCGTAGAATCATCCAACAACTGGATCTGCAGCTTGTCCTTCGGATAATCCAACTTAGCCACCGAATCCAACAAACGATCCACCACATGCATCTCGTTGAAAACCGGCAACTGGATCGTCACCAGCGGCAACTCCTCAAAAACCTGCTTCGGCTCCGGACGCTTGCTGGAATGCTTCAAATACAGGAAAATGATCGCCAGCCTATGCGAACCATAACCGGCCAAGCCAAGCAAAACCGTTGTATATGCGAAATACCAGATGGGTGATGTAATGTCCATAATGTGTCTAAAACTACGTTTCGGGGTTTATTGAGAATATACGCGGCCGATTGCCTAACTCGGCATATCAAAGCAAAATATTGCGGACGTCACCACCCGCACCGCGGATGCAACAAAACTGACACCCACTTGTCAAGCCCCGAGTTCGCTCATAGCTGGCCAAGAAATCAAACCTCAGCCCGGGCTCCACAAATTATTCTTTGCGTTCCTTTGCAGCAAAATACCCCCTCTCCATCCAACATTCCGTGTATTCCGTGCAACATGTCCTTCGTAGCTTCACGCGAAGTAGGATCTGTGGTCGAAATCCTTCCACCCCAGCATCCCACACACCTCTTGACCCCACCCCGCCCTTCAACTATTCACCCCCAAGAGAAAATCAATAATCATGTCCAGCACCATCACCTATACAAAAACCGACGAAGCACCACTCCTCGCTACCTACTCCCTCCTCCCCATCGTCGAGGCCTTCGCCAAACCCGCTGGCATCTCCATCCAATTACGCGACATCTCCCTCGCTGCCCGCATCCTCGCCCAATTCCCCGACCTCCTCCCACCCGATCAACAAATCCCCGACCACCTTGCCGAACTCGGTCAAATGACCCTGCGGCCCGATGCCAACATCATCAAACTCCCCAACATCTCCGCCTCCGTCCCTCAACTCAAAGAAGCCATCAAAGAACTCCAGGAAAAAGGCTTCCCCATCCCAGACCTCCCGGAAAACGCATCCACCGATCAGGAAAAAGACGCCCGCACCCGATACGCAAAAGTAATGGGCTCCGCCGTCAACCCCGTCCTCCGCGAGGGAAACTCCGACCGCCGCGCTCCCAAAGCCGTCAAAGACTACGCCAAAAAACATCCACACTCCATGGGCGCTTGGTCCAAAGACTCCAAAACCAAAGTCGGCTCCATGGCCGGCAACGGCGACTTCTTCTCCAACGAAAAATCCGTCACGGTGCCATCCCCCACCCAAGTAAAAATCGAACTCATCGCCAACGACGGCTCATCCACCCTGCTCAAAGACTCCTTCCCCCTCCTCCAAGGCGAAATCCTCGACGCCACCTACCTCAGCACCTCCAAACTCACCTCCTTCCTCGAAACACAAATCAACGAAGCCAAATCCTCCGATATCCTCTTCTCCCTCCACCTGAAAGCCACCATGATGAAGGTCAGCGACCCCATCATCTTCGGCCACGCCGTCAAAACCTTCATCAAACCCCTCATCGATAAATACTCCGAAACCTTCAAATCCATCGGAATCGACTTCAACAACGGCCTCGGCGACCTCACCGCAAAAATCCAATCCCTCCCCGCAGATCAAAAATCCGCCATCGAGGCCGACCTCGCCGAAACCCTCGCCAACCAACCCGGCCTAGCCATGGTCAACAGCGACAAAGGCATCACCAACCTCCACGTCCCCTCCGACGTCATCGTCGATGCCTCCATGCCCGCCATGATCCGCACCTCCGGACAAATGTGGAACGCTAAAGGCAAACTCCAAGACACCCTCGCCGTAATCCCGGACTCATCCTACGCCGGCATCTACCAAACCGTCATCGACTACTGCCGCGAAAACGGCGCCCTCGACCCCAAAACCATGGGCTCTGTCCCCAACGTCGGCCTCATGGCAAAAGCCGCCGAAGAATACGGCTCCCACAACAAAACCTTCGAAATCCCGAAACAAGGAACCGTCCGCGTCACCGACTCCTCAGGAAACATCCTCATCGAGCACTCAGTCGAAGCCGGCGACATCTGGCGCGCCTGCCAGACCAAAGACGCCTCCATCCGCGACTGGGTAAAACTCGCCGTCAACCGCGCCCGCATCTCCAACACCCCAGCCATCTTCTGGCTCGATGAAGCACGCGCCCACGACGCACAAATCATCGCCAAAGTAAAAACCTACCTCGCCGACCACGACACCTCCGGCCTCGACATCTCCATCCTCCCACCCGCCCAAGCCTGCCTCATCTCCCTCCAACGCATCACCCAAGGCCTCGATACCATCTCCGTCACCGGAAATGTCCTCCGCGACTACCTCACCGACCTCTTCCCCATCCTCGAAGTCGGAACCTCCGCCAAAATGCTCTCCATCGTCCCCCTCATGAACGGCGGCGGCCTCTTCGAAACCGGCGCAGGCGGCTCCGCCCCCAAACACGTCGAACAATTCACTCAGGAAAACTACCTCCGCTGGGACTCCCTCGGCGAATTCTTCGCCCTCGCCGCCTCCTTCGAGCACCTCGCCATCACCCAATCCAACCCCAAAGCAAAAATCCTCGCCGACACCCTCGATGCCGCCACCGCCCAATTCCTGGAACACGACCGCTCCCCCGGCCGCAAACTTGGAACCATCGACAACCGCGGCTCCCACTTCTACCTCACCCTCTACTGGGCCCAAGCCCTCGCCTCCCAAACCCAAGACCCAGCCCTCCAAACCACCTTCCAACCCATCGCCCAAAAACTCCTCGAAAACGAACAAACCATCGTCAACGAACTCCTCGCTGTCCAAGGCTCCCCCATCGACATCGGCGGCTACTACCTCCCCAACGACCAAAAAGCCACCCAAGCCCTCCGCCCCTCCCAAACCCTAAACCAAATCCTCTCCTCCCTCTAATCTTCCCCAACTCAAACATCCTCAACTTGTCCGTCGTAGCCTTGGCGAAGTCGGATCATCAATCGGAAATCGGAAATATCCAGCTCTGCTCTCTGCTGTCCGCTCCCAGCTACTCCGCAAACTCAACCTCACCCCCGCCTCCTCCACCACCCCCGAAATTATCCCCCAAATCCTTGCTCGTCACATAAAGCATCAGCGTAATCAAACCCAACGCACACACCGTCTGCACAATCTCCAAAGTCTTCATCTCCACCGGCCTGCCGAAAATCTTCTCCAACAGCGCCAAGGTAATATGCCCCCCATCCAAAACCGGAAACGGCAGCATGTTCAAAATCGCCAGGTTCACATTGAACAAAACCAGGAACCCAATAATCCGCCTCCACCCGTTCTCTGTCTGCAACAACGAATACAACATCTGCCCGATCCCCACCGGCCCGCTCAAATGACCCACCCCGATGCTGGATGACGGATCAATCACCTTCGTAATCGTCACCCACATCATCCGCACACTGTCCCCCACCTGCGTAAAAGGATCCGGATGAACAATACGCACATCCACCTGCCCCGTCATATCCCAACCCACTCCCAACATCGGATCACGACCCGCCGGCTTTTTCGGCTTCGCGGGAGTCAACTTCACCAACACCAACTCCCCATCCTTCTTCTTCACACCCAACTCAACCTCCGCATAGTTTTTCTTTTCCAAATACTCGCTCAACTGAGCAGTACTGAAAATCTTCTCACCATCCACTGATACCAGCTCATCCCCTTTTCCAATCCCCGCCTTCGCAGCCGGACTATTCTTCATCACCTCATCCACAATCGCCGGCCCAGCCGGAGAAATCCCCACCTGCCTCATCCCGCTACGCTGAAACCACTTGGTCTCCGGCCTATCAAACTCACTCACGATCTTCATCGGCTCCTCCACACCCTCACGCTTCACCGTAAATTCAATCTTATCCCCACTGCTCAAAATAATCTTCTCCATGATCCCGTCCAACGACCCCATGAACCCCTCCACCTTCTCCCCATTGATTTCCAAAATCACATCCCCCTTCAACAAACCCGCCTTCTCCGCCGGACTATCCGCCTTCACATATCCAATCGAAGTGCTCGGCACAAAATCCTTCGGCTTACCCACACCCCAAACCACCAACCCCGCCAACAACGCCAACAACAACGAAAACAACGGCCCCGCCGCCGCCACAATAATCTTATCCATCGGCGTAATCGGCGGCAACACCTCCCCATCTTTCACCTCACCCTCAATCGATCCCATCGGTGCCATCTGCGGCAACGAAACAAACCCACCCGCCGGTATCCATCCCAACCCATACTGAACCCCCTTATACTCCTTCTTCCAAATCGGCCTACCGAACCAAATCTGAAACCGGTCAATCTTCAACCCCCGCCACTTACCCGCCAAAAAATGCCCCAGCTCGTGAACAAAAATAATGATGTTGAACAACATCACCACCACGAAAACCAACAACGCCACATTCAAAGCAGTCTGTAATACACTCATAAAATAACAACAGCCCCACAACCTACCCACCATCCCCAATCCCGCAAGCCCGTACTCCACCTCTTTCCACACCTCTCCCAAAATCAAAAATCAACAATCAAAAATCGTCATTCATCAATCCTATCTCTCAAATCTAACTTTCAGCATTTCAGCCTTTCAGCTTTTCAGCATTTCCCCCTACCCTCCCCCGTGCTCACCGGCCTCACCGAACTCTCCTCCCTCCCGGAACTCGCCACCCGCGAATCCCAAGCTCTTACATCCTCCGGACTCATCACCGTCAGCGACCTCCTCGACCACTTCCCAAAACGCTACGAAGACCGCCGCCAATTCGACCGCTTCCCCACCCTCCCCTCCTCAAAACCCGTCTGCCTCACCGGCGGCGTCATCGATGCCTCATTCAAAGGCTTCGGAAAAACCCGCTTCTACGAGGCCATCGTCATGGACGGCTCCGGCGGCATCTTCGGCTCCGGCAAAATCACCCTCCGCTGGTTCAACATGCCCTTCATCTCCAAAGTCATCGCCACCGGCCAACAAATCATCGCCTACGGCAAAGTGAAGGAACAATCCGGCCGCCTCATCATCGATCACCCGGAAATCGAAATCATCCACGAGGAAGACAACCCCTCCCAATCCATCCACCTCAACCGCATCGTACCCATCTACAAAAACATCCCCGGCCTCTCCCAACGCCGCCTCCGCGCCCTCATCCACAACCTCCTCCACAACACCTCCCCCGTCTCCCTCACCTTCCCCTACCCCGTCACCACCACACCTCGCCACGCCGACCTCCTCGAAACACACTTCCCCTCCTCCCTCGATTCCTCAAAAACCGCCCGCCGCCGCTTCGCCCTCGAAGCCTTCTTCACCCTCCAACTCAACATCGTCCACCAACGCAACCTCTACCTCTCCCACCAAGGCCGCACCCTCGGCAAAAAAACCACCCTCCTCACCAGCTTCTACCACTCTCTCCCCTTCGACCTCACCAACGCACAAAAACGCTCCATCAAGGAAATCATCTCCGACATGCGCCGCCCCCGCCCCATGAACCGCCTCCTCCAAGGCGACGTCGGCTCCGGAAAAACCTTCGTCGCCATCGCCGCCATGCTCCTCGCCATCGATTCCGGCGTCGATGCCGCCCTCATGGCCCCCACCCAAATCCTCGCCGAGCAACACTACCTCACCTTCCAAAAATGGCTCCAACCCCTAGGCATCAACATCACCCTCCGCACCGCAAACCACAAAAAAACCACACAAGACCAGTCTTCAGAACAAATCAAAAATCATCAATCATCAATCATAAATCATAAATCCCGCACCATCACCATCGGCACCCACGCCCTCCTCTACGACCCCTCCCTCTTCTCCGACCTCGGCCTCGTCGTCATCGATGAACAACACAAATTCGGCGTCGTCCAACGCGCCTCACTCATCCAACAAGGCACCCTCCCCGACGTCCTCGTCATGACCGCCACCCCCATCCCCCGCACCCTCACCATGACCATCTACGGCGACCTCGACGTCTCCGTCCTCGATGAAAAACCCTCAGGACGCGGCCCCATCATCACCGCCCTCCGTCAAAAACCAAAACAATCCGACATCACCGACTTCGTAAAAACCCAGCTCGCCCAAGGCCGCCAAGCATACCTCGTCTACCCCCTCGTCGATGAATCGGAAACCCTCAACGCCCAATCCGCCATCGATGCCTTCCCCAAATGGCAGAAACGACTCGGCCCCGAAAACGTCGGCCTCATCCACGGAAAACTCCGCCCCGAGGAAAAAGAATCCGTCATGGAAAATTTTCGCAACGGAACCCTCAAAGCCCTCGTCGCCACCTCCGTCATCGAAGTCGGCGTCGATGTCCCCAACGCCAACCTCATGATCATCCACAACGCCGAACGCTTCGGCCTCGCTCAACTCCACCAACTCCGCGGCCGCATCGGACGCGGCTCACACAAATCCTACTGCATCCTCCTCACCGATTCCAAACTCCCCGAAGCCATCGAAAAACTCTCCATCCTAGAATCCACCTCCGACGGCTTCGAAATCGCCGAAGCCGACCTCCAACTCCGCGGCCCCGGCGACGTCCTCGGCACCGCCCAATCCGGCCTCTCCGACCTCCGCTTCGCAGACTTCATCACAGACACCGACCTCATCCGCACCGCCCGCTCCCTAGCCGACCAAATCCTACAACAAGACCCCACCCTCTCCCACCAACACAAAAACCTCTCTCAATTAATCACCCAAACCGACACCCCTCCCTCCCCCGACTAAAAAATCAAAAATCAAAAATCAAAAATCAAAAATCATCAATCATCAATCATCAATCATCAATCATCAATCATCAATCATCAATCATCAATCATCAATCATCAATCATCAATCATCAATCATCAATCATCAATCATCAATCGACAATCATCAATCATCAATCGACAATCTAGTTCGGTTCCTTATCCAACTCAAACGCATCATGCACCGCCCGCGCCGCCTCCTCGATGTGTATCTCCTCCACCGTCACCGCAATCTTGATCTCCGAAGTCGAAATCATCCCGATATTAATCCCCTTCTCCCCCAACGCCTTGAACATCGTCGAAGCCACACCCGAATGCGAACGCATCCCAATTCCCACCGCCGATAACTTCGCAATCCCCGCCTCGGTCTGAATGCTCGCATCCGGCGAAAGCTCCGCCAACACCGGCTTCAACGCCGCCTGCGCCTTACCCAGATCCGTCGCATGCATCGTAAACGAATGCTTCGACAACCCGTCATTGGAAATGTTCGCAACAATCATATCCAGATTGATCTCCGCATCCGCCAACGCTCCCAAAATCTTTCCTGACATCCCAGGCTTGTCCGGTATGCCTGCGATCGTCACACGCGCCTGCGCCCGCTCGATCGATACCCCCCGGATGACTACGTTTTCCATGTTCTTATGTTCTTCTAACACAAATGTTCCTCCATTATCGTTCAATGATGACCTGACTTCAAATATCACTCCAAATTTCTTCGCAAACTCCACCGACCTCGACTGCATCACCTTCGAGCCAGACGAAGCCATCTCCAGCATCTCGTCATAGGAAATCTCCGGCAACTTCCGCGCGTTCTTCACCACCCTCGGATCACAGGTATAAACCCCGTCCACATCCGTCAAAATCTGACACACATCCGCCTTCAACGCCGCCGCCACTGCAATCGCCGTCAAATCCGATCCACCCCGCCCCAAAGTATGCACCATCCCATCCACAGTCACCCCTTGAAACCCTGCCACCACCAGCGATTTCCGCTCATCCAATAACTTCCTCATTAAAGACGGATCCATCGTCGCAATCCGCCCCCTCGTATGAGTCCCCGTCGTAACAATCCCCGCCTGCCTCCCCGTGATCGATGCCGCATCCACTCCCAACTCCTGCAACGCCATCGTCACCAACGCGATCGACTGCTGCTCCCCCGTCGCCAACAACACATCCAACTCCCGCTCCGATGGCGCATCCGTAATCTCCTTCGCCATCCCAATCAACTTGTCCGTCATCCCCGACATCGCGGAAACCACCGCCACCACCTGATTCCCCTCATCACGCGTCCGCTTGATACGCGCCGCCACATTCCGGATCCGATCAATCGACCCTACCGATGTCCCACCATATTTCTGTACTATCAATGCCATACCTTTCGCAGCCCGCGGATTCAAATCCCTCCCCACCAAAACGCCAACCACAATCTTTCACCCCTCAAAACAAATCCACCTCTCCTCCCAAATCAAAAATCAAAAATCAAAAATCATCAATCATCAATCATCAATCGTCATTCATCAATCAAACCCTCCATTCCTCGATCTCTCCGTCTCTCACATCTTCCGACTTTCCGACTTTTCGACTTTCCGACTTTCAGACTCTTCCCTACCCTGTCCCCATGCCCCGCATCCCCATCACCAAAACCCCCAAATGCTCCGTCGGCGGTGCCTTCATCCGTTCCGAATCCAACCTCACCTACCCCATCTACGATTCCACCGGCCAATTCTTCGCAAACATCCCACTCTGCACCCGCAAAGACGTCCGCAACGCCACCGAAGCCGCCGCCAAAGCACATCCATCCTGGGCCAACCGCTCCGCCTACAACCGCGGACAAATCCTCTACCGCATCGCCGAAATGCTCGAAGCACGCTCCTCCGAACTCATCGACGCACACTTCCCCACAGACCGCAAAAAAACCGCCACCGAACTCTCCACCACCATCGACCGTATCATCCACTACGCAGGCTGGACCGATAAATACCAAGCCCTCCTCGGCAGCACCAACCCCGTCTCCTCCTCTCACTTCAACTTCTCCCTCATCGAGCCCATGGGCATCATCGCAATCGTCGCACCGGACGAATCACCACTCCTAGCCCTCCTCTCCATGATCCTCCCCGCCATTACCAGCGGCAACACCACTATCGCCCTCGCCTCCCACACCCACCCCTACCCCGCCATCCTTCTCGGCGAAATCCTCGCCACCAGCGACCTCCCACCCGGCACCATCAACATCCTCACAGGAAAAAAATCCGACATCCTCCCCACCCTCGCATCCCACCAACACATCCGCGCCATCTACGCCCACGCCAACCAAACCGAACGCACCGCCATCCAACAAGCCGCCGCAGACTCCCTAAAACGAACCACCCTCATCCCCTCCGAAATCCCCCACAACTGGCTCTCCCCCTCCTCCCAAGGCCTAAACCTAATCCGCCACTTCACCGAACTAAAAACCACCTGGCACCCCATCGGCTAGTAACATCATCGTAGCTGGGGATTCCAGCCCCAGGCCGTTCTTGGGGAATCCTGCCCCAAGATTCAATTCTGAAACCCTAACACTCTCCCCATCACCAAACGTTCCACCCACATGAACACAAAAACTTTCCTCCTTCTCCCCCTCCTCACCACCCACTCCGCCGAACCCCAAAAACCCATCATCTTCACCGTCTGCGACAAACCCCTCGCAACAGAACTCCTTCCGACCAAACCCGCCTCGGAAATCCTCAGCAAGCCCCTCACCGATACCCTCGAAGCCCACTCCCCCGCCCCCGACCAACAATGGCTCTCAGCCCTTTCTTCCCAACACCACCCCTTCCTCCACGCCGCCCACCTCGCCTTCAAAGACCACCGCCCCCTCGCCATCAGCCCGGACATGATCTGGCTCCTCCTAACACAACAAGCCGCCGCGGAAGTCATCAAACAACCCGAAACCTACCGCGAATTCTTCGCCGACCACAAATTCGGAAAACGAACCCTCAGCGTCCGCAGAGACGAATTCATCCCCGGAAGCGCAAACAACGATTGGCACTCCGTCTTCCAGGAATTCGAAACCAAAATCATCGAAAACACCACAGACTCACC
>JBGSRM010000221.1:0-5998 GCA_041737575.1 Akkermansiaceae bacterium
ATCCCAGCCCTCCTCCATCGTCTTACCTCCCTCCACCGCCTTCTTCATTTCACCCTGCACCAACAACTCGAACGTCCGCGCCACCGATCCACTCTTCGTCGGATCCGCCAACGCCAAACTCCTCACATACCCCGGCTTCCCCAAATCCTGCCACTCCACCGGCATCTCCAACCCCCGCCTCTTCAAAAAATCCGGATTATAACAAATCCCAAACTGGGAAATACACGACCCCACCCACACCCCTTCTGCAGAAATATATCTCTCCCCCGTAAACGTCTCCGGAATCACCCCAGCCTCACCAAACAACTCCGGCATATCATCAAAAACATCCAACCTCGCCAAACGACCCGCCTTCGCCTGCCCCGAAAAATCCGGCTCACCACCGCCAAAAAATAAATCCACCCCGATCCCCTCCCGCCCCGTCTCCACCGCCGCCTTAAACCCCGCATCCAACACCATCCGTATCTCCGAAGTCCCCCCCGGCGTCCGCCAATCCACATACACGGACCTCCCCGTCTTCTCACGCCACCACTCCGCAAAACCCTCCCCGAACTCCTTCCGTATCGACTCATTATGCGGCGATAAAATCACCAACCGGTCATCCGCCGAATCCGGCGAAGCCGTATGCGTCTCCTTCTTCAATGCCAAAGGCAAACCCACCACCAACCCCAGCAACGAAACGATCACTAAAAATCTCCTCTTCATACCTTCACCTTCACTTGCTGAAAATCACCACATCCTGATGCTTCGCATGCATCACCACCTCCGCACCCACATCCAGAATCACCTGCGGATTCATCTCCACCACCTGCTGCCTACCCAACTTCGTCTCCACAAAATACTCAATCCGCTGCCCCAAATAACTCCGCTCCACCACCTTCCCGGAAATCTCATTCTCCCCACCCTCACGGTGCAACCTCCACACCTCCGGCCTCACAGAAACCGTCGCCGTATCCCCCACCCTCGGCCGCCAGCCAGGCTCCGTCACCCGCCCCACCAAAGCCATACCCTCCACCCTCACAAAACAAAAACCCTCATGCCCCTCCATCACCTCACCCTCGATCAAATTCGTCTCCCCAATGAAATTCGCAACATAACCGTTCACCGGACTCCGATACACCTCCTCCGGCGTCCCCACCTGACCGATCTTGCCCCACGACAAAACCGCCATCCTGTCCGCCATCGCCAACGCCTCCTCCTGATCATGCGTCACATAAATCCCCGTCAAACCATTCTCCTTCACAATCCTCCGGATCTCCCTCCGCATCTCCACTCGCAACTGCGCATCCAAATTCGACAACGGCTCATCCAACAACAAACACCTCGGCTTCACCACCAACGCCCGCGCCAAACTCACACGCTGCTGCTGCCCTCCCGACATCTGATCAATCGACCGATCCCCATACCCTCCCAACTTCACCATCTCCAACGCCTCATTCACACGCTGCTTAATCTCCGCCTTCCCCACCTTCCTCTCCTCCAGTCCAAAGGCAATATTCTGCGCCACCGTCATGTGCGGCCACAAAGCATAACTCTGGAAAACCATAGCCGCCTCACGCTTGTGCGGAACCATCCCCGTCACATCCGTATCCCCGAAAAATACCCGACCCTCCGTCGGCGTCTCCAACCCCGCGATACAACGCAACAAAGTTGACTTCCCACAACCCGATGCACCCAACAAAAAAAACAACTCCCCAGCCCCAATCTCCAAATCCAAACCATCCAACGCCACAACTCCCCCTCCAAACACCTTCCTCACATTCTCAATCCGAATCGCTTCCATACTTAAAAAAACTCTCTCCAATTCCCCCTCCCCTAAGCAAGCCCCAAGCCAAACCATTTTCGTGATGCCATCCACACCACAAAATTATTGCACCCCACCAACCCCCATCTTCCCTTTCGTGTATTTCGAGCCTTTCGTGGTTCAAAAAACCAACACAACCAAAACACC
Source organism: Akkermansiaceae bacterium (assembly GCA_041737575.1). Lineage (GTDB taxonomy): Bacteria > Verrucomicrobiota > Verrucomicrobiia > Verrucomicrobiales > Akkermansiaceae > Luteolibacter. The sequence goes on from JBGSRM010000221.1 coordinate 1,952, forward strand.
CCCATCCAACTTCCCAAAATCAAAAATCAAAAATCAAAAATCGTCATTCATCAATCATATCCCCCCATCTCTCCCTCCCATCAATTCCGTGTATTCCGTGCATTCTGTGGTCAAAAACTCTCCATCCCTCTTCTCAAATCATCAATCATCAATCAAATCCCTCTCAAACCCACCCCGCCACATCCTTCGCAAAATAAGTCAAAATCATATCCGCCCCCGCCCTCTTGATCCCCAGCAAACTCTCCATCACCACCGCCTTCTCATCCAGCCACCCACCCGCACACGCCGACTTGATCATCAAATACTCACCACTCACCTGATACGCCGCCACCGGCAACGTAGTCTCATCCCGCAAACGCGCGATCACATCCAAATACGGCCCTGCAGGCTTCACCATCACGATGTCCGCCCCTTCCTCCTCATCCATCAACAACTCCCTCACCGCCTCACGCACATTCCCCGGATCCATCTGATACGTCTTCTTGTCCCCCTCCTTCGGCGCCGAATCCAACGCCCCCCTGAACGGCCCGTAAAAAGCCGATGCATACTTCGCCGTATAAGCCATAATCCCCACCTCCGTAAAACCCGCATCATCCAGCGCCACCCGGATCGCCCCCACCCGCCCATCCATCATATCCGATGGCGCCACCATATCCGCCCCCGCCCGCGCATGACACAACGCCTGCTCACACAATACATCCACCGTCTCATCATTCAAAATCTTCAACTCCCCATCCTCACCCCTCACCACAATCCCATCATGCCCATCCGAACTATACGGATCCAACGCCACATCCGTAATCACACAAATCCCCGGACAAACCTTCTTGATCGCCCTCACCGCCCTCGGAACCAACCCCTCATCATTCGCACACTCCGCCCCATCACCACTCTTCAACCCCTCCTCAATCTTCGGAAAAAGCACCACCGCACGAATCCCCAAATCATAAGCCTCCTTCACCTCCCCCACCAAACCCTCCACCGACCACCGAACACACCCAGGCATCGAAGCAATCGCCACATCCTCCAAATCATCATGAAAAAATACCGGATAAATCAAATCCTCCACCCCCAGCCTCGTCTCCCGAACCAACCCCCGAATCGCCGCACTCCTCCGGTTCCGCCTAGCTCGTATCATCATTTCCATACCCACATCCTTACCCACCACCCACCCCTTGGCAAGCCACCGTCACTCCATAATCCGTTCAACGAAAATCACCAACAGGCAGGAATGCCTCTCCGAGGCGTCCATATCTCAAAGCCTTCTCCCCACAAGATTTTGTAATAACTAACAACGCAACCCCACGCCAAAATACACACAATCACAAAAATCACTCTCACCCACACACCATTGGAAACTACGCTAGCGACCGGACGGCACCGCTTTATCAGGCATAGTAGCAGTCTCGAAAGAGATGTTGGAAATTCCCGATTTCCGGCAGAGATCAATCACCCGCACAATGTCCTCGAATTTCGTTTCCTTGTTCGCACGAATCTGTAGCGGTTGATTTGAAAATTGCACCGAAACGGCCTGCAGCTTCTTCGCCACTTCCACATCACTCACAACCTCACCCCCAATCTCCACACTCCCATCCACCCGCACATAAATCACAATGGCACCATCACCGGACGCAAGAGCTAAGCGATTCGTTGATTCCACTTGAGCACTAAGAACCGCTACCTTTCGTTCAAGAGCCTCAATCTTCAGCGCGAGACTCTCAACCGTCGGCTCTTCCGCGACCAAGGCTTGAATCCCAAGCACACTGACGAACAATATGGATCTAATTTTCATGATACGAATGTGTTGGTTCTTCTACTCAACAAATAGCCCAGCCACGACAGAGATGGAAGCCCGCATTCATATTGGGATGATACCCGCCGGTGGATGAGCTAGCTTTGGCTTTGAGTTTTTCCTGACTCACAGCGGCACTGAATCACGACCGCTGCAGAAAATAAAACAGCCAAGGTGCCACACCAAGCCAGATCAGAAAAAGCAACCACACCCGTCCGGAGCGTAGGTCGTAGTCGGCAAGCACCTCAGAGAGCGAACGCTTACGGAGCACTAGACCCATGAAAAACTCGAAAACAAGCGTGAGGCACAACCAAACACCCCCTACCAACAAAGCCTCGCCGTTGGAGGATGGTGGAAATGCTTCCATAACAAACCAGATGAACACCCCCATAACCACCGCCCCGATGATGGTGGATATCTGGTGCGCACGAAGTTCAGACATACGCTTGCCAAACGTCGCCTCGCGAAGGGCGCCGTTACCGATCGCAATGACCAACATCGCAAACCAAATCAGAATGTATCGTAGCAACTTACAGTGTGGTTTGGTTTTTTCCGCCCAACGATGAGGCCTGGCACGCGCTACCGAGAACGCCCATCCGCCTCAGGTTGAGGTTTGTCCCCACCCTTCGACTTCGACTCGGATTGGGTACCGGGTTGCCCAGTGCCGCCTTCATCGACTTTCTTCGAGTTTGGAGCTTGGTTCGTCAGACCGATCCTAATCCGCTCCGGATCGATTCCCGATTCAAGCAACAGCTGATGCAGCTTCATCACTTCGGCATGAACCGCTTCGGGCGGTGCCTCAAGCAAAACCGATGGTTCTTCGACACCTTCGGCGATTGCCGAAAGCACACCCGCCAACTGCTCTTTCGACAACCGCGCGCCACCAACCGTGATCTCAGCGGCCTCCGTTAGCGTGATCCTGAATGCCTTTGCCGGTGACGTGGATTTATCGATCTTCACCTCAGGCTCGGCGGAGAGACAGACGGTCAGCAGGAGACTAACTGCAGAAAAGATTAATTGCTTCATCGCTTGGAACAAGGTTTGCGACGGAGATCCTCCATGTTTCTAAGTTTCGTATCAACTCATAAGTCATCCACAGCGGTGATGAAAGCCCGAATTCAAAATGAAACGTTACCCGCCGTGAGACATGCCGACATTGTTAGGCAAGGTTGGTTGGATAAAGGCCTATCGATTAAATAGCCAGTTCCATGGAAGCACGTAATCCGTAAGATTCTTAATCAGAATCAGGGCAAGAAGCGCAAACGCAACCGCTCCTAAAAGTCGCTCCAGAATACCTTTACGTGAAAAGCCGAAAAATTTGTAACATCCGTATCCGAATGCGGGGATTATTCCGATACTTGAAATCCATGAGGTATGACCGCTCATGCTCATCGTGAGAACCATCCAAATGTATGCGGCAATGACACTGACCCATAACATGACCGCGCTCGATCTCCGGGCACTCACATCGGGGGCTTTACATGTGACTGTCGCGTTGTGACTCATTTTACTCAGGCACATTAAAGAAACGGCGCGCCAAGGAAAAGCTCCGTTTTAGTCAGACGGCTTCCTCGGCATCGCCATCACCGACTCGTTCTGCTTCTTTTTTCAATCTATTGGAATACCGTATCTTCCCTAAAAGCAATATCCAGCAATCAACGAGTCCATAACCAACGCCACCCCCACAACTCTTCCTTGAAATTTAAAGTTTAAAGTTTGAGGTTTCTCACCTGTATGCCCGACGAGCCAGACCTCTTCTCCTTCACCCCCGCGCCCGAAAAACGCGTCACAGAACTGCGCCAACTCATCGACCACCACAACAACCTCTACTACACCCAAGCACAGCCCGAAATCTCCGACACCGATTACGACAAACTCTTCCGCGAACTCGAAGACCTCGAAAAAAAACACCCGCACCTCGCCGATCCCAACTCCCCCACCCAACGCGTCGGCTCCAAACCTCTCGAAGGCTTCTCCCAAATCACCCACCCCGTCCCGATGCTCAGCATCGATGACGTCTTCGAACTCAAAGACTCCGTAACCCCAGAAGCCGAACTCATCGCTTTCTACACACGCCTCCAAAAAAACCTCGGTCGCCAAAACATCCCCGTCTCCCTCGAACCCAAAATCGATGGCGTCGCCGTCTCCTTGTATTACGAAAACGGCTCCCTCAAATACGCCGCCACCCGCGGCGACGGCACCACCGGCGACGACGTCACCCAAAACGTCCGCACCATCCGCAACATCCCTCTAAC
>JBGSRM010000235.1:0-4497 GCA_041737575.1 Akkermansiaceae bacterium
TCCGGTGGTTCCGGTCAGTATGCGAAAATCGACTACACCATCGAGCCCGGCGAGCCTGGTTCCGGTTTCATCTTCGAATCGAAAGTCGTCGGCGGCAGTATCCCCAAAGAGTTCATCCCCGCCGTCGAAAAAGGCTTCAAAACCTCCATCGATAAAGGCCCTCTTGCCGGTTATCCTTGCTTGGACTTCAAGGTCACGCTCAACGAAGGTGGCTTCCACGCAGTGGACTCCAGCAACATCGCGTTCGAGATCGCTGCCAAAGCCGCTTACCGCGAATCCATGCCAAAAGCCGGCCCACAAATCCTTGAGCCAATGATGAAACTCGACGTCTTCGCTCCCGAAGAAAAAGTCGGTGACGTCATCGGCGACCTCAACCGCCGCCGCGGCATGATCCAAGGCCAGGAGCCAACCCCCGGTGGCGTCCGCGTCAAAGCCGAGGCTCCCCTCTCCGCCATGTTCGGATACATCGGCGACCTCCGCACCATGACCTCCGGCCGTGGCCAGTTCTCCATGGAGTTCTCCCACTACGCCCCCTGCCCCAAAAACGTCGCAGACGACGTCATCGCCAAAGCAAAAGCCAAAGACGAAGCCCTCCGCGCAGGCAAATAAACCTCAACAACCCTCCCAAAACCCGACGCGCCCCAAAAGCCCGTCGGGTTTTTTCATGATCCTAGGCAGGGACGAGCGGCCTCGCGCGTCCGCAATCAAATCCCCATACGCTCCAATTAATACATTCCGACCTGAAATAATCAGCGACCATTCCCTAGCGATTGATGGGTTGCCATCCCCGTTAAAATGCGGCAAATTCCACACATGGATAACTTCATCATCATCGATCCATCGGTTTGCAATGGGCGGCCAGTGGTGAGTGGGACGCGTATCACAGTTCAGACTGTGATAGAGTTTCTCGCGGCAGGTGACTCGGTAGATGAAGTTCTAGAAGCCTACCCCTCCCTGAATCGAGAGCAAGTTCTCGCGTGCATGGAGTGGGCATCTCGACTTATGGCCAATCATTTCCAAATAGCAGAGCTCGCGTGAAAGGATACCTGCTCGACGAGAATCTTCCGGGTCAGCTGACTTTCAATCCCTCGCTCCCAGTGTTTCATGCTCTAGATCTTGGCGAGCATCTTACAGACAGCGAATTGTGGCTTCACGCCAAATCACAGCGATTGGTAATTGTCACCAAAGATGCAGATTTCTCGGATCGCATACTGGTCAGTAAGCCGCCACCTTGGATCGTACATTTGCGCTTCGGTAACATGCGACGCAAAGAATTTCATCGTTTTCTCGCCTCGCTATGGCCGCAGGTCGAATCGCTGCTACCAGCCAATAAACTCATCTGTATCTATTCGGATCGAATCGAGGCTTTTGCCTGAGAGGTTAGGAATCCGCACTTCACCCCACCCCATCCTCACCCAGAACCTTTTGCAATCCACTTGATCGAAGGTAAAGGTAATGATGCCCTCGGCGAAACGCGAAAAACTAACAGTGGTCCTAAACCACGACGCGGGCACGCTAGTGAGTCTCGGCCCGGAACTGGTCGAAGCCGGTTTGCAGGAAATATTCACCACCAACGGTTGCCAAGTGCGGATCCTCAACGTCCCGGGAGACAAAGTCGGCGACACCCTCCGTCAGTCACTTGAGAGCGATGCAGACGCCGTCATCGTAGGAGGCGGCGACGGCACCGTAGCAGCGGCCGCAACCATCTTCGCAGGACACAACAAGCCCCTCGGAATCCTACCAATGGGCACCTTCAACCTCGCCGCACGTGATGTCGGCATGTCTATGGATTGGAAGGAAGCCGCCTCACAACTCGTCACTGCCCCCGTGGTCGAAGCAGATCTGTTGGATGTAGGCGGCAAACTTTATTTCTGCATGATCGTCCTCGGTTTCTACCCCGCCCTAGTCATGGGAAAGGAAGAATACCACGGCAACTGGCTCGTCAAAACACTGCGAACATTCATCGATGCCACCCGCAGCATGGCCACCTTCCCACCCCTCAGCCTCAGCCTGAAACAAAACGGTTCCACAGAAAGCCACCGCACCATCATGGCCATGATCGCGAACAACGACTACGATGACGTGTTCGGAATCATCCCCGTCCGCAGCAGCCTAAACGCAGGCTACTTCACCGTCTATGTCTCGAAACACCGCACCCGTTGGGGCATGGCAAAATCATCGCTCGCATGGCTGCTCGGTAGATGGAAACAGGATAGCGAAATCATTTCCCTGCGTGCTACGGAAATGGAAATCAATGTGAAACGAAAACGCAGCCTCGCAGTGATGAAGGACGGCGAGGTGGACAAAATGCAACTGCCGTTCAAAGTGATCCTGAAACCCAAAGCCCTCCGCGTCATTTCCCCGCTCATCGAAAAGGAAACCACGGCCACTCCCTGAACCATGCGATTGATACACATCTCAGACCTCCATTTCGGCGCAGTCGACCCCGGCTTACCCAACAACCTCCGCACCGCCATCATCACCGCCAAGGCCGACCTCCTCGTCGTCAGCGGCGACCTCACCCAACGCGGACGCAAGTCTGAATTCCAACAAGCCAAAGAGTTTCTCGATTCCCTGCCACTGCCCCAACTGATCGTGCCCGGCAACCACGACGTCCAAGGCTCATGGAATTTTTGGGAAAGATTTCTAACACCTTTCCGCAACTACCAAAATATCATCCATAAAAATATGGAACCCGTTTGGACCGAACCGGGACTCATCGCAACCGGCGCCAACTCCGCCCGACCCGCCGGATGGAATCTCGATTGGTCACGAGGCCGCCTTTCCCTCCATCAAGTCGCCCGCATGGCCAGCCTATTCGGAAAAGCGGATGCCGAAGACCTACGAGTATTGGTCGTGCACCACCCGCCCGCAGCTCCTCCTGATGGCACAGCTCGACATCTGTTAGGTCGGCTGAAAGAATTCACCGGAGCGGTAAACGAAGCCGGAGTAGACCTCGTCCTCTCAGGTCACTTCCATATGAGTTACGCGCAGGCACTGCCATTACCCGGTGGCCAAGCCGCTAGATCCTGCGTGCTCTCTTCCGTTTCCACCGCCACTTCTCACCGCCTGAAAGGCGAGCCAAACGGCTTCCACCTCATCAATGGAAACCAACACCATCTGACAATTCACGACTGGGCATGGACAGGTAATGTCTACGCAGAACGAAGGAAATGGGAATTCGAGGCAGATCCAAAAACGCGTGATTGGCGTCTCTTACCCGCCTGACAAGGTCTTCAAAACCTAGCAATGGGGCATTATACCCCATGGTGATATCAAATCGGCGGGCTAATGTTTGGCTACGTCAAAAACGAACCACCAACACATACCTACCATGAAACCCAAATCTCGTATCCACCACATCCCACTCGCTCTCATCGGCATACCTCTCCTGCTTCTGAGTCCTGCCGCATACGCCCAAGATAAAGACAAAGATAAGAAAGCAACCGAAGTCGAAGAATCCAAGGAAACACCCAAGGAAAAAGACAAAACCAAAAAAGCCGTCGAAGTCGAAAAGCCCGAGGAAACACCCAAGGAAAAAACCAAGGATAAGAAGGAGAGAGCCGTCGAAGAATCTGACGAAACAGCAGAAGACAAAGGCAAAGCCAGACGCGATCAAGAAACAGCGAGGCGCAACGAACAAGCAACCAAGCGCGCAGAACAAGCCGACGCCCGCAAGAAAAAAAAAGCCAAGCAAGACAAAAAAACCACTGAGAAAAAAGATCCAACTCCGGATCCGCTTCAAGAAGACAAGAATACGCCCAACCCTCGCAAAGAGGGAAAACCTGGGCTCACCCCGGATAAGTCAGTGGAAAAAGAAATCGTGGAAATCGAAAAAATAGTTATCTCCGAACCCGAACGCCTCGCCGAAACAAAAGTCACCGAAGCCACCCGCGAAGTGCAACGCGACATCGATCAACGCAAGGCGAAGATTGAAGGCAAAGAGGATGCAAAAAAGATGATCGATGAAATCATCGGAGCCGAAAGCCGCATCTCCCGCGCCGAAATCGATCGCCAAGAGCGTTACCGCCCGCGCTTCGAACGCCAACGCCCAGGCGAAGAGCGCTTGCCAGAAGCATCCGATGACCAGCGACGCGCCGCCACAACCTACTTTCAGGAACGTCTGAACGGACGTGAGGTCGAAGGCCCGCAACCGGAGTTTTTCCGTCGCTTCGACCAACGCAGAGACCGAAGATCACCCCAGGTCGTCGAACGCATCGAATACGTTCGCCCTCGTTACCTCAACGAAGGTCGCCGCTACGTGCACTTTGATTCACGTGCCGCCATCCCCGCCATTCTCATGGCCGCACACGCCATGAACCAGGTTCGTTTCCAACCAACCCGAGAAATTGCTCCCATTTTCTACGAGCAACAGGATGAATCCGTCACGCACGTCACTCCCCTGCCTCCTGAAAATTATCGCACAGACAACTCATGGGTCGTTTCCTATCCAGTCGATGAAAAATCCATGATCTCCAGCGAAGACATTCTCTTCCT
>JBGSRM010000246.1:0-7056 GCA_041737575.1 Akkermansiaceae bacterium
TTCTTCATCTACTTCGGCCTTTCACATCCCCACGACGTTCGTGATGGCAAGCCCGAGCTCCTCGCAAAATACGGTGCTATCAACCACAAGGATCCATCGAAAGCTCCGCCCGCGAACCCGAAACAGCCACCCCTGCCGCCAAACTGGTTGCCCGCCCACCCCTTCGATAACACCATCGGGAATGTCCGCGACGAGACGAGTGTTAGCGGTGTGTGGAAGCGCCGCGACGAGGCCACGATCCGCAATGAGATCGGCCGCGAATATGCCTGCTCGGAAAATATCGACATCCAGATCGGTCGCGTGCTCAAGCGTCTTGAGGAAATGGGTGAACTCGACAACACCTACATCTTCTACACCGCCGACCACGGAATTGCCATTGGCCGACACGGCTTGCAGGGAAAGCAGAATCTCTACGAACACACATGGCGCGTGCCTATGATTGTCAAGGGACCTGGCATCAAGCCCGGCAGCCGCGCTTCTGGAAATATTTACCTCGGCGACCTACTCGCGACTTTCTGCGATCTCACCGGCGTTGCTTCCCCGGAAACCAACGAGGGCACCAGCTTCAAGCCCGTGCTTTTCGGCGAAAAGCAAACCGTCCGAGACACGCTCTACGGGGTTTACAACGGCGGTGAGAAACCGGGTATGCGCAGCGTGAAACAGGGTGAATGGAAACTCATCGAATACGAGTCCACAACCACAGGCGTCCGCGAAACCCAACTTTTTAATTTGAATGAAAACCCGCATGAACTTATTGCCGAGCACAAAGATCCGAAAGCCACCAATCTTGCCAAGGATACGAAGCACACTGCCAAATTAGCCGAAATGCGGGCCCTCCTCCTCTCCGAAATGCGCCGCCTCAACGACCCGTGGCGCTTTTCCGACCAACCAGACGACGGACTGACTCCACCCAAAAACGGCAAGCCACGTGACAAGAAAAAGAAAAAACGTAATCCGTGAGTTTGCGGATCGTTCCAAACAGCAGCCTTAAAACAAACGCAATCATCCACTATGAATCGAATACTATCGCTCATTCTTGTCTTCCTTGTTCACCACGCCGCGCTGGCGGAAGAGCCGCGCGTTGCCATCCTCGGAGACAGCATCACTTACAGCGGCCGCTGGTCAACTTTGGTGGAATCCGCACTTCGTTCCACTCCAGCTTTTTCTGATGCGGAGATCGTCAACTTCGGGCTTGCGAGCGAGACATTGTCGGGCTTTCGGAACCGGGACATGCTGGGGGAAGATTCCCGCGCCCTGATTTGCACGAGCGGATGGGGCGTATTCTTGATTCCTTCAAACCGACCTACGTTCTCGCCTGTTATGGCATGAACGACGGCATCTACCTGCCACTTGATGAAACGCGGCAGAAAGCCTTTCAGGACGGCTTGATACGCCTGAAGACTGAGGTGGAGAAACGAGGCTCGAAACTTGTGGTCATCACCGCGCCGTTGTTTGACGGCGACAATGCGGCAGGGGCCAAGCAAGGTTACGATGCGGTGCTCGACGCGCAGGCAGCCTGGTTGTTATCGCAAAAGGATTGGCAGGTCATCGACATCCGGCCCGATCTTCGCACTGCCGTGGCAGCGGCGAAACTGGCAGATACGAAATTCGTGTATGCAGCCGACAAAGTCCATCCGCGTCAGCAAGGCCATGACTTCATCGCGGCCTCGGTTATCCGGCAGATATGGCCGCTCTGGCGACTGCCCGCAGAACCCTTTATCGCCAATGAAAAGGCTTTGGAACTCCTCGGTAAGCGCCGTTCGATACTTCAACATGCGTGGCTGAAAAATACCGGTCACACACGCCCTGGAGTTCCGGATGGCTTGCCACTGGAGAAGGCCGAAGCGGAGGCGGCGAAGCTGCTGACCCTTTATCGCGAGGCGTTGAAAACCGCCGAGTGACCGAGAGCTTTGCCCTCAACATAATGGCACTCGGGTTCGTAATGCTTTTGAAAGCTGAGGACGCTGAAACTGATTGCCCTAGGGGTGGGTTGGTGGATAGGTATTGGTATGGAAAAAATGATTCATGGGGCGGTTTCTTATTCGCTTAGTTCGGAAATGGTTTCGCTGTTTGTCACGCGTGAAGGAGGGCATTTGGGACCGGTTAATTTTCGATTGGGGGAGAGGGAAGTTTCGCCGTATGCGTTGGCGCCATGGGAGCCGGGTGGGGTGGATGGATCGTTGCCGGTGTTGTTGAAGAATTTGCGGGGTGATTTTCTCTGTTTGCCGTTTGGGCCGCAGGTGGATGGGGAGCCGCATGGGGATGTTGCGAATTGTGAGTGGCGGTTTGTTTCGCAGGGGGATTTATCGTTGGTGATGGAGATGGAGCCGCGGGATGTGGGTGGGAAGGTGAGGAAAGAGATTTCACTGCGTGAGGGGCATACGGCGGTTTATGTGGAGCATGTGATCGAGGGTGTGGAGGGGAATTGGTCGTACGGGACGCATCCTATTTTGGATTTGTCGGGGCTTGATGAGGGGGAGGGTCGGTTGAGTGTTTCGGAGTTTCGATGGGGTTCGGTTTATCCGGAGACTTTTTCGGATCCTGCGGATGGGGCGCAGCAATGTTTGAAGGCGGGTGCGATGTTTTCTGATTTGAGCGAGGTTCCTTTGGAGGATGGAGAAACGACCGATCTGACGCGTTATCCGGCGCGAAGTGGGAATGATGATTTGGTAATGATGATCGCGGCTGATGCAACGGATGAGCAGCCGTTTGCGTGGTCGGCATGTGTGATGGATGGGTATGTTTGGTTTGCTTTGAAGAATCCTATCGATTTTCCGGCGACGTTGTTTTGGTTGTCGAATGGTGGGCGTTCGGCACCGCCGTGGCATTCCAAGCATGTTGGTAGGGTTGGTATTGAGGAGGTGTGTTCTTATTTTTGCGATAGCGTGGAGCTGTCCCGGAAGGACATGTTGCGGAATCTATCGGTGGAGACGACGCGGGAGTTTCGTAAGGATGAGGCGGTATCGCTGCGAGTGATTCAAGGCGTGGCTGCTGTGCCGGAGGAGTTTGGGGTGGTTGCTTCCATTGCACCGGATGGGGATGGTGTGGTGAAGATTGTATCGGAGAGTGGGGTGAGTGTGAGTGTGCTTTTGGATTGGAAGTATCTGTTTTTCACAGCAGGGTAGAGATCATGAATGTGTTTCGTAATTTTTGGATTTTTTGTGTGCTGCTTTGTGGCTTCGTGTTTGAAGGAGTTTTAGCGCAAGTGGAGCGCAAGCCGAATGTGATTTTGATCATTACGGATGATCAGGGGTATGGTGAGATTGCGGCGCATGGGAATCCTGTGATCAAGACTCCCAACTTGGATCAGTTGCATGGTGAGAGTGTGCGTCTAACAGATTTTCATGTGGATCCCACATGTTCGCCGACGCGTGCGGCTTTGATGACGGGTCGCTATTCCACGCGGACGGGGGTATGGCATACGATCAATGGCCGGTCGTTGATGAATCCGAAAGAGCTGACGCTTGCAGAGGTGTTTAAGGCGAATGGTTATGATACGGCGATGGTTGGGAAGTGGCATTTGGGGGATAATTATCCGTGTCGTCCGCAGGATCAGGGATTTGATCATGTGATCCAGCATTTGGGCGGTGGTATTGGGAATGGGGCGGATTATTGGGATAACGATTATTTTGATGATCATTATTTAGAGAATGGGGCGTGGAAGAAATTTGATGGGTATTGCACGGATGTATGGTTTCGAGAGGCGACACGTTTTGTTGAGGTGAAGCGTGATAAGCCGTTTTTTCTTTATCTTGCTACGAATGCTCCGCATGGGCCGTTTTTTGTGCCGGACTCCTATGCGGCTCCTTATCGAGAGGCGGGATTGCCGCCTACTTTGGCGAATTTTTACGGGATGATTACGAACATCGATGAGAACATCGGGCGGTTCCGTGAGATGTTGGAGAAGCAAGGTTTGGCGGAGAATACCTTGCTTGTATTCATGACGGATAATGGGACAACCGCGGGGTTCATCGATATGGATGCGAAATATCCTTATTTTAAGGCGGGGATGCGCGGGTGGAAGTCTTCGGCATGGGATGGAGGGCATCGAGTACCGTCTTTCTGGCATTGGCCGAAGGGGAATCTAACAGGTGGGCGAGATGTGAATGAGTTGACGGCGCATATTGATATGCTGCCAACATTTGTGGATTTGTTAGGGCTGAAGAAGCCGGATGGGCCGGAGGTTGACGGGGTATCGCTGAAACCGCTGTTGGGTGAGGATAAAACGGAATGGAAGGAGAGGACGATGTTTGTTCATGTGCAGCGTGCGTTTTTGCCGCCGAAGTGGAAGAACTCGGCTGTGCTGACGAAGGGGTGGAGATTGGTGGATGGCAAACAGTTGTATGATATTGCCAAGGATCCGGGGCAGGAGACGGATGTCGCTGCTGGCAATCCGGAAGTGGTGAAGCAACTGCGAGGAGAATATGAAACGTGGTGGGATTCTTTGGAGCCTGCGATGGATCAGACGGTTCGTTTTGTCTTTGGGGGGGATGAGGATCCGATGACTTTGGCGAGTCATGATTGGTTGATGCCGGGGGTGGAGCAAGCGGCTTGGAATCAAAAGCAGATCAAGGCTGGAGCGCTGATCAATGGAGCGTGGGCGGTGGAGGTGAAGGAGGCTGGAAATTTTGAGATCACGCTACATCGCTGGCCGTTGTATTTGGGGAAGGCGATGGATTTGGTTGGGGCGCGTTTGACGATGGGAGAATTTGATGAGAGCCAGGAGCTGAAGGAGGATGCGGTAGGGGCTACTTTCCGTATGAAGTTGGAGGTAGGGGAGGCGATGTTGCAGACTTGGTTCACGCGTGCGGATGGGGAGACGCATGGGGCGTATTTTGTGACTGTGCGGAGGGTGGAGTAGTTCTTGAATTTGCGCCGCAAATTCAAGAGTTATTGGTTATAAGTTATTGGTTATTGGTGAAGAGTCTTCAATGAATTCACTCTCTAGTGAAAGGCATTTGGTTTAATTTTTAGGGGGATGGATGATGATGCGGGCTTCGGGTTTGTTGATGATGTAGGCGTAGGCCCAGCCGAGGAGGACGAAGAGTTTGTTGCGGAAACCGACGAGGAAGAGGATGTGGACGAGGAGCCACATGATCCATGCGAAGAAGCCGTTGATGGTGAATTTCCCTACTTTGACGACTGCGGCGTTTTTTCCGATGATGGCCATCATGCCTTTATCGGTGTAGGAGTAGAGGGGGCGGAGCTGGTGTTTACGCTCGGCGAAGCGGGTGGTTTCGAGGCGGAGTTCCTCTTTGAGCAGGCAGGCGATGTGGGCGCCCATTTGTGTGGCGGCAGGAGCGACGCCGGGGACGAATTTCCCGTCTTTGTCGTTCATTTTCACGAGGTCACCGGCGACGAAGATTTCTGGATGGCCGGGGATGGAGAGGTCGAGGTTGGGTGTGACGCGGCCTGCGCGGTCGGTCTCTACTCCGAGGAATTTTGTGAGAGGACTTGCGGCGACACCGGCGGCCCAGACGATGGCACCGGCGGAGAGATGGGAGCCGTCGAGGAAGGATAGTTTTCCCTTTTGGACGTCGGTGACGCGGGTTTCGTTGCGGACTTCGACGCCCAGGTGTTGGAGGCGTGTTTTGGCGTAGATGGATTGGTCGTTGGTGAAGTGTTCTAGGATGTTGGGTGAGTTCTCGATGAGGATGACGCGGATTTTGCTGGTATCGATGTTGCGGAAATTTGTTTTGAGGCTGCGGTGGATGAGGTCGGAGCAGGCACCGGCGAGTTCGACGCCGGTGGGGCCGCCGCCGACGATGGCGATGGTCATGAGTTGTTCGCGCTCGGCGTAGTTATCGGTGAGTTCGGCGCGTTCGAGGTTGGATAGGATTTTACGGCGGATGTCCTGGGCATCGGCGAGGGTTTTGAGACCGAGGCAGTGCTCTTCCCAGTGGTCGTTTCCGAAGAAGCCGGTGCGGGCCCCGGCGGCGAGGACGAGGTAGTCGTAGGAGAAGACTGTGCCGGATTTACCAGTGACGGTTTTCTCGTTGGGTGAGATGTTGGTGACTTCGTCCATGAGGACGGTGACGTTGGGGGCATCGGCGAGGATTTGGCGGATGGATTTTGCGATGTCAGGGGCGGCGAGGGAAGCGGTGGCGACTTGGTAGAGGAGGGGTTGGAAGAGATGGTGGTTGGTGCGGTCCAGAAGGGTGATGCGGAATTTTTTATTGTTGGCGAGTCTGCGAGCGCACTCGAGACCGGCAAAGCCGCCGCCGATGATGAGGACGTGGCGTGTATTTTTAGGCGAGACCGACATGGGGTGAGCGTTGCATGGTTGGTGGGATAAGGCAAACTGAGCTTGTGAAATTTTTCACAAGCGTTTGGGAGTAGGATCGGTGATGAATCGCGGTACGAGCGTTAGATTGAAACGAACGTTGGTTTCTTGTGAATATGTTGGAGGTATGGATGCAGGATGCTTGAAACCAGTAGGTTTCTGAGTTATAGGCCGGCTTCGGAGAGGCGTTCGGCCATTTCGTGTTTCATGAGTTGGGCGGTGACTTCGTGGAGGTCGCCGGCCATGATGGCGTCTAGGTTGTGGGAGGTGAAGCCGATGCGGTGGTCGGTGCAGCGGGATTGGGGGAAGTTGTAGGTGCGGATTTTTTCGGAGCGGTCACCGGAGCCGATGAGGGAGCGGCGGTTTTCCGAGTATGCGGCTTGTTGCTCCTGCATCTTTTTCTCGTAGAGTTTGGAGCGCATGATTTGGAGGGCGAGTTCCCTGTTTTTAATTTGGGAGCGTCCGTGTTCGCAGCGGACGTATAGTCCGGTGGGGATGTGGAAGATTTGGACGGCGGAGTCGGTGGTGTTGACGTGTTGGCCGCCGGCGCCGCCGGAGCGGCAGACTTCGATGCGGAGGTCGTTGGGGTTCATATCGACATCGACTTCCTCGGCTTCCGGGAGGACGGCGACGGTGATGGTGGAGGTGTGGATGCGGCCTTGTGTTTCGGTGGCGGGGACTCGTTGGACGCGGTGGACGCCGGATTCGTATTTCAGGTGGCGGAAGACTTCGTCGCCGGAGACTTTGAGGATGACTTCTTTGAATCCGCCGAC
>JBGSRM010000256.1:0-4330 GCA_041737575.1 Akkermansiaceae bacterium
ATCCGGTCAGCCACTTGCCTTTGAGGGTCTTTCCATCATCGCAATCGTCTCTCAATCAATCGCCGATCCCGAATCCCTGCGCCAAGCCTGTGCAGGGGCATTGATCGATCTCAAAGCCATTGACGCTGATTCCGCTTGGAAGCAAATAACTACTCCCTCGCCACGTGTCACCGGACTTCGCGGAACCGGCATCGCCCAAGTCCAAGGTATCGGCCAATCGGCAAATGGTCGTATCAAGTTGTTAGGCCAACTCACCGCCGATGAATCCATCGTGCAAATCTCCTACGCAGACGGCACTCTTTCCGAGCCATTCGTCCTCCGCAAGCCAGATGCCAAAGAAGGCAATGTCCTCGCCACCGCATGGGCCTCCGCGCGCGTCAATCAACTCGCCCCACGCGCCGATGAAATGGAAACCGAACTGCTCGCCCTCGGCAGAAAATATGGACTCGTCAGCCCCGCGACCTCGCTCATCGTCCTCGAATCCATCGATCAATGGGTGCGCCACGAAATCGAACCCCCCGCCTCTCTCCCCGAAATGCGCCGCCAATGGCAAGCCGCCATGAAATCAAATCCAAATCAAAACGGCCCCTCTGAAAATGAAAGAACCGAACACCTCGTCGCTATCTGGCAACAACGCGTGACCTGGTGGAAAACCGATTTTTCAAATGGCAAACCGAATCATCGAGGAAAAGAGAAACGCGCACTCAGCGATGCCGGCGGCGGTGAAGTCGATGCATTCTCATCTCTCGAAGAAAGTGCTCCTGAGATCCCCAGCCCAGCAGCTTCCGATCCATTCTCTGCCCCCGCACCAGAAAATGGCGAGGGAAGACGCTTGGAGGCAGCTGCTCCAAAGAAAGGCGACGGCGAAGAAGAACCACCCAACTCCTCCATCACCATCAAACCCTGGGATCCCAAAACACCCTACCTCAAAGCCATCAGTGCCGCAGAAGAAAGCCAACGCTACACCACCTACCTCGGCGAACGCGCCAAGTGGTCGGAAAGTCCCGCCTTCTTCCTCGATTGCGCCGACTATTTCTACAAAACCGGCGATAATAAACATGGCCGCCGCATCCTTTCCAATCTCGCTGAAATGCGTGTCGAAGACGCCGCCCTGCTCCGTGTCTTCGCGTGGCGTTTGCGCCAGGCGGAAGAACTATCCGTCGCCGCCGTTGTCCTGCGTCGCGTAGCCAAGCTCCGACCGGAAGATCCCCAATCACTCCGCGACCTCGGCCTCGTCCTCGCCGATCACGGACAAGCAACCGGCTCACCCAAACACCTCGAAGAAGCCATGCAACTCCTCCTCGACTGCGCCCTCGGCCAATGGCAGCGCCACGGCGAAACGATTTCCATCTTCGCCCTCGAAGAACTCAATGCCCTCGTCGC
Organism: Akkermansiaceae bacterium; assembly: GCA_041737575.1. GTDB lineage: Bacteria > Verrucomicrobiota > Verrucomicrobiia > Verrucomicrobiales > Akkermansiaceae > Luteolibacter. The sequence goes on from JBGSRM010000256.1 coordinate 1,384, forward strand.
ATCCATCGAGCGCAAGGAATGGAAACCAGACACCAAACCAAAAATTCCCGACTACGACAAACGCCTGCGCGACAACCTCGATACCGACATCCGCATCGTCATGTCATGGGATGCCGATGCCACCGACATCGATCTCCATGTCTTGGAACCCGGCGGCGAAGAAGCCTACTACGCGAACAACCGCACTGGCCAAGGCGGCCTCGTCTCCAACGACATCACAGACGGATACGGCCCGGAAGAATACCTCATGCGCATCGCTCCTCCCGGCGAATACACATTAAAAACCAACTACTTCGCATCCCACCAGCAAACCGTAGTCGGCCCAGCCACCATCACCGCCACCGTCTTCACCAACTGGGGACGCCCCAACGAAAAACGCGAAACCATCACCATCCGCCTCGACAACCCAAAAGAGGAAATCGAAATCGGCAAAGTCAAATTCGGACGCGGCGAACTCGCCAGCGAGGCCACCAACCTCAAAACCGGCATGACCCGCGACCAAGTCATCCAAATCCTAGGCAAACCCACCGACCCCGCCGCCAACCCAGTCCAATACACCGTCGGCTCCAAGACGATCCAACTCCTCTTCGACGACTCCAACAAACTCACCCGCATCACCGAAATCCTCCCCGGCGGAACGGAAACCATCATCCTGCAATAGTCTCGTTTCTTGTGTCTCCTCGACCCAAAGAAATCTTGGCAAAGCACACAGCAAAGCTACGCTCGCGACGAATGAATGCGTTAGACAAAACCAGCATAAGCGCCCGCCACACATCAGTTTCATCTCTGCTCGCCGCCTTCATCCTGATTCCATTGCTCTGTGGCTCCTGCGACAAATCGAAGCCGTCTTCCAAGATCGATACCGATGAACTCATGCGTCTCGTCACATGGCGTGGCGATGGCAAAGACTTGAGCGCGGAACTGGGCACATTTTATCGGGATATTCGTCTCCGCTACAATGAACGCCAGTTCGACGAGTTAGAAATCATCGCGCAAGGGATTCGTGACCAGGATCTGAAATTCAGCAACGGCGAATGGAAGATCGAGCATTTCTATGGCACTTTTACCTGCCGTGACGATGAACCCGAAAGCATGTGGCAACTACATGATAAAATCCACTCGGAATGGATAGCTAAATTCCCTGAGTCGATTACGGCAAAGGTCGCACACGCCCGTTTCATGATGGAATACGCATGGCATGCGAGGGGAAGCGATTACATCGACAAGGTGGATGAGAAAAATCTAACACTTTTCAAGGAGCGTCTCACAAAGGCGGATCAGATTCTTGATGGATGCGTCAATCAACGCACGGAGTGCCCGATGTGGTCTCTCACCAGAATGAAGGTGGCATTGGGTCTTGGGGCAAAACCTGCGGATTTCGACAAGTTGTTCCGCCAGGCAAAGGCCGATGAACCGAAGTTTTTTCCCTACGATACCCTCCGCGCATACTACTTGCTGCCTCGTTGGTATGGCTCGGAAGGGGATTGGGAAAAGGCCGCCTTAGATGAGATTTTCCTAGTTTTATTATTTCCCGGGAAAATAGTAGAAAACCCATTGACGGTGGGGATTTTTTCTGCACGATGGAGCGCATGAGCAAGAGATGGCTGGCTGCATGGAAGGATTTACCGGAGGAAAAACCTGCGATTTATCACTGCATTAGCAGGGTTGTGGATCGAAGATTTGTGTTTGGGGATGAGGAACGTGAGAAATTCCGTGTTTTCATGCGGATGCAGGAGAATTTCACCGGATGCCGGGTGCTCTCCTACTGTGTGATGTCGAATCACTTCCATATCCTGCTTGAGGTTCCGCCGCTGCCCGTGCGGCCAGATGGAGCTGTTTGTGAGGAGACTGGTGAAGCCCTGCGCGGCATCAGCGATGATGAATTATTGAAGCGGCTGAATGCGATTTACAGCAAAGGGGTTGTGGCGGAGATCGCTGTGGAGCTTGCGGAAGCAAGGAAAACTGGCGATGAGACGTGGGCAGAGCAAGTTCATCGGCGTTACACGAAGCGGATGCATAATTTGAGCGAGTACATGAAAACGCTGTTGGCGCGGTTCACACGCTGGTTCAACCGGACACACAAACGGACGGGGACTTTGTGGGAGGAACGATTCAAGAGCGTGATCGTGGAAAGCGGAACTGCGGCGCGGATGATGGCGGCCTATATTGATTTGAATCCCGTCCGTGCGGGGATGGTGGAAGACCCGGCGGAGTATCGTTGGAGCAGTTATGGGGAAGCGGTTGGTGGAGGGTCTAAGGGAAACGGAAAAAAGGCGCGGGAAGGGCTAGTGCGGGCGATCTATTCGGATGATCCCGGTGTTGGTGTTGGCTTTAATGCGACGATGTGGAAACAGGCATCACGGCGGTATCGTGCGTTGATGGGGATGGCGTTGGAGCGGAAGGCTTTGAAAGCGAAGGTAGTCCTGCGATCTGGAAGGGTGGAGAAGGATTTTGTGAGTTATGATGATGACAAGCGTCTGGCGAGGGGGCGTGACAATGGCACGGTATTGCCGGAGTTGAGCATGGCAAAGATGTTGAAGACGCGGGTGAGATATTTTACGGATGGAGCGGTGATTGGCAGCAAGGAATTCGTGAACGAGGCCTTTGCATCGGCGCGGGAGAGGTTTTCAGAGAAGAGAAAGGATGGTGCGAGGAGGATGCGAGGGAGCGGTAAAGCGGCGGCGGGGAGTTTGTGGAGTGTGAGGAATTTGAGGGTCACGTAAGGGGTTTTACCACAAGCGATTATTGAGGCGTTGGGTTCCGCCTTACTTGCGCTTTTCAAGGGCGGCCGTTATCGGCGGGCTTGCGGCCTTCGATGAGGGCTTTGGCTTGGCGGGCGTATCTTTGTCCGAGAAGTTTGTAGCCTTCTTTGGTGTAGTGGAGGTCGTTGGTGGTTTTGCCGTCTTTGGGTTTGTCGTTGAGGTCGTCGCAATCGACCCATGCGCCG
>JBGSRM010000260.1:0-8677 GCA_041737575.1 Akkermansiaceae bacterium
ATCGACATCTCCACCTCACGCTCAGGAATCTCCATATACGAAGGCGTCTTCACCTTCACCCTCGTCGCCGTCACACTCGGCCTCCTCAACGGCTCGATATGAACCTCATGCTTCATGTCACCGATCCGGAACGTCACCACACCCTTCTCCTGCTGCCCGGGAAAACGAAACACATACTCACCCCGCCCCAGCTCCGCCGTCACCTCCGGCTGCGTCCCCAAATTCGCAACTCCGAACTGCGGCTGCCGCTCCGAATTCTCACCCAACTTCAAAACAATCTCAAACGACTCTCCCCAAGGCACCGCTTGATAATTCACCGGACTCTCCAACTGCGTGAACGTATAACGCTCCACCTCGGAAAACGGATTCAACCAACGCTGCAACGCATTCAGACCCGCCTTCGGTGCCATCAAAAATCCAGCCGCCGCCACCATCATCAACGTCAACGCCACCAACGCCCACTTCCGGTGCCTCGGCACAGGCAACGCATCATCCAAATTCCGCTTCCCGGCCTCCGCCGCCACCACCTCCATCGCCGCCGCTCGCAAACGTGGCGACATCGTATCCCCGCTCTCATGCTGACCCTGCAACTCAATCACCCCTAACAACCGGTCACCCAACCCGGGAAACCTCCGCGCAATCAACCTCGCCAACTGATCCTCACGCCGATGCCCCCAAATCCACCGGTGCAACCAATACGGCGCAAAACCCGCAAACAACGAAACCCCACCCAACAAAATCAACAACCGCGCCCAACCCGGCGTCGCATAAATACGATCCAATCCGAATATCAAAAGAAACGACACCAACAACCCGATGACACCCGCCGCCACCGACTCCATCACCTTCCTCCGCCACAAATGCTTCCGGAAATCCTCCAGTTGCTTCCGCAGACTCTCAGGAATCTCCCTCTCTTTTTCGGATATTGCTTTAGACATTACGTATGAATCCTAACCGGTTTAGATACTCGTCGCAATCTGCCAGAATAACACAACAACTCCAGCAGTTTTCTCTCCAACGTTCAAAATTTGCCGAATCTTTACAAATTCCACCGGCTCAACCGCCTCACCAAAAATAAAGCACCCCCAAAAATACGTCCCCCAAGTCCCATAACTCCTACCCCTCCATCCCCATATCCCTCTCCCAAATCAAAAATCAAAAATCAAAAATCATCAATCATAAATCATCAATCATCAATCATCAATCAAACCCACCCACTCCACTTGCCCCCCCTCCAATCAAACCACAAACCCCACTCCCATAGTCTTCATTCGTGATAATCCGTGAAACCTGTCCTTCGTAGCCTTCTTGACCTTCGTAGCTTTTAGCGAAGTAGGTGGCGAAGTAGGATCCGTGGTTCAAAAATCGGCTTCCCAGCATTTCAGCTTTCTTGCCCTTCGTAGCTTTCTTGACCTTCGTAGCTTCAGCGAAGTAGGTAGCGAAGTAGGGTCAGCTTTCACCTCAAACCTCATCCTTAAACGGCTCCGCACGCCTCTCATCCAAACACCTCATCAACCACCTCAACAACTTATCCGCCTCCTCACAATCCCCCCTCATCGCCCGCAATTCCATCCAATCCAAATGCGACCGCGACTGCACTCCCGCCACCCGCTGAAAATCCAACTTACTCATAATCGCCTCCGTCTCCTTCGGATGCGCATTCAAAATACTCGCCGGACGCGGCAAATCATCCAGCACCTCCGCCGTCATCCCGAACGACAAAACACCCACCCCATACTTCGCACTCAACTTCCTCAACCCATCCGCCAACGCCTCATCCTCGATCGGCCCCGCATAAATCAAATCACCCCCCTGCGCCCACTGCGAAACCGATAACGCCTGGAAAAAATCCTCCCGATACGTCCCCAGCGACGCCACCAACCTCAACCTCGCCGCATGCAAACGGAACGGCGCCACCCCCAGCCTCTGCTTGAAATCCATCATCATCCCGTCCAACGCCATCTCATCCTCCCCACCATCCCCCGTCTCCCAATCCACCAAAACCAACTCCGGAAACTTCCACAAATTCCCCATCGGCGACGTACTCGAAAACGGCTCCCGAAACGCAAACGGAAACCTACCGTTCACCTCGAAATACCGCGTCACCACCGCCCGGAACTTACGAATCCGCAACATCGCCAGATCCACCCGCTCATTGCTCCCGCTCAAATCATCCAGCTTCCCCTGCGTCCACGCCAGCAACTCCTGCGCCCCCGACAACGCCGGCAACGCATCACTCCGCCGGTAATAACCCTGCCCCTTCTCCACCTTCGCAATCGGCGACGTCGGATCACACGACATAATCGAAAAATGATACCGCAACGAAGCATCCGAATAATTCCCGTTCAAACTCCTCCGCGCCAAACGAATCAATTCCGTCCCCTTGATCGCATCACTCGGATTGCTAGGCAACAACCCAGGCAGAACATCATTCAATTGCTTACGCAGACTCATCGGAAAATTAAAACTCTCACCACATCCAACCTCCCCCACCCACCCCCATCAAGCCCATTCTTCAAACCCATCAAAAACCCCCAAAACATCAGCATTCCAAAATCAGCAATCAGCAATCAGCAATCAGCAATCCAAAATTCAAATAGCCCTCCCACATCTCAACCCCTCATCCCCACTCGATCCCCGGCTCACACCTTTCAAAGGCAAATCTCTTACGATGAGCATTTGGAAATTCGGCACTTTGGATTACGCTTACTTTACTTCGTTCTTTGAGTTCACCCAACCTTCGTAAGCTAGAATAGCGTTCTTGTGTAGAAGGTCTTTTGTCTTCTGGTTAGATGCATCCTCACTCCATTTATCAAAATTACCTTCATCCACGCTTTGCCATGGTGTTGCGGCAGCAAAGAGTTCGTGTTCCTGACCCCATTCTTTAAAGACATCCTTACGGAGTTTACCAATTTCAAAGAGAGTTAAGTGATTCAATTCAACAAACTCTGCGATAATATCCGCTTTGCTTGCAGCACCATCAGTGAAAAAATCATTTTTAAGTTTTTGTAGCCGCTCGTCATGATCTGCTTTTATCAGACTACCTATTAAACTGAAAAAAACATCTTCGAATCGATGCTTCTCATCCGATGAAACACGTATGACTACGATCTCTCCAATATCCGGATCGATGCGCGTGATATATTCACTCAAGCGTTGGTTCCGTGGCTCTCTGTCGTCAAAAAATACTCTAATGTTGTCATCATTATGGAGCAGATTGATGTAGTTTATAATCCATGAAACTACTTGGTTTTTAGGATCCCATTCATCAGACTTACCATCTGCCAAATACCTATCGAATTGCGGTCTTGATTCGCATAATCTCCTGACGAACGTGCCGCCTAGAGTAGCAGCTACGGCTTGATACGACATCAAAATTATGATCAATAATATTCTCATCAAAAATCTATTTCACCTCCGAAATCTTCGTTTTAGAATCATCAATCTTTTGGAGCCAGGATTCATTTTAGCATTTCTTCGCAAGTCACACACAAATCAGTTCATACTTCCGTATAACGAATTCATGGACGCCATGCAATCCATGAAATAACCCATAAATCACCGACCTGCTACCCATCCCTGATATCCAAACTCTTCAACAGATTATAAAATCCAAAATATAGAGCGAAGCACCCTCCGTTTCCTCTGTTTCCTCCTGTTCAAAAAAATTTACCCCCATCCCTACTCCACCCTCACCCCCCAAAAATCCCACACAACCTAGAAACCCTCTCCCCCACCTCAATCGTCTCCAACAACCTCTGCCGCTCCTCCCCATCCCTCACCAACCGATCCGCCATCAAATCAGCCATCAACCCTGCCTCATCACAATGCTCTAACAACATCTCCATCATCACCCCCACAGCATTCATGATGCATAAGGACTATCTTGCCGCTTCTCGTGGTAGATATTTTCTCGGTGGGTAGTTAACCTCCTTCTCGACTCTGTTTTTTAATACTTCCACGCTCTTTTGCTCAAATTCATCCCAACGTGCGTCAAGCCATGCTTTATACTGCGGGAGATCGTGCTGAATTTCCCGCGGAACAGTTATATCCATCTCTCTTAATGCATGTCTGATCCAACTACCATAAGAAGTAGCGTAATAAAATATGATCTTTCCACCGCCCTCATTTTCATATGTAGACCGCACTTCCTTGTCATCAAAATGCTGGCTGGCATATTTCAAAAGCCGCATATCCAGCAAATCCTTAGCGGCATACGCACACAAGCGAATCCCATATCGTTTCTTGGGATTGGTTTGATGCATTTGGGATACTTTCAAGATGGTCTGCACTTTTTCTTCGGGGGTGAGGACAAACACGTTCTTCATGATCTCAAGCACTCTTGCTACTAACTCGTCTTCTATAGGATCAGTGCTATCCTCTGGTAGCATCTCAAAAGCTGCGGCAAACAATGCTTCTAGCTTTGAGACCCCTGCCTCTTTTCCCCATTTTTGCTGAAGACCCTCCACTCCCTCCAGTCTATACGGATGCGTGGCATTCAATTTTTCTGGAATTATGACATAGCAGCCTATGATCTCACTCACCGTGTAGTCTTTGATCTGCTTTTGTCCCGACGGCGTGTCAGGATAGTAGTCCGGCAGCGGCCAATCCTCAACAGCATTTACTTGCAGTATCCCAATCGCCAGCAAGCCTGCCACTATTGACATTATTTTTTTGTTCATATTTTTTGTTATTCGATGCTCCACATGTTTTTATTGAGTAGTCCCTTGTGCACTTGTCCGTCTGGCTATTCGTAATACTGGTTTTCATTCAGTGCACTATCAAATATCCCCCTCACCCCCCAAAAATCCCACACAACCTAGAAACCCTCTCCCCCACCTCAATCGTCTCCAACAACCTCTGCCGCTCCTCCCCATCCCTCACCAACCGATCCGCCATCAAATCCGCCATCAACCCCGCCTCATCACAATGCTCTAACAACAACTCTACCATCATCCTCAAGGCCTCCGGCTGCCCTATTAGAAAATCTTCCACCGCCCCCCTCATCGCCTTCCGCGCCGCCATATCCACCTTCGGCATCAACGGCTCCGAAAACAACGGCTCAATCCTCGCCTTCGGATACATATCATCTTCCATCCACTCACAAAACCTCACCCGCAGAATCCCATGCAGAAATAAATCCGAAGTCCCGTCCTCCTTCTCCCGGCACGCCCTTATCAACCCAATCGTCCCCACGGAAGACACCCCGACATTCCCATCCGCATCCTCAAAACTCCTCCCCACCGCAAACAAACAATCTCCCTCCAACGCCGCACTCAACATCTTCCGATACCGCTCCTCAAAAATACACAACGGCAAACCACCCTGCGGGAACATCGTACAATTCGGCAAAACCATCACCCCGCACTCACCCGGTAAATTCAATCCCGTCATATTTTTTACCGATACACCAAGCAGCCACCTCCGCAAGCTCACCTCTTGCCTTTTCTCCCCAAATCGCTTCCATTCCCACATGCCCAAATCCTTCACCATCTCCCTCCTCCTCGCCGCCCTCCTCCCAAGCTGTCACCCCATCGACACCCCCAACAAAAACATCCCCAACCAAACCACCAACACCCCCACCCTCTCCGACACCAGTGATACCCCGGAAGAAACCCCTCCACCACCACCAGTCCCCTCCACCCCCACCTCACCACCCGCCATCGCCCAAAACACCATCAACGGCATCTCCTTCCACGGCGTCGCCTTCGATTACAGAACACACGCTCTCAAAGTCATCGACCAACCAAACGGTCCCGGCTCCTCCTACTCCACCGCCCGCGACGCCGCCCAAAAACACTCCGCCCTCCTCGCCCTAAACGCTGGCTTCTTCACCCCGGAAGGCAAACCCCTCGGCCTCGTCATCTCAAACGGCAACACCACCGGCTCATGGAACTCCGCCTCCTCCCTCGGCTCCGGCATCTATCGCATCGATTCCTCATCATCCGCCTCCATCACCCGCCGCTCCTCCCGCACCGCCGTCGCCAACTCCTCACAACTCCTCCAGGCTGGCCCCCTCCTCATTGAAAACGGCTCTACCGTTTCAGGCCTCGACTCCTCGAAATCCGCTGTCCGCTCCCTCATCATCACCGATGGACAATCCCGCTGGTGGATCGGAAAAACATCCTCCTGCTCGCTAGCCGCCCTCGCCACCGCCCTCTCTCAAAACTCCCCAGCCTCATGGAAACCACAAATCGCCCTCAACCTCGACGGCGGCCGCTCCACCGACCTCTTCATCTCCTCCAACATCCCCGGCGGCCCCGAAGAACACCGCTCCTTCCTCAACCGCCCCGTCAGAAACTTCCTCATCCTCGTCCCCCGCTGAAATTTGATCACATTCCCCCCCACAAAACCTCCACTCGACATCCACCCTCCCCACCACCCTATTCCCCAATCGAATTCAAAGAAATCTGGCTCGGAAAACATTCGGCGACACGCGATGGAGCCACCAGCCCAGCCTGCAACACCGTCCCGGCATAACTCCCCATCGGAACATAATTGTCCTTCCCTGCGATTCCCGGTATCTCGCTGGCAGGCACATCCTGCCCCAACGCCATCCGCACCTCCGCACTGATACGCAATACTTCAAAAAGCGCGAGCCGTCCGCTCTCGTCTTCGGAAGTTTTCGGATGCGCCAGCGTCCCCTGCCAATCCTTCGGAAGAATCCCGTTGTCGATCAGGGTCTGAAGCGTTCCTTCATCCGGCATCCGCTGTTCGGTTTGCCCGGGTGAAATCGTCAACACCAAGCGCTGCGCGATCACCGAGCGCAGCACGGAGGCCAACATCCACGATTCAACCCCGAGCTTTCTCAAACGACTGATCGCCTCCGCCGCCGAATGGGTATGCAGCGTGGATAGCACCAGATGCCCCGTCCCCGCAGCCTGCACCGCGATCTCTGCCGACTCTTCATCACGGATTTCGCCAACCAGAATCACATCCGGATCCTGCCTCAACACGGCACGCAGCGCCCTTGCAAAAGTGAAACCAGAGCCAGGATCAACCTGAATCTGCGATGCGAAATCAAGCCGCCGATCCACCGGATCTTCAATCGTCACGATGTTCAGGCTGTGGTCCTGCTCCCAAATATGCCTTAACGCCGCATAAAGCGTCGTGGTTTTTCCCGAACCTGTCGCCCCCGTCACCAGAATCAGCCCGTCCGGATGTGAAAACAAATCGCTCATCGATGCCGCCAACCCCGGCGAATGCACAAGGTGCTCCAATCGCTGGATCACAAGATCTTCAGTCAAAAAGCGAAGCACCGCCCTCTCCGCTTCCACACATGGCATGAAGGATGCCCGGAAATCCACAGGCTTCCCGTCCCAAAACAACCGAGCGGAACCATCTTGCGGCAGGCGCTTTTGTGTGATGTCCAACTCACAAAGAATCTTCAGACGTGAAATCGCCTGATCCGCCACCGCACGCGTCAAATGGGCGCATTCCAAAAGCCGCCCGTCTATGCGAAGCCTGATCTTCGCACCATCCCGGTAAGGCTCCAAATGCAGGTCGCTCGCCCCAGTGCCAATCGCAAGGCAAAGGGCATTGTGTAGTTCCGTTGCTCCATCTTGGTTCTCCGTAATTTCGATGGTTTCACCTGTCTCATACGTCAGCCGCCGGAAATCCTCCCGCCTGTTGGAATTGCCCACGCTCTCACGCAAATATGTAGCCGCATACCATGCGAAGTCCTCCTCGGTAATCGCCAGGAAAACCGGTAGCTTCGGCTTCATGATACCCGCAAGAAAATCTCGGGCATTGGCATCCGCTGGATCCACCATCGCGATCGACACATGAGTCTCGTCCGAATCCAATATAAATCCACGGCAAAGACGACTGATCCTCCGATGGATCTGCTTCGCACTTGATGAATAATCCAATGATCGATCCAAATCATGAAACCCCACCCCGGATTGCAAAGGAGAGATCTTCTGCAACGTGCGAGCCAGTTGCGTGGCCATATGCACCGCTGCCATCGGCTCCTCTTTGAGGATTTCCAGAAAAACCTCCCGGCTCAACTCCTGCGTCGTTCCCGCAGTCCTACACCGCACGCTTGCCGATCGCTTCTCCCCGGTCAAAATCGCTATTTCACCAAAAATATCCCCCTGCCTCAGCTCGCTCAAAACATGCTCCGAATCCAAAATCTCAACGTCTAAAAAAACCTCGAACTCACCCTCCGTCACCAGATGCATCGATTGCCCCTCATCTCCCTGTCGAAACACCATCTCGCCCGTCGCGAAAGACCTCGTAATCATGCTCGACGCCACTTTCCCAAGGGCTGATTCATCAAGAAAACAAAAAGGGGGATGTGATTTCCAATCCATTCACGAATCAAACTTCCCTGCCCACCGGGGTCAAGCCGAAAGCCCGTCCCGCATCGCTTAGGCTCTACCCAACATCACCCCAAAAACCTCCGCTCGACATCCGCCCTTTTTTCTCCATATTCCTCCCAACACGAACCTGCTAAAATCATGTCCAAACTCCTCCTTCCCTCCCTCATCATCCCCCTCTTCGTCACCTCCTGTGGCACCGTGCAGTCCCTCAAACAAACCGCATCCAACGCCACCAACAGCGTCAAACAATTCTCCCTCACAGACCTCACCCCTTCTCGCATCGATGTCGTCCAAGTCCGCGACAAAGACCTGAAAGAAATGCCCCTCGGCAAAGAACGCGCCCTCGCCTTCGA
>JBGSRM010000281.1:0-2856 GCA_041737575.1 Akkermansiaceae bacterium
CCCACATATTTCCACCAAATATCCGTGACCCCTGCCTCAATCGAAATCCGCTTCGTGCAAGCCTTCGGCAAAACACTCTCCTTGTATTCGGCGGACTGCCTGTCGAATCGCTCCACACAGGGCATCGAAACCACACGCACACCATCTCCAAGAACCTTCGCAGCATCCACACAATGCTGAAGCTCGGATCCGGTCCCGATCAAAATCGTATGCAAATCACCCTTCTCCTGCACCGCAATGTATCCTCCGCGCAACACACCTTCCCGTCGCACCTTCACAGCCAAATGAGAAAGCGTCGCAATCGCCTGACGCGTCAAAATCAATGCACTCGGCCCATCCGTCCGCAGCATCGCTGCAAGAAATGCCCCCGCGGTCTCCTCAGGATCGCCCGGACGGATCACATCCAGCCCCGGAATCACCCGCAAGCCACTCACCGTTTCCACCGGCTGATGCGTCGGCCCGTCTTCACCAACACCCACGGAATCATGCGTCAAAATGAATACCGTCGGCAACTTCGACAATGCCGCCAAACGAATCGCCGGCCTCAAATAATCCGCAAACACACAGAATGTCGCACCGCTCGCACGGAACATTCCATCATACACAATACCATTACAGATCGCACCCATCGCATGCTCACGGATACCGAACCAAATATTCCTACCGGTCGCATTCTTCGCACTGAAATCACCCTCACCGGTAAGATAGTTTTTCGTCGAACCGAACAAATCCGCACTACCCGTCAGAAACTGCGGCATCGCCTTCGCCACATCATTGATCACCTGCGCACCCGCCGAACGCGTCGCATCCTTATACCCCTCTGGAAACTCCTGAATCTGCTCGGACAAATCCGATGGCGTCGCATAAGCCACACCTTCCGTAAGCTGCTTCGCAAGCTCGGGATTCGCCTTCGCCCACGCATCATACGTCCCCTGCCACTTCGTGAACTCCTCCACCATCGCCGCCTTCCGCGCTGCGAAATAACTCTTCGTCTCCTCGGAAACATAAAAATGCTCATCCGCTGGCAAGCCTAATGCGAGACGCGCTTGCTCAATAAACTTCGCACCACCCTCACCGTGCGCCTTCGCCGTCCCCGCCACCTCGGGAATCCCCTTGCCGATCAAAGTCTTCGCAATAATCACCTTCGGCTTCCCATTATCCGCCGCCTTCGCCGCATCCAACGCCGCCTTCACCGCCTCAAGATCATTCCCATCCACCTCTAACACCTCCCAATTCTGCGACTCGAAATACATCTTCGCATTCTCACTCTGCGACACAACCGCCATCGCATCCAAAGTCACATCATTGCTATCATAAATCAGAACCAGATTATCCAATCCATTGTGCCCCGCAAACGCGATCGCCTCCTTCGCCACCCCCTCCTGCAAACATCCGTCACCATGCAACGCAATCACGTGATGATTGAAAATCGTATGCTCCGCTGTGTTGTAAATAGCCGCCGCACGCTTCCCTGAAATCGCAAAACCTACCGAGTTCGCAATCCCCTGACCCAGCGGCCCGGTCGTCGCCTCCACTCCCGGCGTCTCATGAAACTCGGGATGCCCCGGCGTGATCGAATGCAATTTCCTGAACGAAGCCACTTCCTCCTTGGAAACCGCATACCCCGCCAGATGCAGCCACCCGTAAAGAAACATCGATCCATGACCCGCCGATAAAATAAAACGATCCCGATTCAACCAACGCGGCGCATCCGGATTGAAAATCATACTCTCACCAAAAAGAACCGCCCCAATCTCCGCGCAACCCAGAGGAAGCCCAAGGTGTCCCGAGTTACAGGCGTGAACGGCATCCATGGCGAGACCACGAGCTTCATTGGCGGCAATTGATAGTGCTTTCGTATTCATATATAAAATTCTGATCGGTTCTTTAATTAAAGTGGAGCGTGGAAACCCTAGAAATCTCAAACAAAATGACAAGCACTCATCTCAGCTTTTTCCGTCACCTACCTCATCGCCACCAACTCCTCATAACGAACCCCCTTGCCCCCAAACAAATCCAAGGCACTCCCCACCGTCACATCCACCAATCCCTGCCCCAGCTCATCCACCAATCTAACATCCTCCATGCTCGCCGCCCCTCCCGCATACGTCACCGCACATTTCCCCCACCCGCCTAACATTCTAACAAGTTCCCCATCCACCCCTCGGCACAACCCCTCCACATCCGCCGCATGTATCAGAAACTCATCACAATACCCCATCAGAAAATCCAAGGTCTCCACCGTCAATTCCATCTCCGTCAACTTCTGCCAACGGTTCATCGCCACTACCCATCCTTCCCCCACTCTCCTGCACGACAAATCAATCACCAACCGCTCCTTCCCCACCTCGGAAACAATCCCCTCCAACGCTTCTAACAAAAATCGACCCTCCCCATCAAACAACGCCGAAGTCACAATCACATGACTCGCACCCGCCTCCAGCCACCCCACTGCATTCTCAGAACGAATCCCTCCACCAACCCGCAAGCCCCCCGGCCACTCCCCGAGCGCCTCTCGCGCCGCCAACTCATTCCCACCACCCAACATGATCACATGCCCGCCCACCAAACCATCCTCACGAAACTTCCGCGCAAACCACCCCGCGCCCTGATCGGAAACAAAATTCTCCACCACACCCGTCCCTTCATCACTCAAACTCCCTCCCACAATCTGCTTCACCCTCCCCTCATGCAAATCAATGCACGGACGAAACCGACACCTCATCGCACCACCCTCCCGCTCATTTTATATATCAAAATATCCATCTACCCACCGCAATTATCCCGCCACACCCCTCTTGACCAGTGCGAAAATATCCCCTCCCCCCACAACATCGTACTTCCCTGCCACTCCCA
>JBGSRM010000287.1:0-3997 GCA_041737575.1 Akkermansiaceae bacterium
TCACGCCCAGGACAAGCGCCGCGAGGAAAAAGAACTCGAAGACGAAGCCCACAAAATCGGACGCGCCCTCGTGAACTATTGCAAAGACACCGCTGACCTCGCCACCGCCGCGAAGTATGACTTCCAGATCAGCGGCTGGCGTCGCCTCCGAGACGAAGTGCTACTCAACAAAGCCCGTCTGCTCGCTTCCGATGCCACTCTCCTCGCCACCGGAAGCACCGCCACTGCCGCCGCCGGTTACGGCATCACACCCGCCGCCATCGCAAAACTGACCAAGGAAGCGGACGACTACGAAAACGTCATCACCGCACCCGTCAATGCCATCGGCGAGCGCAGCACCCTCACCGCCGAGCTGCTCCCCAAGTCCCGAGAGATTGCCGAGCTCTTCGACCAGATGGACGATCTCGCCATCCAGTTCCGGGGCAGCCCTGCGGGAGACGCCTTTGTCGCCACCTGGCTCGCCAGCGGCCAGATCATCGACCGCGGCCGCGGCCCTGGAGCCGAGGACACGCCAGCCAAACCTCCTGTCGCCTGATTGGGGCTTCCCGCTCAAACTCCACCGCGAAACCATCAGTAGCGAAAAGATCGGCTTAGCTTCGAGCACCGTGGCTGAAAAGTGCAGACTGACCCTATCGGTTCAAACTCGCGCCGTTTTTCCTGACATGAACCACCAGAGAAGTAAACCGACCATCGCCGCAAGACCAGCGATCCACACAGGCCAATGACTGACTGCATTGTGTTCCACCGCAGCGACTGCTGGCTCGGGTCGGCGAACGCTTCTCGATGGCGCGGATGGCGGTGCGAGTGGATCAAGGCGTATCGGCGGACGCTCCATCCATTTTCCATTTTCGAAGGTGAGTTTCACCCAGCGAAGGTCGCGCCGCTCAGGATGGATGATGCGAGCGGACCAATCTTCGAACGACTCAGTAACTTCCACCGGATTGAGACTCCACGGGTTGGATGGTTTTTCTGTGGGGGCAGGCGGGGCTTCTTCTTCCCTCGCCGGTGAAAGGTCCGGCTTGGGCAGGGGCGGAAAACTTCCTCCGTACGGTGCCGGAATCACATCACTCCACCGCTCCTCAAGAAATGCCTGCTCGTTGAGAATCCACCACTCAACGAGAAGCTTCGATTTGTGCGACAGATCAAAAACATGTTTATAGTAGTTACCGGATTCGACATATTGCAACCACTCCTTCGTGGATTCAGGAAACTCCTCGATTTCCGTCAAGATTCCCGCGACGATCTCAGTCGCGGCGAATCGAACCGTGTGATAAGATAAATCCGGCCAATTACCTCTGAGATTTTCCATGCTTCCGTGCGCGACATCTTCCATGAGATAGGGGATCACTTGCCGGGGCGAACTCGATCCGAGAGTGAAAACTCCAAATACATTACCTTGTTTTAACGAGTAAATTACCCGCAGCTGAGTCTCTCGATCACCAGCGTCTACCAGAACTTCAGCCGCACTTAGTTGCTCGCGGTGATTGCCGAACGTCATGATCGAACGAAGATCCGGCAGAGATTCATCATAGTATGACGGTTCTTCTCTAAGTCGCTCCCCAATCTCCTCTTTTCGGAATCCTAAATCGGCCTCGTTGAATGGAGGAAACTGGCAAGTGGCTGCGACACATGAAAGGACTTGCGCAAGAAGTAATGCATACGTGACTAGAAACTTCATCGTTCAAATATTCTAATTCTTAGCGAACATCATTGGCTTGGACATTTGCATTGTGCCAATCCTGTTGACGGATCCACCGCGTCTTTCCGTTTACATTTCGACCTAACAAAATCGGCTTTCCTTTTTACCCCCTCCGCACTTCATACAATTGTCTCCCTGCCTCGGAAAAGCCAGAGAAGAAGAGTGACGATCATTGTGAAAGCGACCAAAACGAACAACAAAAATATATCCCAGAAACCGGCTTCCTCGGCAGCAGCTTGATCGGCAAGAGTATTTCGAACAGGCCCCTTCTTGCTTTCGCGAACTTCATACGACGGCAAATCTGATTCCAAAATCAACTTCGCTATTCCGCCCGACTCCACCTCGCTTTTTGGCAGGGACTTGACCAGCTTCGTCACAGTTGGTTGTGGCATCTCGAGCAACTCACTGTCTGGCGGAGGTGGCGCCGGCGGAGGCGGGATGGTTTTTAACTGGTAAGGCTGCGGATACTTTGCTGGCAACCAGATAGCATCCTGGTATCTTTCCTCTAGAATTGCCATCCTGTTGTGATACAGCCACTCCTTAAGCTGACGATAGATCGGATCTTGAGGAAAGGGCGTTAAGGTGGCGCATCTCCTGTGGCAGAACTGTGCCCAATCGCGAGTTTTTTGCGGGAAAAGTCGTGAATTGGCAACTGTCCAAAAGATGATTCGGTGCGCAGTGATATGGAAATCCTCATAACGGTGACCGTATAATGGCATTCGCTCATGAACGTCCCTGTAAAGATATGGTATCACAGACTCCCGCGAAAAGCTCATGAGAAATCCCTGAGCTTCATTACTTTCTTTACTTTTTTGGTAGTAAGTTGATAGAAATCGCTCGATTGTTTGGCTGTCATTAAGGGAAAGCAGCACCTCAGCGCTTCGTCTTCTAAGATCTCGATCTTTAGAATCGAACTCTTTTCGATAGTGAGAAATCAGTAATCCTTCCAGCTCATGAGGTATCGCATTCAAGTTGTCCTGCCGATTTTCCGAGTCTGAATTGATTTTATCTATTGCCTCATCCAGCAGAAGTGGCCGCCCGGAGACTGGAAAAAAAAGAAGTGGGATACAAAAAACGAGTTTGAGTAGCATCACCTTGGAATGGTTAGTCTGTTCGCCTGTTGATTTGAAAGATACCAGTCTGCGTGGCCAATCCAGCGGGTCCGCCCCTGCTGGTTTAAACCCATAAGCCCAGGGTGACCTTTTGACTCAATTGGCCAAGGACCATCTGAATGATGTTCGCCGTCAAAGTTATCTCCAGAAAGTTTCAATGCGTGTCCTGCTTCGTGGGAATATGTTTGAATTCCGGCACTAGCATTAATTGTTGACTTGTTGAGTTCATTCAATCCGATTGCCTTCTTATATACTAATTTACTAACTACGTAAATTTGATAATCATTGCCATCCTGCCTCTTTCGCGCACATGCGTTAAACATAAAATTTTTGACAGGGCTATTTGTAGCTGAGATCTGATCGTAGTAAAGCTTACCATCGGCTGCAAATGCCCCATAGCAATCTTCGACTTGCCATACACCATTGGACTCAAATATTATGTTAGATTGGTCCTCAAATGCAGCGTTAAGTTCGTCCTTGATTTCTTGCGCTGTCTTCAAGCCAGCTGGAAGTGCGGAGGCTGCCACGCGATGGTCACTGGCGTAGAAGAGATTGAACTTCACCGTTTTTGGTGGCAGCACATGCGCGTTGAGTGGCTTGGAGGTGTTGGCCTGCCTAGCTTTCTCTCGAACGATGATTTTTGCTCCTGCCGCGGGGCTGGCGGCAAGACCACTGATGCCGAAGTTGGTGACCTCTCCTGTGATGTTTTGGTTTTGGATGGTGAGAAATCCTCCCGCGCCGGGAGCTGGGACAAGTTCGATCAGCGCTCCCATCTCGGGAGTACATCCGGGGACGATGAGTCTGACGATGCTCTTGGTCTTGCCTACACCGACGGATGTCCACGGGCCTTTTGTCTTGTCTGGATCGGTGTCGTCCCAGCCTTTGGTAACATCCGTCACATTGCGTAGTTCGAAGCGGCAGGGCTGGAGCAGCAGGTTCTTCACAGCACCGTTCTCATCTTCCGCCACGATGAGATAAACACCGTGCTTGTTACTCTTAAGCGCGATGGGGTTCCAGCCCCCGTCGAGCAGTGCGCCATAGCTTGCGCAAAGGTCGCGCAGCGGGATGAGTTTTCCGTTCCGCCAGAGCTTGTGGTCTTTCGTGATGGCGGTGCCGTCTCCGCCGAAGCGCTCGATTTGGTGCCCGGACAAGCTTGGCACATAACGGTATTGACCTGTGGCGTCAG
>JBGSRM010000268.1:0-5299 GCA_041737575.1 Akkermansiaceae bacterium
TGCCTGCCCCATACCCATGCAGGACGCCTGCACACGCAACCCCGAGTTTGCCAAACGATCGCTGCTTACACAACGACCCGCCACAATCACATCCCGACTTCCCTTCGGAATCAGAGCACGCAACGGAACTGTCGGCACCACACCCGGCTTCAGCGGCTCAGGCTTCACACCATTCTTCGTGTGGAGATCGACAGGATAAAACGCGTAACATATCGCATCATCATACTTCTTCCCGCTTCGGTAATCGTTCACGGTAATCATCGTCTCACCATGGATCCGGTAGCTCTCGCGGAAACCCGTTTCCGGTTGCATGTGCATCAGCCTCTTCCCATCCTTGCGAAGTTTTTCCAAGATCGATTTCCGACCTGTTAGATTCGCATGGGTCACGGTGCGCGAGTTCGTGGAATCCGCTCCATGAACATAAAGCCGGTGTATCTGGTTCCTTCCCGGATCATGTTCCTCACCCATCATGAAAAGATAAGAACCCGGCTGCCTCTCGTCCTCCCGCAAACGCGCAAGTCCTAACAACCCAACCACCTCCGCTCCTCCCGTACAATCCACAATCTGCTTGCAGTTAACCCGTCGCACCGTCCCAAAACCCACACAGTCCACCTGCCATCTGTCTTTCTGTTTTGAAACGATTTGCGGGAATTCATAATAAGCAACCTCCACCCCCGCTTTCTCACATTTCTCTTCCGCAAGGATCGCATAGAGAAACTGATTCGTGAAAACTTGATTCTGATAATGCCGCTGAGGAACCTTTGCGAAATCAGGAAACACCCCTTTATCCAACTCCACGCTCTCCTTCACCAGTTCCCATCCGATCCCCGCAATCACCTGCTTGCCCCACGCATCAAACAATCCGGGGAAAGCAACCCCGCCCGTCGTCATCGTCCCTCCAAGCTGACTCCCACGCTCCACCAGCAACACACTCGCTCCAGCACGCGCCGCTTGAATCGCCGCAATCGTCCCTGCCGTCCCACCGCCAACCACCAACACATCAAAATCCTGCGTGATCTCAGGCTCCAGAAAATCGGAGCTCATCTCCGCATGAACCTCGCTGCTGGAGGAAATTCCGAAACCTGCCGTACCTAACAGGGAATACTGAAGAAAATTTCTGCGGTTTGTTTTCATACGATCCAATTTGATAAATCCGGTTTCAATATACTTACTCGATTTCCTCTGCTTGCAGAACCTTAATTTTCACACCGCGAACCCCGGGTATTTTTTCGAGCTGCTCTTTTCCACCCTCTCCAAGAACACAAGCCGCGGTCGCCAACGAATCACTTGCCGTAGCCGTATCCGCGATCACGGTCGCCGCGATCCGACGCTTCAATCCCAAGCCGGTCGCAGGATCGAGAATATGGGAGTAACTGACTCCTTCGATCTCCACGGATTGATACAAATCTCCCGATGTGGAAACAGCAGCATTCTTCAGGGTCAGAATCTCATCCGGACGCTCGGCATCAAATGTCCGCACCGCCACTCGCCAACCCTCCCGCTCCGGCGGGGCATCTCCCAACCGCACATCACCGCCCGCCACAATCATCGCCTGCGTGATCCCCTTAGTCGCCAGCGCTTCGAGCATCAAGTCCGCCGCATATCCCTTGCCGATGCCACCAAAATCAAAAACAAGCCCCTCGCGTTTCAAAACAATGCTTCGCCCGTCCTCATTCATCAAAAAATACCGCCAACCCGTCTGCGCAAGTGCCTTTTCCAACACTTCGGCATCAGGCAATCTCTTGCTCTTCCGTGTTTCCCGCCACAACCACGTCACTGCTCCCAACGTCGGATCATACGCACCATCCGTCGCTTCCGCCATACTCCTGGCATGTTCTAACAACCCAAAAAGCAGCGGCGAAATCTGAACAGGCTGGCCAACAGGCTGCGATGAAAGTTTCACCACCTCGCTCTCCGCCAAATAATCCGAGGCCGCTTGATTCACCTCCTCACCAACCCCGAACGCAACCTCCGCACCCTTCGCAGCCAGCTCCGCATTTTCCGCATAACAAACCACCTGAAAACGCGTCCCCATCAACTCCCGCTCGAAGGAAAACTTCTCTTTCCCATGCAGCCCGGAGGACAGGCAGAGAAGCAATAGAAGTGCGACGCGCATGGTTCGATATCAAGGTGCCGGCACCAGCTTCTCGCCACTTTCAGGCATCACCAAAGTTGTCTTTCCAGTCAGCAAACCCTGTTTCACAAGAAATTCATCTGCCGCAATCAAAGCGACCGTCTGCCATGGCTCTTTGTTGAAAAAACCATGAGGCTGCCCCTCCGCGATACGCAGATCAATCGTCTTTGTGCCCAAGGACTTCCACTTCGCATGAGCCGCGTCCCAGCCTGGCTTCCACTCATCCTTGTCGCCAAAAAACACAATCGACGGCGGATGATCAGCTTTCAAATGCGCGAGTATATCAATCTCGGAATCCTCCTTGTCACCCGGTGCGAAAGCCGGATTGAACCAAAGATAGGCAACCACGCTTGTATCCACATCCTTCGTGTCGGCAGGATCATTCAGCTCGGGATTCATCGTAGCCAACGCGCTGATATGCCCCCCCGCACTGCCTCCTCCCGCAATGATGCGCTCGGGATCAATACCGAATTCACCCGATTTTTGTTTGAACCAACGGATCGCGCTTTTCGCATCGGTCACACAGACACGCTTGTAGGATTCACCTTTTGCAAGTTGCGCCATCCCGTCTTTCCCGAGCATCTGATACTCAACCGTCGCGCACACAAGCCCCCGGCTTGCGAAGTAGGAACATGCATTTCGAAACTGCGCCAGAGTCCCACCTTTCCAGCCACCACCATGAAAAAGTATTAGCCCGGGTACTTTGCTTTTCCCGGCATCATGTCCCGGTGGAAAAAAGATTTCCATCTTGCGCTCTTTGCCGCCCGAAGTTTTGTAAACATAAGGCTTCCCCTCTGCCCCAGGGAACTTCTGGGCTCCGGATTTTTCCTCCGCACTGACAAATGTGCAAAGAATGAGTGAAAGAATGAGAATTGATTTCATGAGCTTATGTTTCCCGTGAGACACAACCTTGTGTCATTCACTCCCCACTCTACGGTTCATTACCCCGCTTCTCTCAAGTAAATACCTCCGCAAAAATGAGTTTTCACCCGGCAAACCATTTCATCCCAAAATGCATGGTTCATGAAACTGTCGCTCAAGACTTGCCACATCGCCTTTCTCAGGCGAAGGAAAGGGAGTGGATCGCTGGTATGTAATTTTCGCGACAATCCTCGCCGTCGTGGCCGGGGTGCGCGGCTTGCTGGCTTTGAGACACGGTAGCAAAAGCGCGTGGACGGTCTGGTGGATGATGGGAGTCATGGCTTTTCAAGTCGCTTACCTCATCGAGCGGGGTGAAATGCGCGGCGCCTGCCCCCTCCGCAGTGTCGCCGAGATTTCCGTCTATTTGGCATGGTCGCTCACCTTGTTTTATCTCCTCGTCGGCCCGGTATATCGCATCTCTCTCCTCGGAGTTTTCACCGCTCCGCTGGTTGCGATTTTCCAAGGCTTCGCCCTGATGCCAGGCAGATGGGAAACAAATCCCGCCAGAATCATCGGCACGAATCACTGGGGCGAAACACACTCGGCCATGTCTGTTCTCGCTTACGGCGCGCTCGCCCTGGCCGCCGTCGCAGGTGTGATGTTCCTCGTTCTCGACAGACAATTGAAAGAACATCATCTCAAAAGCGGCCTGTTCCGCTCCCTCCCTCCCGTAAGGGAACTGCTGGTTTCCTTGGAAAGATTGTTGTGGCTCGGCATGATCCTGTTAACCGTCGGCCTGATCGCCGGTATTCTCATGCCACACAGCGGCCCCGGTGCATGGAAGCATGTCTTCGCGGCAAGTCTCGTTTGGATTGCCTATCTGATCCTCATGCTGGTGAAACGTGTCCGTGGCATCACCGGTAGAAAATTTGCGTTGGGAGCCGTGGCTCTGTTTGTCTTGTCTTTGGGGGTTTTCGCTTTGATCTGAATGGAGCTAGTTTGTTTGGGAGTAAATCACAAGACCGCACCCGTTGAGGTGAGGGAGCGTTTTGCTGTCGGCACCACACGACTAGGCGATGCCGCCAAAGATCTCCTGGAACTTGCCGACGTGTCCGAAGGCGTCGTCATTTCCACATGCAACCGCACCGAGTTCTACCTCGCCGCGGATAGCGCCCGCGAAGCGCTCACCCGCTTGGAAAGATCCTTGATTGGAAAAGTCCACGGCCACGAAGAACCATTCTACCGTCACGAGCACGAAAACGCCGCCCGCCACCTCTGCAAAGTCGTCAGCGGCCTTGATTCCATGCTGCTCGGAGAAACGGAAATCTTCGGCCAGGTCAAACAAGCCTACCACGCCGCCCATGCCGCAGGCGCCACTGGCCCCGTCCTCAACAAACTCTTCCAACGCGTCTTCAGCATCGGCAAAAAAGTCCGCACACAAACATCCATCCAGGAAGGCTCCACCTCCATCGGAAACGTCGCGGTCGAACTCGCTGAAAAAATCTTCGGACACCTCAAGGACAGCGAAGTCATGGTCCTCGGTGCCGGAGAAATGAGCCGCCTCACCGCACAAGCCCTCGTCTCCCGTGGAGCAAAATCCATCATCGTCGCCAACCGCACTCACGACAAAGCCATCGAACTCGCAGAAGAGATGAAAGGAAAAGCCGTGCGTTTCGACGATTGGCTGGAAGTCCTCAAAGATGTCGATGTGGTCATTTCATCAACCGGTGCCCCACACACGATCATCCACAAGGAAGAAGTGGAATCCGTCCGCCGCGCCCGGAAATTCAGACCCCTTTTCCTCATCGACATCGCCGTCCCCCGCGACATCGATCACGAAGTCGGCGAAATCGAAGAAGTATACCTCTACGACATCGACGCCCTCGAACAACTGGCCCAAGAAGCAAAAGCCCGGCGCGTCGAACAAATACTCGAATGCGAACGCATCATCGAAGCGGAACTTCAAAAATTCATGCGATGAACCCGGCACTCGAAGCACTCATCTTCGCACTCCGCGAGCACCCCCTCCCTCTTGGCAACATTTGCTTCCTGGGAGCGGAACCACATCCCGACCTACCAAAAACAACCGCTTACCAGCCACTCAAACCCCTCGCCACTATCTGCGAAAACGCAGGCATCAACATCGTCCCGGAACCATCCGGAAAATTTGAAACCGTCCTCTTCCTCCCCGGAAAATCCAAAGAAGAAATTCTAACAGGTTTCGCACAGGCGCACGACCTCTTGAACCCCAACGGTTGCCTCATCACATCCATACCCAACACCGCCGGTGCCTCGCGCTTCGAG
>JBGSRM010000294.1:0-10972 GCA_041737575.1 Akkermansiaceae bacterium
GGCAGGAGCTGGAAGACTCTTTATGGCATTGCGATAGCGACTCGGAAGAAAGTGGGTTTTTTGTTGCCGCCAGTGGCGGGGACTAAGTCTGGGAAGGGGACGGACACGGCTTCGACTTCGGCGGGGTTGGTGGATCCCGTCAGAAGGGAGGGGGAATCGGTGCCAGCGGTCCAATGGATGAGATCGGCACTGAAATGGACGGTATAGGTGATTCCGGCGACATAATGATTTTTTCGACGGGTGAAGATCGCCCGGTAATCGACGCCTCCACCGCTGCCAAGATTTTGGGTGATAGGGGATCCGGGTGCGGTGACGGCACCATTGGCTTCATATGCGAGAGCTCCGCTGTCTGAGGTCGTGGGATCTGTGCCGAAGGCGTATTCTAGGAGGTTGTTGAGTGCGTCGCCATCGGAACTGTCGGCCGTGCCTGTGGCAAACCCGACAGTGGGATAGTCGGAAATCCATTCCAGGTAAGGTGTCATTCCCGTTACAGTCAAAGTCCCTGTGCCATCGATCCAGTCTTGTGTGCCAGCTGTTCCTGTGTAGGTGCCAGCAGCCATTTCCACACCATCAATTATCAATCGAGCAACCGTCGCATGGAATGTTTTCATATCGATACGGGTCAAGCGGCTTGGGTAAACTCCCCCGGTAAGATTATTCCAGCCCTTGCCATTGAGAGTGAGAGTCGCGGACGGATGGAACACATTGTTCGCTCCCAAGCGGATGACGGCACTGAGGGGCGCATTTGCTCCCCCAGCCTCTAATACGGTGACATTTCCAAGCCCGGCGGCACCCGCTGCATTGAATTCCACGACGTGGCGACTTCCCGCTTTCAAGGTGTATCCGCCCGAGAATGGATTCGTTTGATTAAACGAATAAGTCATCAGCCGTTGAGGACTTGTGCTGAATCCTCCGGAGCCGCTGATGCTGCCGTTGAACGTCCGGCTACGATTTTGTGCACCTGTATTGTTGCATTGAAAAAATCCGCCGCCGTCGAGAATGAGCGGAGGAATTACTAGATCACTTGCGGAGTAATCGTAGATGCCAGCATCGCGAAAGGTGATGCTGGTGGGGCCTTGCAAAACACTCTCGCCACCGTTGCGAATATCCATGGAAGACCCCGTATCGAAAAGCAGTGTGCCGGACCATACAGGCAAAACGGACGAGGTTCTGAACTGCACGGCAGGGGCAATTTCCGCGTCGATTATGCTTGAGGGAATCGCTGGCTGCCATGTGCCATTGAGCCAGCCATTTGTGTTGGCTGCATCGCCTGCGATGAGTCTTGTAAGTGTGGCGGTTCCTACCCCGGTGGTGACGGCGAAGGGTGGGGAGGGCGTTGTCTGGCTTTTGGAAACTCCCGAACGCATGGTGACGGTATAGCGGTATTCGGTGTTGGGCTGTAACCCGAGGTCGGTATAGGTCGGGCTACTTTGCCATGTGCTGCTGCTACCACCTGGTTTGCCGGTGGTCTCGGTAAAGAGGTATTCGATGCGTCCGTTGGAGTCGCTGTCTGCGGTGCCGATTGTCGACGTCATCGATATGGCATATGGCCCGTCAGCCGTGGGTGCCACAGCGAAGGTCGCGGGGTTAGGACTGGGAGGAGTGGCGGCTGCGGTCCAAGTATAGAGAACTTCAGGATTTACGGGCAGGCCATTGATTTGGGCATCGGGTGTGAGGAGGAGTTCGACTCGGGTGACGGCACCATCGGCGGCGGGGAGGTTGATACCCTCGGTGAAAAGGCTGGCGGCGTTGAGAGGATCGGCGCTGGTATCATAAGACGCGGCGAGCATGTAGGTTTTGACACTACCGCCTTGGGTGACACGTAGGCAGGCATCGCTGCCACCTGCAGGACTGAAAGTGGCGGCGGCGGCGGCGCGGTCGGCGGCATTGGTGGGATCGAATAAGCGAATCAAGCCAGTGGTGTAAGGACCCACAGGAGGATAGACCATGCAGACATCGGGACTCGCACCGGACACAGCGGCGATGATGCTGATTACGCTCTGGTCGCGGAGGAGGGGATATTGCACGCCATTGTTCGTCAGGAGAGTGGTGTAGTCTTGGGTAGTGGCATTCCACTTGGCATAGGAACCGAGAGTTTCATTCCAGACGACGACGGTGTTTTGTAGGTAATTCCGCATCTGATGTACCGAGTAGTCGGAAAAATGATTCATCAGGTAGCCGGGTTCCTGGCTTCCGACGCCGCCGCCCTGCATGGGGTCCACCTTGTAAGTGCCCGCAGGGCGTCCGTCTGGATTGTTGGGTTGAATCGTGCAGGGAATATACGCGCGGGTGGGCAGGTGGAAAGCCCAGGTGGGGCCTGCGTGAGTTAGATTGTAAACGGCGGGTGGCTGGATGCCGTGCATGACACCTTTGTAGGGGTAAGCCGCGCTATCGCCCCAGTGAGGTAGGGACAAGGCGTGTCCTAGCTCGTGGTGGAGGATGCCGAGGCTGCCGGCGTTGCCAGTGCCCACACCGCTGAATCCACCAGCTACGCCTTCATTGGCGACGTTGTATTTATTCAGATAATAGAGGCTATAACCAACTGTGCGACCTGCAGCACGGCGGAGGGCGACATTCCATGCGGTGGCAGCGGTGTTTTCACCATCCCAGCTGAGGCCCGTTTGATTGGTGTAATCTTGTTTTGAAATGACGCGGGCGGCAGGGGCAGGAGAACGCGGTGGCATGACGAGCTCGGGAAAAACGACATCGTTCGCGCGGCGGACATCCAAGCTAGATACTGGCCACTTGGCTTCGATTTCATTGTTCCAACCAGCGGGATAATCGCCCGGAGCGAGCGAGAAGAAGTGAACGTCGGTCATGGTCATGATGACCTTTGTCGGTGCGCCTATGCTGAGGCTGGGAAAATTCGCCTGAGCAACACCCGCCTGAATGGTTACGCTGAGGCCAGGCTTGACCCATGCCGCAGGGATGATGGCGGTGAAGCTATTTGCGTTCGTGTGCTGGATTACGCCCGGGCCATCGGGGATGGAAGCTGGTAGAACGGCGGGGCCGGTGAGAGGTAGATTGAGTGTGTCGCCGTTAAGGCTGAGAACGGCGGTCACAGCGGGCGCGGAGGGAGTAGCGGGATCAACGATGTGAGCTTTTACCAAAGCTTCACGGTTACCAACGATAACGAAGTAGGGGTCGGTCGCTTTCTGAACGTGAGTTTGTGCAAAATAAACAGCGTCAATGGATGTAGCTGCCGATGCCAGGGGAGAGATCAAAACAAGGACTGCTGATATGGAAAAAATAGTGCGATTCACGGAACGGGGGTGGGGTGGGTGATAAAAATCGCATCGTAGATACAAGGCAAAAAACCACAAAGGTATTTCTTGCAACGAATTCATCGCCAAATTCTTAGAGAGATTATTTTTGGATGAGAAACCGATGTTTGTTGATCGTAGAGTTCACGCAAATATCCGCTCGCACATCCAAAAAAGCCCTGCGAACGCGATGAGGATCGACCCACCGAATCGGATTTGCTTCGTCCACTTGCGAAGCGGCATGAGCAGTAAAAACGCAACGATGATGATCGATATCTGGGCAAGCTCGACGCCGATGTTGAACGAAACCAAGGGCAGGATGACCTCGTTGCCGGAGAGAGCTCCGATCTTTTCCATCAACACGCCTGCGAAGCCCATGCCATGCAGCAGCCCGAAACAAAAAACTACGATCAAGCGGGCGCGTTTCAAATCCTTCACGATCAGGTTCTCGATTCCGATCCACGCGATGCTCGCAGCAATGACGATTTCCACCAATCGATCAGGCAAGGTGATGAAACCCAGCACGGTGAGCGCGAGGGTGATCGAATGCGCCAAGGTGAATAGCAACGACTGCCCCAGCAACGGTTTCCATCTCGGCGCCATCAGAAACAGGCCGAGAATGAATAGCACGTGATCGATGCCTATCGGCACCACATGCAGATAGCCCGAAAGCAACCAGCTCTTTGCTTGTGCGAACCGAGATGGCAAAGTGACGATGGATTGAGTCTTTCCATCTACCATTACCTCACCGGCCGCCACGTGAAGCAATGTTTCGGATGTCCCGGATGGAACACTGAACACCCTCCCCTCCTCGCCCTCCGTGATTTCGATAATGAGTTCGGATTGTTGGTCGTCCTGCCATGATACTTCCAGCTTTCCGGGGCCGGGCTGTCGATCCATCGAAATCACCGCGCTCAACAAAGCCCAACCTCCCGGATCATCCGGCAGGGAAATGGGTTCCTTCTCAAAATCAGGAAAACGAATCCGCCATGGCATGACCTCTCCGTTGTATTTCAATACCATAATCCGCCGCATCGTCGCTTCCGACTGGTCGGCGATTTTTTTCAACTCCTCTGCGGAAAACTTCATCACATCCTCACGGAAGCGAGGCGGCGCGTTCGCATCTCCCCGCTCGCCCGGCAGCATGTAGCCCACATCCAGCAGTCCCACCAATCTCCACTCGCCATCCGCTTGTAACAACTCCAACTCCACCGCATCCACCTGATGCGCCTTGGTTTGCGTGATGCCCACGATGAAAAACAGCAGAAGGATCAGATGTTTCATGATCATCCAAGTGTAAACTCACCATCTTCATCCATTCCATGCCAGCCAAGTCGTGAGAAGGCTCGGAAAATACACAGGACGAGCTCGCCGGTTTCCTCGCCCTCGGCGTGCTCGATCGTCGCGGATGATGACAACCCGCGATTCGATTCGATGCTGATCACGGAGTTGTATCCCTCAAGGTATATCCAGTCACCCCAAGCCTTCGATTCCAAGCGCGGCTCAAGGTGCTCCTTTTTCAGTGAGTTGAGCACTTCCGTGAGAGTGCTTGGTGCGGAATTGGTGGGGAGTTGAAGAAGAGTTTCCATAAAAAATCGAGTCAGGCTTCACCATACCGATAAGAACCACGCCGGTCGAGAAGGAAGTGATGCTTGACTTCTATGTCGTACTCACGGGTGCCATGCTTTGCGCAAGGCGATAGTAGTATCCTTTCATCTCCATCAATTCCTCATGCGTGCCTTTTTCAACAAGGCAGCCGTGATCCAAAACACAGATCAGATCCGCGTTGCGTATCGTGGAAAGGCGGTGCGCGATAACGAACGATGTGCGATTCGCTCGAAGCCTCTCCAATGCCTGCTGCACCAGCTTTTCCGTCGTGTTGTCCAACGCGGAGGTCGCTTCATCCAACAACAGCAGGGGAGGGTTCTTCAACAACGCGCGAGCGATCGATATCCGTTGCTTCTCACCGCCTGAAAATCGAATGCCGCGCTCGCCCACCACCGTATCAAGCTGCTCGGGAAGTTCACGGATGAACGCCGCCGCGTTCGCCATTTCCAAAACCTCCCACAACTCCTCATCCGTCGCCTGGGTCTTCGCCAGATTCAGGTTGTCGCGCAACGTCGTGTTGAAAAGAAACGGCTCCTGCGTCACGAAGCCTGTTTGATCACGCAGCCATTCCTTTGAAATTTCTGAGATCGGCACCCCGTCTAACAGAATGCGGCCTGATGTCGGCTCGTAAAAGCGCGAGAGCAGATTCAGCAGTGTCGATTTTCCAGATCCGGTCGCACCCACGAGGGCGATGGTTTGTCCGGGAAGAGCGGTGAGTTCGATGTTGCGCAAGGCGGACGTTTCCTTGTTGTAGGAAAAACTAAGATCCTCGAAATCGATCCTGCCGATGAACTGATCGGGATGTTTTCCTTCCGTCAAATGCGTTTCATCCGGTGTATCGATGATCGCAAAAATCCGCTGCGCGGAGACCAATCCTACCGTGAAAGTTTGCGAAAGCGGATTGATGCGCGAGATCGGTTCAAAAAGGAACCCCCAGGCCACCAGGAACGCGATCACGGTGCCGGAGGAAATCTCACCATTCAAAGACCACCACGCCCCGAACGCCACCATCAGCATGATGCCGGACTCCGCGATGAACGAAACGGCAGGCCAGACAATCGCCTGACCCTTCATGACATCCATGTGTTTATCACCCACTTTTCGCGAGGCATCCCCGAAGTCGGACAACGCCTCCGGCTCCACCGTGTAGGCCTTGATCTGCCGTATGCCGGCCAGGTTGTCGTGAAGCACCGCATTCAGCGCGGAGGATGCCTCCGATGAGGCGCGCCACTTCGCCTCCGATTTTTTCGACCACCAATACGTCAGAAAACCGATGAATGGCAAAGGTGCCAGCACGATCAGGGTGAGCTGCCACGAATGATACAACATGTATCCCAACACGATGAAAAACTGCAACGCCGCCGCAATCGCCTGATCGCAGCCCTCGATCATCACGCGGTTCGTCGCAGGCACATCATTCGATACCCGCGACATGATCTCGCCCGATGAGTTCTTATCGAACCACGGTATCGGCAAACGCTGTAGCTTGTCATAAAGCTCCACACGCAACACGTGCGTCAGTTTCAACTCGAGGTGGTTGTTGAGATACGAACGAAGGGTGAATAAAATCTGCCGTAGCAAAATCGAGCCCGCGCCGATCAAGGCGGTCGATAAAATCAAATCCGGCCTGTTTTGCCCGATGATCGTATCGATGAATCGCATGGTCACCGCTGGCAAGACGAGCACCAGTGTCGTGCAAGCAAGAGCCAGAAACAACGATAGGCTGCTGAGCACGGGAAAGCGAAGTGTGTGGCGTATGATGCGGAGCATGTTTGTTTGCGATGCCCGTATCATCACCCCTGCGCGGCGGCATGACAAACATCTTTCATAGATCCCGCTCGCCATGCATTCTCCCGTCGGATGCTTGGAGATACCCAATCACTCATGATCGCGCTCCTCGCAGCGCTTTGCATAGGCCTTGCAAAAGCCGGCTTCAGCGGACTCTCGATGGTCTCCGTGGTCGTCTTCGCGGAAATATACGGCCCGAAGGTATCCGTCGGTCTCGCCCTGCCGTTGTTGATCGCCGCCGACCTCATGGCCTATCCCGCGTTTTTAAAACACGGCTCATGGCACCCCGTCTGGAAACTTCTCCCCGCCTCACTCATCGGACTCTTGCTAGGTTGGTGGCTTCTCGGCGAGATCGATGACGCCATGGCGCGCCGTCTCATCGGCCTCTGCGTTCTGCTCATGGTATTGCTACAGGCCCTGAAAAAATGGAAACCCGCCTCGCTGGATGCCGTCGCGGACTCACGGGGATTCGGAAACGCCACCGGCATTCTTGGCGGCTTCGCTACGATGCTTGCCAACGCCGCAGGCCCTGTCATCCAGCTTTACCTTCTCGCCCGCCGTATCCCCAAAATGGAAATGATCGGCATCGGTGCCCGTTTTTTCCTGCTCATCAATCTCATCAAAATCCCTCTCAACGCCCGCCTTGCCCTAATCACTCCCGATAGTCTATTGGAAAACCTGAAGCTCCTCCCCGCCGTCGTCCTCGGCATATTTCTCGGTCGCTACCTCATCAAACACGTCCCCCAAGCCGCCTTCGAATGGATGGTCGTCGTGTTCTCCTTCGCAGCCGCGGTCCGCTTGCTCTGGGCTTGATCCGAAATCCGCTTCATGCCACAGGAATCTCCACCCGAACGGTGGTGGGGCCTCCGGGCGCGGACTCCACCCGGAAAGTTCCGCCGATCATTTCGGCGCGTTCTGTCATGCTGATCAATCCAAGCCGGCTTTTCTTGCGTGATCGCGACTGCTTCGTGACTTGGAAACCTTGGCCGTTGTCCTTGATCGTCATGCGGATTTGTTTTTCCAGGGATTCGATGGTGACTTCAACACGACTCGCCTTGGAATGGATGGCCACATTGGTGAGCGCTCCTTGGGCGATTCGATAGAGCGCCGTGCGCACCACGGTCGTCGCTTCGTCGATGTTCGGTGATGTCTTGAAGCTGACGCGGATGCCGCTCTCCGTCATGAAACGCTCCATGTAAGCCTGGAGCGCCGGGATAAGTCCCAAATCGTCGAGCGTGGTCGGACGAAGCTGGCGTGCGAAGTTGTGGACGATTTTCACCGCCTTCTTCACGAGCGACTGCGTTTTGGTGATCTGCTTGCGGATGGCCGCTGGAGACGCGGTTCTCCCTTTGTCAAGGACTGCCAGATGGACATTGATGCCCACCAGGGTCTGCGTGATGACATCGTGCAGCTCGCGGCTGATCCTTTTGCGCTCTTCTTCCTGGACACTCAGGATGCGGTGGGAAAACTCACGCAACTGCTTTTGTTGGGAACGGGATTGCTTGAGCAGGATGCTTTGTTCGTGGCGCTGAGCCCGCAAGGCTTCCTCCACCTTCTCTCTCTGAACGATTTCCCGTTTCAACTTCAGGTTCTGGGAAGACATGTCCTCGGCGAGCTTGCGCTCGGTGATGTCGCGGATGTTGCATTGGATGACCGAATGGCCGTTTTCCTGATAGAGATTGGCAACGACCTCAACATCCTGGTGGCGGCCTGTCTTGCTCTCCAACGGCAGGTTTTCATAGCGGACTTCGTGCTTTTTTTTCAGCTTGGTGAACATTTGCCGGCTAGCCGCCTCGTCTTGCAGCAGTCCGATTTCAAACAATTCCTTGCCGATCAATTGATCATGCGAATAGCCGAGCAGTGTGGTCATGAAAGGGTTGGCATCGATGATCTGATTGGTCCCTGGATCAATGAGCAGAACACCGTCATGCGCGGCTTCAAAAAGCCGGCGGTAACGGTTTTCCGACAAACGCATTTGCTCCTGCGCCCGTACGCGACCGGTGATATCCAGCACCATCGCGCAGCATTCCAATCCGTCCGCGCTGCGCCTGGCCTCGATACTGACGATGCGTGTTCCGTGGCTTGTTTCCGCCAGCTCGAACTCTCCGGCTTGTTTGGATTCTGCGGCAAATATCTGCTTGAGATAGGCCTTGAAATAGGCGCGTTGCCTCTGGGTTACCAGCATGGCAAAGGAACGACCGATCAGATTCGAGCGGTCAATCCCCAGGATGGAGGCACCTGTTAGATTTACGAGTTGGATCATGCCGCTTGCAGTCAGGGTGAAGTAGCCGACCAGCGCGAAATCGTAGAGTTCGGTGTATTTGTGCAGCATGGCTTCCGACTCGTCGCGCGCGGCGCGCAGTTCGGCATTTTGCAACTCAAGCTCGATCTGATAGACATTCAGCTCGTGTAGCATCCGACTCGCTTCGGCATCGGCATGAGCCTTTGCCGGTTTGGTGACGAGTTTTTCAGCACGGGTGCGCAGGGTGTCGCGGCTTGTGGGGATATTCGGTTTTGAGGGCATGATGGATCTGTTAGTTTTTCAGCGGCTTCGCGGGGGTGTCCCTCGTCAGCTTGCGCTCGGCTTTTAATTCCGTTTTGGCCTTGTTGAGTTCGGTGGATTTTCCAGCAAGTCGGCTTTCCAAGGCGAGCTGCATCTCCTGCAATTTAGCTTCCAATTCCTTGGCGGCAGTGATGTTCCAATAGGAAATTACCACGCCGTCTATGCGGTCGTCCTCCGTGCGGTAGGGCATGATGCGCGCGCTGAACCAGGCACCTTCGCTCGTGTGGATTGACTTCTCCACGTAGCCCAGCTTGCGCAGGACTTCCCGCGCATCCTCGCACAAATTGGGATAAAACAGATCGCAGGCAATGTCGGAAATGGGTCGGCCCACATCCCCGGGAATGAGCGTGGTGATCTTCGAGGCCTGCGTTGTAAAACGCCGGATTCTCAGCTCCTTATCCAGGAAAACGGTGGCGACTTCCGTGCTGTTGAGCAGATTCCTCATGTCGTTGTTCGTCAGAGAAAGTTCGTCGAGCCTGCCCTGCAACTCCGCATTGACGGTTTGCAATTCCTCATTGAGAGACTGCATTTCCTCCTTCGAGGTGGTGAGTTCCTCGTTGGTGGATTGCATCTCCTCATTGGTGGACTGCATTTCTTCATTCGAGGATCTGAGTTCCTCTTGGGTGGTTTGCATTTGCTCCCGCGTATTGCGCAGTTCCTCGCTGTTCTTGCGGAGCTCCTGTTCGAGTTCTTCCAAACGCGGGTTCTTCGCGCTTTTTCCGCCTGACTTACCCTTGGTTTTCACCTCAGGCGGTGCTTCGATGTCCCGGAAAATGATCATCACCAATCCCGCAAGCGACTCCGATGCCTCCAGGCGCTCGACGACCAGATCGGCATGTTGAATGCCGCCGTTCGTATCGATTTTCAAACCGCGAAGGATTACAGGGCCGGTCTGACGCAGAGCTTTTTGAAATGCGGATGCCAAATCATCCCGCAACCCATCGCGAGCCATCGCGAAAATATTGAGATCGGCTTTCCCGGCCGCAGGTTCCAGGTATTTGCCGGTCTTTCCGCTGATATGAATGATGTTTCCCAATTCATTCACCAGCACGGATGGCGGAGCGTATCGCCGGAGGATCAACTGTTCGGCTTGTGTCTGGATATTGAGAACCGGTTTGCGACCCTCTTGCACATCGGTGCCTGGGTCGGGGGCTGATGCGAAAGAGGATGGAAATTCAATGGGTTCCGGCCGTATGGCGGAGGCAAGCCGCCGGTATATCCGGGACTTTCCACTCACAGTTGCAAACAAACCCGTGAACTGTCCGATGGTTTCGGCGTTGCCCAGAATCAACAGCCCGCCCGGATGGAGACTGTAGTGAAAAAGCGGAAAGAGCTTCTTCTGCATCTCCGGCGCCAGATAGATAAGCAGGTTTCGACACGTCAGTATGTCCAACTTGGTGAAAGGCGGATCCATGATGACGCTGTGCGGTGAAAAAATAACCATCTCGCGTATCTCGGCGCGAACGCGGTATCCGCCTTCTTCCTGGCTGAAATAACGTCGCAGTAGCTCCGGGGTCAGATCCGCGGAAATTTTTTCCGAAAACACACCCTGCCGCGCCCTGTCGATCGCGTCCCGATCCAGATCTGTCGCGAAAATCTGCAGCTTGAAATTTTTCCCCGGCTTAAGGTGCGCCACCACTTCTCGGAACACGATGGCGAGCGTGTAGGCTTCCTCTCCCGTTGAGCAACCGGCGACCCATGCCCGGAGTTGACGTGTGGGATGGTGAGCGAGGAGTTCGGGCAAGGTTTT
>JBGSRM010000273.1:0-19973 GCA_041737575.1 Akkermansiaceae bacterium
GCAGACACGGCCCGCCTGCTTTGTCTCAAGGCCGCCGATGAACCGGTTTTTTTCCTGCGGGCGGCGTTTTGCCTCCACGAAACGGGCGATACCCTCGCCGCGTGCAACTGGCTGCTGCGCGGGCCAAAGACCTTGTTTGAAATGGCCATCTTCCACTACAACCTCGCTTGCTACCTCTGGACTCTGGGCGAGTCCGCCCGCGCCCGGAGTCATTTGAAACAGGCGATCACCATGGATGAATCCTTCATCCAGGCTGCCCGCGAAGATCGCGATCTCGCCGGTATCGGATCCCTGCGGAAACTCTGATTGCAAGGAAATGAGGAGTCCGTTTCCCCATTCCGGAATCCTTGTTCTGTAGCGGGCTGAGCAAAAGTGGACAGAATTACTCTGGGCAAAAGTGGATTTCTTTATCGGCCGGGCGATTGCTCTGGCATCCCCGCATTCAATGTTTCCCGTTGGCTTCACCGCCGGAACGGATAGGGCTCTGCTGGAGAGCAACCCGAGTAGTCCGGCCGGTGCGATAGGCTCCCAAGAGGGGAACCGCGCTCCGGGGAAGGGATGCTTTCCCCGGAGCCAATCGCTCCCATTCGATAAACTCCGGGGTTTGGGGCAGAGCCCCATCGGCGCTGGTCGGCGAGTGGCGGGCGTGGCCAGATTTTGCGGATGAAAACAAACAGCTCTTCCACCGCCTGCCTCTCCAAGTCGTCGAAGCAACCCTTGCCGCGTTCAACGACGGACAGCTCTCCTCCACCGACGCCTGTGCCCGGCTCGGAGTGGGCCGATCACGCCTCTACACCCTCAGGACGCATTGGCTCACGGCAGGACGCCATCTCCCGTTAGTGCCATCAGGAGGCGATCACAGCCCCCCTTGGCCCGACGAGGCGCAAGCCTTCCTGCGCCTCACCCTCGCCACGGACGCTGCTCCCAACTTCAGCTTCCTAGCCGACGAACTCCACCGCCGCTTCGCTTTCAAACGCTCCGCCTCCAACGTCCGCAGCCATGTCCTCAAACACATGGCCGAGCTGCTGCGCAAACCACTCAAACGCGGCCCTAAACCCCGCCGCAGATGGCAGCGCAAGGGCTATGGCGATCTCCTCCAGCACGACAGCTCCCCTCACCAATGGTGGCCCGGCGAAAAGCTCCAGATCCTCGCCCTGACCATCGACGACGCCACCCGTTTCATTGTCGGAGCGGCCTTCATCGAAGCTGAAACCACCTTCGCCCACCTCGCCCATGTCAGGAAAATCTTCCTCACCCACGGCCTGCCGAACGACTTCTACACCGATGGCCTGAGCCTCTTCGGGCACGAATCACGCAAAGCCGGCGACACCGACACGCTCTCCCAGTTCCAACGCGCCCTCGGCTGCCTTGGTGTCGGCCACCTTGTTGCCAAAGATCCCGAGTCGAAGGGCAAGGTCGAGCGCCAGTTCGACTTTTGGCAGAAGCGGCTTCCCGCGCTCTTCGCCATGGAATCAGTCGGCAGCAGGGAGCAAGCCAACGAGTTGCTTGCGTCCCAAATCCAGTGGCATCACCAACACCACATTTCGCGCACCACCAAACTCACGCCCCTCCAAGCCGTCGAGAAAAGCCAATTGGAACAAAGCGCCTGCTGGCGGCCGTCACCCCCACCGGAACTCCTCGATCTGCACCTGGCCATCCACCACACCCGCGTCGTCCAGAAAGCCGGGGAGATCAGCTTCCTGGGCCGCCGGTGGCAGATCACACCCGGAGAAACCAAACAGGTGACCATCGTCCAACAGCCGGAGAGCTTCCGGGTCATCTCCCGTCCGCCCACCCCACAAGCGCCACAGTGGACCAACATCCTCGCGGAATACCGCCTTTAAGCAGCTTCAAAACTCACGAACAACTGTCCACTTTTGCTCAGACAATTAAATCCACTTTTGCTCAGTCGCCGACAAGTGTTTGAAAATAACTTGCTCGGTTGTCCCTAGTGGTGATAACTGACTGTAATTTCATTCACAGCAGCCTTTATTTTTCCAATACCTTGATCATACGCGCCCCTAACCAATGAAAATCGATACGTTCACAGAAGCGGAATGGGAGATGCTTATCGCGTTCATCCAAGAACGCACCGTGATACCTATCATCGGCCCCGGCCTGTCCGTTGTGTACGATACTGATGGCGGCGGTCTGATCCCGTTTGAGACCTGGCTCATTCGTCAGTTAGCTGTTCGCCTCAACTGCGCAGAAAGCCCCACCCTCGACACATTCGTCCAGCAATATGTCCGATCCGGTGGTAACACGCGTAGCCTTTATCCACTCATTCGAAATATCACCATACAGGCACCCTTCGAGCCCTCCCCGGCACTGCGAAAGCTCGCATCCATAACGGATATCAACCTCTGGGTATCCACCACCTTTGATGGCCTCCTTACGAAAGCCCTCTTGCTCGAACGTGGCGAAGCCATGGAACTCGCATACAGCCCGAAACAATTCGACGACCTGCCCGATGGAGACTCCCATGATTCGTCCCACAAAGTTTATCACCTCTTTGGAAAAGTCGCCGCCATTCCCCGCTTTGCGATCTGTGAAGAGGATGTGCTGGAGTGGATCACCGCCCTTCAATCGGAAACTTACTCACCAAGCCGCCTCGTCGCCGACCTGCAGAACCATCATCTTCTAGTGATCGGCGTGAGCTATCCAGATTGGCTCGGGCGCTTCTTTGTCCGCACAGCCAAGCGCCGCCGCCTCTCGGAAGACCGAGAATGGTTCGAGTTCATCGTTCACCCCCAGTCCTCCATAGATCCCGGGTTCGCCAGCTTTCTCCGGAACGTCAGTCGTAACACCTATGTCATTGATACCTGTGGGACCCCGGACGAATTTGTCAATGAGCTCCATGCGCGTTGGCTCAGCACAGCTTCCCATAACCTCTCTGGACTTAAATCCACCTCCGCTCCCGCTAATGGGCCCGTCCGCTTCCTCCCCCCTGCTCGTGAAATGCCGCCAGACTCCATCTTCATTTCCTACTCACGCTGCGATCTTGAAGCTGTAAAGCGGCTTAAAGCCAGCCTCGACGACGTTGGCTTGACCACCTGGTTCGACCTAGAGCAACTCGTCGCTGGCGACAATTATCCCGACAAGATCCGGCGCAACATTATGGCCTGCTCATACTTCATTCCCGTAGTTTCAAAGACCGCCCTCTTGCGCGACGAAGCATTTTTCTACCGTGAGTGGGCCTGGGCACTCGACAGACGCGTAGGCATGGGCCCGGGAGCCATCTTCATCCTCCC
The DNA here is from genome assembly GCA_041737575.1 of Akkermansiaceae bacterium. GTDB lineage: Bacteria > Verrucomicrobiota > Verrucomicrobiia > Verrucomicrobiales > Akkermansiaceae > Luteolibacter. The sequence goes on from JBGSRM010000273.1 coordinate 3,252, forward strand.
CGTCATCATCGATGATCTTGATGCCGGCCACCCTCGCCTAGAACCTCTGGCTCGCACTTGCGACATCGCCCGCCTGCCCGACGGCGTCCCCGATGTACGGTTCATCGTCCGCCTCCAAGAACTTCTCCGCCCTAGCCATGTCTGATGATTCCTTCGAACCCGTCCGCATCTCACGCTGGCCAGGCCTTGAATCCTTCCAAGAAGGAGACAAAACCCGCTTCCATGGACGTGATTCCGAGATCAACGAACTCAACCGCCGTATCTCCCAGCGCAGACTCACCGTGCTCTTCGCACAATCCGGCCTCGGAAAAACCTCCCTACTACGTGCCGGAGTCTTTCCCAAACTTCGTAAGTCACACCTCCTACCCATCTACCTCCGCATCGTTCATGGTGCTTCAGCACCGCACCCTGTCGATCAGATACGCGCCGCAGTCGCCGCAGAACTTGGATGCGAACTGCCCCAAGAATATGAACTAGCCACCTGGTTCCACGACATCCGCAAGGGGCCGACAGGACACATGCTTAGCGGTGTCGTACCCGTGCTGGTTTTCGATCAGTTCGAAGAAGTCTTCACCATCGGCCAAATTGGCACCGAAGAACGTGCACGCAGCACTGAATTCCTACGCCAACTCTCAGATCTCGCCGAAGCTCGCCCATCCGCGACCTTGGAAAAGGCATTTGAAAACGCCTCCGAAAACCCCGAGAATTTCGACTTCGAGAACTCCAGCTACCGGATTGTGCTCTCCATCCGCGAGGATTTCCTCCCTCACTTGGAACGCGGCAAACAGCTCATGCCATCCGTCATGGAAAATCGACAGTCGCTTGATCGGTTGCGCGGCGACAAAGCGATTCTCGCCGTCCTCAATCCCGGCGAAGGCATCGTCGATGAATCTGTCGCGGAGTCCGTCGTACGCTTCGTCGCTGGTGGCGGGGACAGCCCTCTATCCGAACTGGATATCGAACCGCCTCTCCTCAGCCTCGTCTGCCAGCAGCTCGACCTTCAACGCGGCGAAGGCCCGATCACTGCCGAGCTCCTTCAAGGTAAGCGGGAGGAAATCATCAGCGACTACTACCACTCTTGCTTCAATGGCTTGCCAAGTAACGCACAAGCTGCCGTTGAAGACCTACTCGTAACAGACAGCGGATACCGCGAAAACATCGCCACAGAGACTCTCGATCGCAAAATCGGCACACCCCATATCGCTACACTCATCAACCGCCACCTCCTCCACACAGAGACACGCAACGGAATTTCCCGTGTCGAACTAACCCACGACATCCTCACCCGGATAATCGTCATCACCCGCGCCTCACGCCGAGAGCGCGATACCCTCATTTGCCAGCACCAGCAAGCAAACGAAAAACGTCGCAGGAAAATCCGTAATCTCGCCATCGTCGCTCTGATCGTTATCTCCATCGCCCTCACTGCCATCACAGGCTACGCTATCAGGGAGAAAGGCATGGCAGAAGACGCCCGCTCACAGACAAATATCCTGCTTAAACAACAAGAAACCCTCTCCAGCCAATTGAAACAAAGCGCGGACGCTCTATCTTCGACCGCAACTGAGCTGACCTCCTACCTCATCGGAGAGAAAAAGGTCATCACTCTAGGGACTGAGACCATCACCGCGCTGATTCCCGAAATGGAGCGGCTCCAGATCGCCGCATCGAACGCTTCGAACGACCGCGAGGCGGTGAGCTACAATTTCCATTCCTTCCGTTACCATGCCTCAGAGGCATATGCACGAATCGGAAAGGACGATGATGCCCTCAAACAGATCGCAGAAGCCCGCAAGCTGTTGCTGAATCTCGCCCCGGAGAAACGGGACATCGCCGAGGCGGATCTGCTCGTCCGCGAAGGCGAAATTATTTCCGGGATCATCCGCTCATCGAATATAAGGAACCTAGAAGGCAAAATAGAAACCGTCCAATCACTATCGAAACCTTTTCTTGAAGCGATAGAAATCCTGAAAAATGAACCGGAACAGCCCGCTCTCGCAGCCGAATACCGTTGGAGACGGCTACGCGCATCCAACCTGCTCGCTCGGATCATGCAAGCAGCGAACCTCCTGGATGATTCCATCACCCTCTATCGTGAAAATGCTGCACTCTGCGAAACGGATTTCGCAGATGACTTCGAGATACTTCGCGCGCGTGCCGAGGCCTACGACGGGATATCAAATATTCAAAGAGTCGGCATCAACGAGCAGAATGCTGAGGAACACGAACCAAAAATCAGAGAAGCCATTGAAAGCCAGGAAATCGCTTTGGCAATTCGCGAATCTTTGTGGAATGGGAACAACCAACCATGGATTACATTTGATCTCTGCACCAGCCTCGCAAACATCGGTGAATGCCTCCGCCTTCTCGCCGCCGCCACGAAAGAGGAAGAGCATTACATGAATGCCACGGAAGCCATGAAGAAGAGATTACAGCTCCAGAAAGATCTCCATGAAAAAGACCGGGGGAGCATCTTGTTCACCATATCCTACGCCTTGGCAATCAAGGACGTTGTAATACAAGAAGCACTTCCGCCACATCGGTCGGTGCAAGGCGATGAGAATGATGTCAAACGATGGCTCGACCAACTCAACCAAGCGGTGAAGCTCGCTCCGGACAACATCTATATCCTCAAAGCCCACTACGAAGTCATGGAAAAGCACACGCCAGGACATCCCGAACTCCCTGCCGCAAAATCCGCATACCAGCATCTCCGGGATCACGATTCCCGTTAGGCACCCGCCATTCGAAAACGCAGAGCCCTCAAACGCATATGGAGTCAATGTAAGATCACTGCCACGCTCATCTATCGATAACCATGAGAACACTCCTCGCCATCTTCGTTTCCTCCCTCGTTAGCGCTTCTTTGACAGCCACAGAAAAACCCAACATCGTTATCATCCTCTCAGACGACCAAGGCTGGACAGACTACGGTTTCATGGCCCACAAGGATATCAAGACACCCCACCTCGACAAACTGGCAGCTAGTGGTGTGCTCTTCGAGCGCGGCTATGTCGCCTCGCCTCTCTGCCGGCCTTCGTTAGCCTCGGTCATCACTGGGCGCATGCCCTCTCATCACGGAGTCACGGGAAACGATGTGGATGGCAGGAATAACCGCGCCGCCCTCGATATACCTGTGCGCGACGCCTTTCACAAAATACCCAGCTTCGTCAAACTTCTCTCCGCAAACGGCTATCTCACCCACCAGTCCGGCAAATGGTGGGAGGGTTCGTTTGAGGATGGCGGCTTCACACACGGCATGACCCATGGCGATCCTCAGCGCGGTGGCCGCCATGGCGACGCCGGCCTCACCATCGGCCGCGAGGGTATCAAGCCGATCACCGATTTTCTCGACCTCGCGGCCCGGGAAAAAAAGCCCTTCCTGCTCTGGTACGCGCCGTTTCTCCCCCACACGCCGCACAATCCGCCGCAACGCCTGCTCGAAAAACACACCCGCCCCGACCGCGCCAACGATGTAGCAAAGTATTACGCGATGTGCGAGTGGTTCGATGAAACCTGCGGTGAGTTGTTAGAGGATCTCAAACGCAGAGGACTTAGCGAAAACACACTCGTCATTTACCTCTGCGACAACGGCTGGGCAGCCACCAGCACCAACGCCACTGACCCGAATCAAAACCAATGGCAACAATACGCCCTGCGCACGAAAAGTTCTCCCTACGAAATGGGAATCCGCACACCCATCATCCTGTCCTGGCCGGGCCGTATTGCACCTTCCCGTTCCCCGGATTTGGCCCACGCCATCGACCTGTTTCCCACTATCGCAGCAGCGGCAGGAATCGAAGCCCCGAAGGATCTGCCCGGAATCAACCTCATGGATAAAACCGCACGGAAGGCACGCGACACAGTGTTCGGTGTCTGCCATTCCGTTTACAACATGACCCCGAACGATCCCGACGGCACACTCCAATACCTCTGGTGCGTTTCCGGGGATTGGAAACTCCTCGTCCGCCATCACGGTAGCGACACCACTCAATACAAGGCTCTCCACGAGTGGGACAAACAGCCAGTCAGACTCTACAACCTAAAAGTTGATCCGCATGAGGCGAACGAGCTTTCAGCCTCCCATCCCGATGTCGTCTCAGAACTCCGCAGCAAAATCGAGACCTGGCACCTCGCGGAAAAGAAATAGAGAACTTGGCAAGCCTTGCTAAATTGCTCATAAATTCACTTCCCAATACATGAAATCCGCCATCTTTCTTGCCATGTCTCTGGCTCTGAGTCCGCACTCCAAGGCCGCCCAACCCAACATCATCTTCTTCATTGCCGACGATATCTCGCAGGAGGATCTCGGCTGCTACGGGCATCCGACACTCAAGACACCTCACATCGACGGCCTCGCTGCAAACGGCATGCGCTTCGACAATGCCTACCTGACCACCAGCAGTTGCAGCCCCAGCCGATGCAGCATCATTACCGGACGCTACCCACACAACACCGGTGCCCCCGAGCTGCATGTCAAACTACCCGATGACCAGATTCGCTTCCCCGAACTGCTGCGCGAAGCCGGCTATTACACGGTGCTTTCCGGTAAGAACCACATGTTCGACCAAACCGACCGCGCCTTCGACAAAATTACCCGCGGTGGCGAGCCCGGCGGCTCATCAGACTGGGTGCAACATGTCAAAGACCGGCCAAAGGACAAACCCTTCTTCTTTTTCTTCGCCGCCTACGATGCCCATCGCGACTGGAAAATCAGCGACCACGCACCGACCTATGATCCCGATGAAATCGTCATCCCACCCTACATGGTCGATACCCCAGGCACCCGCGAAGACCTCGCCAATTATTACCACGAAGTCAGTCGCTTCGACCATTTCGTTGGATTAGTCACCGCCGAGCTGGCCAATCAAGGCGTCTTGGAAAACACACTCATCGTCATCGCCTCCGACAACGGACGCCCCTTTCCACGCGCCAAGTCGCGGCTCTACGATAGCGGCATCAAAACTCCATGGGTCGTCCACTATCCGGACATCATCAAACAGCCCGCAGTCTCTAACAGTTTCATCAGCAGCATCGACCTAAGCGCCACATGCCTCGAACTCGCCGGAATCTATCAGCACGACGCCATACAAGGCCGCAGTTTCCTGCCCATCCTCAAAGACCCCACTGCCACCACCCGCGACATGGTTTTTGCCGAGCAAAACTGGCACGTTTACAGCAACCACAGTCGCATGGTCCGCTTCGGCGACTACCTCTACATCAAAAACAACTACCCGAACCAACCCAACCTCTGTCTCGAATCCCACTCCGACCCTGCTGGTCGAGATCTTTGGCAGGCCCACGCCGCTAGCAAAACCACGCCCGCCCAACAACAAATCTTCGCCAATCCCTGCCCCAGCGAAGAACTCTTCCACACCGACAAAGACCCACACCAACTAACCAACCTCGCCGCAAACCCCGAATACACAGCAGCACTCGAAAAAGCCCGCAACCTGCTCGCCAAATGGACAGATCAAACCGGCGACACCATCCCCTCAAACCCTACCCCTAACCGCCACGCCCCCCCTCGCATCGAAGGCGGTAAAATCATCCCCCATGAAAAAAAATCGGGCGAACATAATCCCCACGCCGAAATGCCCGGCGCCGCCAGAAAAGCAACCACCATCAATCATCCGGGGCCACTCCGTTTCGATGAATAAACCGAAAAAAAACAAAACCCATGAAAACACTCGCAACCATCATTTTCGCCATCATCTCTCTGCCATGCACGGAAGCCGCAGAGGTCATGCATCGTGCGAAGATCATCAAAATCACCTCGCAAATCCAACAGACCCCGCAGTTTCAATTCAGCGGAACCAAAGAAAAACAAGTAGATCCCCGCTACTGGCTTGAGATCGAGGCGGAAATCGAAGTCGAGACAACCGACCCCTCCGGATTCATTCCCGAACTCGAAGCCAAATGGTTCGCCGTCATTCTGGATAAATCCACCAACAAGTCAGTTAGACTCCTTGGCTCGACCGTATTCCAAAATTTAAGAACCAAGGATAAAAAGGTCTTTATAAGCGCATACATCGAACCCGATACACTTGAAAAATTCACCGGAAAGGACAAACCCACCGATAGCGATATCGAAGCGATTGCCCTCACCATCTCAGGAAATGGAATCGTCAGCGATGGTCGGCACACACAAGGACTCACGAAAGCCACTGCGGAGGAAGCCGCCAATTGGTGGCTGAAATGGGAAAATGTTAGTTTGGACGGAATGATCCTCTCTAAATCCAAAACACCCTTCGCGCCCCTATGGACCGACCGTTACCCAGCAGAGAAATCTGCGAATCGATGAATGAATTGAATTCGTCGCATCTCCAAAAAAAGCAAAATATGCGCAGTCCAAATCAAGCCACCGGTAGCCCCATGATTTAGTTTTGGCCATTCTTTGTTTCAGCAAACAACAAAAGAATTGCCATGAAACAAACCACCATAACCCTCGCCCTCACCACGATCGCCTTTGCAGGAATCACCCCATCCGTATCCGCTGAAAGCACGACCGGCTTTGAAAACGCAAGACGCCCCATAAGCAACCCCACTCTTTTCGATCTCGCTCTACCTACCACAAACCTCCACCCCATCTACGCGCACCATGGCCTGCCGGACCGCGTCAGCCTCGCCGGTGGAGGCACTTTACCTCTGGGCGGGGATCTCGATGTTTACGCTTTGCAGTTCGAATTCGCTATCAACGAACGCCTCTCCATCGTCGCCACAAAAGACGGTTACGTTGACATCGATGATACTACATTCAACGCACTCGGATTCGATAGCGGCTTCGCCAACTTGGGCGCTGGTCTCAAATACGCATTCATTCTTGATCCAGCATCCAGCACGGTGGTCAGCGGCACCGCTACCTTCGAACTGCCAACCGGAAACAGCGATGTCTTCCAAGGCCAAGGCGATGGTGCTGTAAATCTCATCGTCTCAGGCCTCAAACTCATCGATGAATGGCAGTTTGCCGGTGCCGTCGGAACGCAAATTCCCTTCTCGGACGAACAAGCCACCAACATCTTCATGAGCGCCCACGCCAGCTACGATCTTTGCGACTGGTTTATACCTCTCGTCGAAATCAATTGGTTCCACGTCGTCAACTCGGGAAATGGCGGAAACCTCTTCTCACCCGTCACGAATCTCGTAACATTCGAAGGCAACGACTTCTTCAACATCGGTGCCGCCAATGCAGGCGAAAACCGCGACCTCATCACCGCCGCCATCGGCTTCCGCTCACGCATCACGGATAAAGTCCAAGCCGGTATCGCTTACGAGTTCCCCCTCACCAATGATCAAAACTCGCTTTGGGATGACCGCTTCACCCTCGACATCGTGTGGACATTCTAACCCACGTTGAATAATTAGTCCCCCCTAGGCCTTTCTCGGAGAAATCCGGGAGAGGCTGATTTTTTTATGCACATAAGCTGGATGAAACAATCCCGCTCATTCAATCCTACTCAGGAAATGAAACCTCCCATCCTGGCCGCCCTTAAAGTTGCCCAAGACCACAACATCAAACCCGATCGCTGTGACATTTTACAAGATGGCCACACCCTCGTCGTCCGCCTTACAAACTCTCTCGTTGCTCGCGTCGTCACGGACACCGACGGGCCACGCAAAGGAAATGAATGGTTCACCAGGGAAACCGCCATCGCTGCCCATCTGACAAAACATCAAGCGCCCATCATACCCCTCCATCCGGCCATACCTCCCCACGCACACACCAAAGACGGATACACCATGAATTTCTGGCAATACGTCACAATCACCCACATCACCCCGAATCCCGTGGACATAGGAAAAACACTCCACCGCTGCCACGAAATCCTCCGTTCTTTCCCCGACCCACTCCCCCACCTCGCCATCCTCCATGAAAGTCTCTCCATTCTGGAATCACCAATTTCTAACAACTCTTTTGAACCAAATATCCGCAACCTCCTCCTACACCACATCCAAACTTCGATAGATTTCCTAACACCCCTGCCCCACCAACCTCTCCACGGCGACGCACATACCGGCAATCTCATGATGACCAACCACGGTCTCCTGTGGACAGACTGGGAAGATGCATTCTCCGGCCCCGTCGAATGGGATCTCGCCTCCATCATCTGGAATGCCAAATATCTGGAAAAGGATCAAAAAACCGCCGACTCCATCATAAACACCTACGAATCAAACGGTATGTCACTCAACGAGGACAGCCTCCAACAATGCCTCATCGCCCGCGCTGCCGTCATGAGCGCATGGTATCCCATCCTCTACCCAAACCCCTCCCCAGATAGGATTACCAAACTAAAATACCGCATAGATTGGCTCCAAAACTTACCTCTGTAACTCACTCCATCCCACAAATCCCCTTCATTTTCTAAGATACCATTTGATTTTATCCACACGTGTCGAAACATCTGGCAACAAACCTCTTTCCTACAGCGTATCAAATTCCTCTTCCCATGAACAAAAATCGAATCATCCCTCTCGCTGCCCTCGCCCTCGCTCCCACCATGGCGACCGCGCAGTTTCAAACATTCGAAGGCGATGGCTTTGGCAACTGGCAAGCCGAAGGATCCGCCTTCGGACTTTCCCCGGTTCACGAAAAAATCGATTGGATGAAAAAACCTTTCACTGGCTACGCAAACGAAGCCTTCGCCGCATCGGTATATGGCGGTTCTAAAGCAACCGGAACTCTCTCTTCTCAGGAATTTGAAATCAAAAACAACCACATCATCTTCCTCATTGCCGGTGGCGAACAGCTCGACAAAACCTCAGTCCAGCTCGTCATCGACGGCGAAATTTCCCTACAAGCCGTCGGCAAAAACAACCTCTCCTTCGAAAAAATCGTTTGGGACGTCTCCAAACTGCGGAACCGCAAAGCCATCATTCGCTTGGTCGATAACGCAACGGATGAGTGGGGCTTCATCGCTGCCGACCACTTCGTTTTTTCCGACAATGCCAACGATAAAATACCCGTAACAACCAAAAACGGCAAACCTGTAGCAGACGTCCTCATCCCCACAACCACTCTCCCCGGTGCCATCATTCCCAAAGACAGTACCTTGCGCATCGAAGCCAGCTACGACGACCTGAAAATCACCTCCCCTACCGCCCTCACCTTCGATGAAAAAGGCAACATCTACGTCTCAGAAACCCACCGCTTCCGCAAAGGCATCGAAGACGACAGAAACCACCTCTACTGGTATCTCGACGACCTGGCAGCCCAAACAACCGATGACCGCCGCGCTCTCCATAAAAAATGGGAAGGCAAACTCTCCAACGAATACATGACCGCCGTTTCGGAAGTCATCCGCCGATTCTCCGATACGGATAACGACGGAAAAATCGACGACTCAAAAGTCTTCGCTGACTCCTTCAACGACGTTCTCGACGGAACCGCCGCTGGCGTCTTCAGCTACGAAGGAGCTCTCTACTTCGCCTGCATCCCGAAAATCTACAAACTACTCGATGAAAACAACGATGGCATCAGCGACAAACGCGAAATCGTCGAAGAAGGCTTCGGCGTGCGCATCTCCCTCTCCGGCCACGACATGAACGGCTTCACCCTCGGCCCCGATGGCCGCATCTACGGCACCATCGGCGATCGCGGCTTCTCCCTGAAAACCAAAGAAGGCAAGGAACTTCATTACCCCAACGAAGGCGCCGCCTTCCGCTTCGAACCGGACGGCACTAACTTCGAACTCATGCACACCGGCCTTCGCAACCCCAAGGAAATCGTCTTCGATGAACTCGGCAACGCATTCACCGTGGACAACAACTCCGACCAAGGCGATGCCGCACGCATCGTTTATCTCGTCGAAGGTGGCGACTCCGGCTGGCAAATGGAACATCAGGCCATGCACACTTTCTATCGCGAGATCGGTCTCGTAAAACGCCCCCTCAGCCGCTGGATGGACGAAAAAATGTGGGAATTGAGAAACGACAAACAACCAGCTTACATACTCCCTCCTTCAGCTCACCTCACAGCAGGCCCATCCGGTCTCACCTATCACCCGGGCATCGGTTTCCTCGAAAATGAAAAAGGCCGCTTCCTCATCTGCGACTACAAAGGCGGCGCTTCCTCCTCCGGTATCTGGTCCTTCGCCATGGAACCAGACGGCGCCGGCATGACCATGACCGACTCCCGGAAATTCTTCTGGGGCGTCGCCGCAACCGATATCGAATACTCCTTCGATGGAAGACTATTCATAACGGATTTCGTAACCGGTTGGCAATCCCACGATGCTGGCCGGCTCCTCTCTCTCGACGCAGGTGAAAATACCTACGCGAAAAACGAAGCCCGCTCTGCAGCGGAAATCATCGCCAAAGGTTTCGATGATCGTAGCTCCGATGAACTCACAAAACTCCTCAACCACCCCGACTCCCGCGTCAGACTTCGCGCTCAAATCTCTCTCACCCGTAAATCAGATGCCGTCGCCTCCTTCAAAAAAGCAACCGAATCCAAAGAACTCCTCCAACGCATCCACGGCATCTGGGGTCTCGGCATCGTCGCGAGACGCGGCTCCGTCCCCTCACCCACCGGCAAGTTCGCAACCATCCCCACTGAAAGCCTGCGCCAGTCCGCTTTCACAGTCCTAATCGAGCTCCTCCAAGACCCCGACCCCGAAATCCGCACCCAAACCCTACGCGCCATCTCAGACACACCCTTCTCCGGAGAAGCCCTACCCCTCGGCACTCTGCTGGATGATCCATCCCCGAGAGTCCGTTTCGCAGCAGGAATCGCTATCGGTAAACTCAAAGCCATCGGCCACTACTCCGCCGTCTTGAATTTCATCAAAAAGAACAACAACCGTGATCTCTACCTCCGCCACGCAGGCATCTACGCCCTCGAACATATCGTCAAAGACCACTACCAATTGGGCGCCCTCTCATCCTTCGACTCCCCAGCCGTCCGCCTCGCCGCAGTCGTCGCCCTCCGTCGCTTGAAAAGCGAGGAAATCGCACGCTTCATCAACGATCCCGACCCCTCCGTCCAAGACGAAGTCATCCGCGCCGTCTGCGACCTCGACATGCAAAACATCCGCCCCCTCGCCGCCGCCTTACTCGATAACACCGACTCCCGCAAATGGGCTCCCATGATTCTTCGCCGCCTCGTCAACAACTCCTACCGCCTCGGAACCGATGAAAACGCATCACGCATCCTCAAACTAATCGCCAACACATCCGTTCCCAGTGAAGTCAAGGAAGAGGCTCTCCGCCTCCTCGCCATCTGGGAACAACCCCTCCCCGTCGATCCCGTCACCGCGCACTTCCGCCCTCTCGAAAAACGCGATCTCACCACCTTCAAACCCATCCTGAACGCCGCACTCCCATCCCTCCTCAAAACCGAAGGATTCGTTCTAACAGGCGCACTCGATCTCATCGATCACTACCACCTCAGTGTCGCCGGACTCGACGCAGCCTCCCTTCGCACCCTCATCTCCAACCCCGATCTCCCCGCCGAAGCCCGCGCCAAAGCACTCACCATCTTTGCCGAACGCAAAGAACCGGGACTCGCTGAATACCTCATCGAAATCAGCAACGACCCCGCCGACCTTCCCGCTATCAAAGCACTAGAAATCCTCGTTTCCATCTCCCCGGAAACAGCACTCCCGGCTCTCGAAAAATCAATCGAAACCGGCACCACCGCCCGCGCCCAAAAAGCATGGGAACACCTCGCGAAAATCCCCGGAGATGAGTCCGCCGCCTTCATCTCAAAAAATCTCACCAAACTCAAAGAAGCAAACGGCATATCCCCAACAGGCGTCGAAATCCTCGCAGTTGCCGCCCAACGCCCGGAGCAAACCGTAAAAGACGCTCTCGCCGCCTACGAAAAACACATCGCCGAATCAAAAGACACACTCGCCAAATACAACATCACACTCGAAGGCGGCGACCCTCAGAAAGGCGCTCTTCTCTTCAATTCACATCCCGCCGGCCAGTGCATGAGATGCCATAAGGCCAATGAAAATCCAAAAGCCGAAGGCGGTGACGCCGGCCCCAACCTCGCGGGCATCGGAAAAATACACGACAGCAAATACCTTCTCCAAGCTCTCGTCGAACCCGGTGCCGTCGTCGCCCCCGGCTACGGCGTGGTTACTGTCACCTTCAAAAACGGCGCCGTCCTCGGTGGAACCCTCGTCGAGGAAACACCCGATCACCTCATCGTCACCGCTCCCGACAAAACATGGCTCATCAAACGCACCGACATCGCATCCTTCACACCTCCCGTCTCCGCCATGCCCCCCATGGGCTTCATGATGCAACCCGCCGAAATCCGCGACCTCGTCGCATGGCTAGGCAGCCTTGACAAAGCACCAGGCAAAAAATCTCCCGCCAAACCTGAAACACTGGACCCATCCAAACTACCCGGCGCGAAAAAATAAGTCCCTTCGTAAAGTTATAGGAAAAGCTCGTAAAGGTTCCAAACGAACAAACGCCGAGCACGAAACGAATCCCTAACGAAAAAATCACGGAGGGATTCCAGATGGTAGCCTAGGGTCGAGGTGCATCGCACCGACTACCCCGGCTCCAACGCCCTCAAAACCAGCACCCTATAGGCGTGCCAGAAACTACGCCTCCCTCACAATATCCGCAGAATCCATCTCCCTCTCTTGTGATTCGTCTTTTTCGTGCTTCAAAAAACAAGGAACGCAGGAAGTAAGATTACTAATAAAATCTTCACCAAACACCAAAACAAGTGGGAAAATGCCTTGCTTTCAGCCTCAATTTTCTCTTTTTATTACTCATCCATTTATGGGTTGAGACTTCAAAAGCTCACGTCAAGCGGTCGGCAATGACCGCAAACATTGCCGCCAAACCGACCAAAAGGTCGGGGAGGCGGTGGCGCATGTCCAAGCCTCCTACCTCCGGGAAGAAGGCCAAAGGCCATCGCGGTCGTCTTGACGCGACTTTTGAACTCCCCGTCCACCAGGTGGAATAATATCAAATTTCTTATGAAACATCTTATCTCCACACTGTTTCTTTGTGTTTTACCGTCAATAGTTTGGGCGCAAACTGAAAATCAGATTTCGGAAAATCAAGCCAACCCAGAAAATGCACTTTCCTCAAAAATTCCAGAGGAACAAACCCGCCTAATTCCAGTCAATGGAGCTACCGACAAAACGACATTTCTCAATGACGGCAGCAAGGTCACTGTCCGTGAAATACAACCCATCGTATTGTCAAAACCTTCAAAAGATACTATTCCCTTAGAAATTGGCGATGAATTACGCGAAAGCATCGAGGAACACCAAGAAGAAAACACCCATCAAAAAGTCATCGGCATTGGTGCCTCGGTGTATCGCTTGGAAAACAATGAGACACGCAGCCTCGTTCAAATCTGGGGGCTTGATGGCAATACGAGCGTAAGTTTCTGGTCTAAGTGCGATTTCTCACTGTTCTCCGGCATAGGCGAATTCAAAGATCCGCAAGGTAACTCATACGTTTTGTTCATGGTATGGGGCTTTCACGAAGGAATCGTTTCTGAAAAAGAGTTGTTAGAAATCTCTGGTGAAAACAAAACCGTAAATCTTGCCGAACTGGGCTCTAACAAAGCCAGCTACATCATTCATGAAGGCAAACCGAGCGATGATGTCCGCGCCTCAATCGACTCTCTTCACGAATACCTGAACCTAAATCAAGAAAAGCTACGCATCTTCCAAGAAGAGCGTCAACGGGTAGCCAGAGAACGCGAGGAATACTTAAAAGCGAATCCACCACCAGCCAAAACCCTCACTCTCAGCCACTGGCGTATCCACAAAACAACATCCGAGGATGAGCAGGAGGGAGGCGATCAATGAGAACATCTGCCATCGTATTATTTTTCATGAGCGGCCTCACAGCGCTTGCGAATGCCCAGCTCGATTCCAACGAAAACGGCATGAGCGATCTATGGGAGCGCCATTTCAATGAAGGCGAACTATTCCCTAGCACCTTTCTAGCAGGAGGTGACGACGATCATGACGGTTTTACCAACCTCAAAGAATCCACCACTGGCACCGATCCTGAATCATTCGATCCACCGGATGGACATCTTACGCAGACCGTTCTGCACATCCCTGCTGTATGGGTCGAAGACCCCGAAGAAGAAGAACCAATTCTGCTTTCACCCGAAGCCTACGAGATTGAATGGCAAGGCGTAGCAGGCAAGCAATACACCCTCTTCGTTTCTCCTGATTTAGAAACCGGAAACTGGATAGCGTTGGGCGATCCAATCATTGCATCAGATAATACAGCCATCACCATCGGCTGCGTCCCCACAAATGAATACGAGATAGCACCCGACAAGTTATTCTGGCGAGTCGAGGCGGAAGATATCGACCAAGATGAAGATGGGCTTAGCAACTACGAAGAGCATTTGTTTGGCTCGGATGTTTTGCTTGCTGAAACCTTTGCAGGAATAGCCGACGTTTGGATTGCAGGTTTTTTCCCCTCGACGCTAGCTTTCGACCCAGAGGCAGATGACGATCATGATGGACTCACGAACTTTGAGGAATACACCCACGGCACAAATCCAAAAAACGCGGATAGTGATGGAGATGGCATTTCCGACGGTGGAGAAATCGACCAAAATACCGATCCCAACGATGCTGCGGAAACGCCCAAGGCCGAGTGGTTCATACTCACGGGTGATCTGGAAGAGAACTTTGAGAAAGAACGCAGCCGCACCATCACCATCCCGGCAGGTCAAAGCCGCTTGCTTGTAATCGCCGTCGCCAGCGATGAGTATCCCTACTACACCTCTGAGAGTTCGGAATTCAACGACATCCTAGAATGGACGGTCACACCCGAAGACAAAGATCCGATTACGGGCATTAGCGATGTGAACTCTTATCACAACTTCTGGATACTTGCAGAGGACGATGGCGTGGTAATCCAATCCTTCGGCCCTGCTCACATCGAATCCGCAACACCCCTCACCGCGCCAGGGGACAAAGCACTAGAAATCGAAATCGAACTGTCCGCCACGAACATCGGCGATGGCGCACTCCCAAGCACCGTGATGGTTGGCCTTTTACCCGTTGAGGTTAAGGACAATAACGATGCCACTGGTGTTGACGATGTCTCCAAAAAAGCAAAAGAAAGCGACATAGGATACGTGGAAGACTTCTGGATCATGGCACCACTCCAAGGCCCGCTCCACCCAGACGGCCCTCTGCCACCCGGAGAAGACTACGATAATCAAACCAAGATAAGCACCGGCATGGAGGAAGCAGGTGTGGGTGAATTTTCCATCGCCAACGCCACTCCTGACCCAACCCAGATCACACTTGACGGAGATTTGCATGATGTTCTTTGGAAGGGAGCTGGCAACGGTATCGACAGCAATGAATCTCTCAATCTTAAAATCAATGGTGACACGACCGGTCACCCACTGCCCATCAAAGTGAAGACGATGAAGTATCGGGAAGTGAAAGTCCGTGTCTATCCAGTTCGCCACAAACAGAATTTCGCAGCAGTGCCAGTGCCTGCCGAGGCTCTTTTTAAACAAGAATTAAACGAAATCTTCGGGTATCAGCTCAACGCATGGATCACCCTCGATATCCAGCAGGAACAGTTCTACGACTATGCGGGTGCCAGCACAACTGGATACGATGACGGCTACGTCCTGACCGCGAAAGCACAAGCCGAACAGGATATGATCAATGATGCGAAGTTTCCCAGAGGGGATGCTGACATAGTTGTGTTTCTGATTGATCGCACAGAATATATCTCAGAGGGAAAGAAGGCGTATGGTTCGGCATGGCCGCCTGCTGGTGGCGTGATACCCCTAACGACGGATAATGTTTGCATCGTCAACGTCTGGAACAACAACCTTTCAGCGGCCCGCGGTGAGTTGGCTGTCATTCGCACAATCGCCCATGAAATGGGTCACGTTATGCTTGGGGGAGGGCACCCAGATGACGAAGAGGATAACCCTGGGACAGGCGGCGTGGCCCCACTGGTTGGAACCGACCCGAAGAAGCGGCTGATGCACAAATTTGCATACCAAGAGATTGGTGCAACACTCTTAGTCAAGAAGGAATGGGATAAAGCTGAAGAGTGGCTTAAGAAAATTGATCTCAAGAACCAACCATGATGAAAACAGTATATTTCTACATCCTGGCGATATTAATAGCACAGACAGGAAGCATTTATGGGGACTGGAACAAACAAGCATTAGAATTGCTTGAAAATGCGAAGGAGAATCCGAACAAAGAAAACGTAATTCTTTTGGGCGATCATTTTCCGTCGATTTATAATTTTTCCAAGCGCACAGAGGAACGAGCCTTTATTTTCCAAGAAATGACAGATTTCCTAATTTCTGTTCCCGGTCATGCACGCTGGAGAATAGAGGAAATGGAGCATGAAATAGCCGATCCCAAAATGCATGTCCTTGACATCCAATCTGTCAGGAGACGTTATCTTGGAGCTCTGGTTTCCATGCCAAGTCCTGAAACAGTCAAAGCACTTGGAGATTATCTATATGACTCGCGTGGTGAACACAAATTGCAAAGCCACAATCATCCATTTTCAATAGGCTCCGCACAGATACTAGTGAGTTTGGGAATTCGCGACTTTCCACTGACTGGAATTGTATATTACGATATGAGCAAACTAAAGCCCGCGCAAGAATGGTGGGAAGCAGTCAAGGCAGGGAAGAAGGACGTTTCATTTGTTGGACGACCAGAAATCTACCGCTTCAAGGAGGATGGTAGTTGGGAGATGGTCGGGAAAGTGGATGCCGGG
>JBGSRM010000023.1:0-1696 GCA_041737575.1 Akkermansiaceae bacterium
AAGGATGCGGTGGCGATGTTGTTGGATGTGGGGGCGAGCCGGTTGGCCACGACGGAAGCCGGAGATAGCGCGCAGAGTCTTGCGGTTGCGGCGGGGCATGATGAAGTCGCGGCGTTGATTGAGCGGGGATTCGGGGAGACGGCTTTGGTTTTGGAATCGGATGAGGAGCTGGTGCAGGTGATGCAGGAATATGTTTCCGAGACGGATGCGGATATGGATGAGGGCGAGCAGTTGGCGACGAACGGCGATGATACGTCAGACGTAGTAGATGGGGGGGATGTCAGGACGATTGCCAATCCAAGAGTTTTTGGTTCGATGGAAGGGGCGCGGGTATCGGTTTCGCAAGATGGAGGAGATGAAGCTGGTGGTGGAGGGGAGTCGCCGCTGGTGATGAGGCATTATCATCAGCGTGAGCTGCCGGTGGAGGTTAAGGAGGTTAGGGACGGGACGGCGCGGATACGTATTGCCGGGGTTGCGAATCGCGAGATTGAGGTGCGGGATGGGGATGAGATACCGCGATCGCGATTGGTGGTGGTGAAGGTTTATACACGTGTGGAGACTGGAAAGTTAAACGAAGGACAACCGATGGAGGTTGGAATTGTGGAGGTGGAGGACAGGACAAGCGGAAAGCGGCGGGAGTGGGTGGCGGGGCGGCCGGTATCTAGTCATGACGCGGTTGCGTTGGTAGAGGATGCGAAGACTGGGAAGCGATATATTGCGCGGCCTGGTCAGAAGTTTTTTTCCGAGGACGGAAGGGAGTATGTAGTGAGTGATGTACGTCCGGGGCAGATGGTGATCGAGGATGTCGCGACGGGAGAGACCAGGACGTTGCCCTTGCGAGGTGCGAAGGGTTAGAAGGAGATAATTTTATGGACGAAGCAATTGAGAATGAAAGCAATGTGGTGGCGTCAAGCGGGACGCCGGTGAGGCAGTTTTCGGTGATGTTGCCGAATCGTGTGGGAGCGTTGGCGTCGTTAGTGAAGTTGTTGCGCGGGGCTACGATTGAGGTGGTCGGGCTGAGTGTGCAGGACTCGCGTGATGCTACGATAGCGAGGCTTGTGTTATCGGATACGGATACGGCAGAGTCGATTTTTTGTGAGAAGGGAATACCGCATACTTTGTGCCAACTGGTGGTGGTGGCATTGAAAGAGGCGGGGCCAGGTTTGTTACAATGTCTGGATATTTTGATGACGGCGGAGACGAATGTGGATTTCGCATACGCGTTGTTGCCGGGGAGGCAGGGCCAGGCGATGCTGGCATTGCATGTGGAGGATTATGAGTTCGCGGTATCGGTGTTGAACCGAAGCGGGTTCAAGCTGATGTATGAGCAGGATTTGGTGCGATAGGGGTTATTTTTTTGAACTGTGCCTGTAAATGAACACTACCCTCTAGCATTACCCACAGGCGCCCGAACGCCTACTACACCCTCAATGGAATCCCCTGAAATTCCCAAACTGTCTGTTCATGGCTAAACAGCACAGACAGTAAAAAGAATGATGATATTCAGTAAAGCTTGCGAATAAACTTCCACCCAAACCATGCACATAGCACTCCCAGCAAGGCACATACACCGATCCACAGCGGAGAGTCATTCCATGTTTTCTCTTCAGCCTTTTTTGGAGTCTGTGTCTTTTGCTCTTTTTTCACCTTTTGTCTGGCACGGTCTGCTTCCAGTTGTTCACGAAACACCCGCCGC
>JBGSRM010000045.1:0-8060 GCA_041737575.1 Akkermansiaceae bacterium
TCATCTCATGCTGGAGCACCTCGGCGTTGGTTTGACCTTTGACAAAGGTGAGTCCCGAACGCCCGCCCCAGATGTCGTTTTCATCGGTGGCACGGAAGCGGTTGTGCCAGTGCCAGTCCTTGTCCATGACGGCTTGGCGGAGCGGCTCCATGGTGGAGGTGGCGGAAACGGGTTTTCCCAAAACGGCGGTGGCGATCACCTCGCCGAGCTGGCGGTTGCCCTCCGCAAGCGGGTGGATGCCGTTGAGGGTGAGCGGGGTTTTTGCCTTCGCGTAGAGTGCTTGGGTGGTGGTGAAAAGATCGACGAAGGCGACGCCTTTTTCCGCAGCGACCTGTTGCATGGCCTCGGTGTAGAGGGCGAGGTTCGCGTTATTCGCCGTGCCGTCGGGGAGCAGCGGATCGCGGAGGTTTTCATGGGCGATGGGTGAGAACAGGACGAGGCGCGGGGGTGATTCGCCGTTGAACTTCGCGGCGCGGTATTTGTCGATCATCGCGGCGAGGTCGGTCTTGAAGGAAGGGAGTTTAGCCGGGCCGCCGAAGGATTCGTTATAGCCGAAGAAGGCGAAGACCACGTCCGCTTTGGTGTGCGAGAGGATGTCTTCCACGGTGGGCACGCCTTTGCTGCGCGGGCGGGAGGTGACGGTATCGCCAGAGACCGCGAGGTTGCGGAAAGTGATGTTTTTCCCTGCGAGCTGGCTTTGGAGGATGGTTTCCACCCAGCCATCGTGCTGCATGCGGTCTGCGAGGGCGTTGCCTATGAGACAGACGGTGTCATCCTTTTGAAGCGGGAGTTGCGCGGAGGCCGGCAGGACGGTGGCGAGCAGGAGGATTTGGCGGAAAATTTTCATTTGTGGTTTTCGGGGGGGATAAGATTTTGCGAAGACTTAACAGAACGGGTGCACATTGCACGATCTATCGTGGGAAACAGGATCGATACACCATCCGGTTTTTCTTTCTGCGTATCTGATATTGGATGGCTGTTGACCTGGGGAGGGTGCCCGAGCAGAAGATTTAAAACTATAGGCCTAACTCGCGGGCGACAAGCATCAGAGCCTCCCTGACTCCGGGTGCGAATCCACCATCGGTTTGCACGGCAAGGAGCGCCCTGCCTTCGCGGATGAATTCGATGGGAACAGAACCGGAGTAGAGCTTGATCGGACCGGCACCGAAACCGAGGTTGGAGATGACGCGGTTGAGACCCTCGAAGACGGACGCATCCGTTTCATTGACCAGAGCGATCTGGCGGACGCCCGGAAGCGAGCGGGCGCGTTGTATGATTTCCTCTTTGGACATTTCGCGATCCACTCCGAAGATCGCCCTCAGCTCCAATTGTTTGATGGATCTGGAGTCGGATGGAGGTGGGGCGGGGTTAGCGTATTGCTGGGCAGGCGGCGGTGTGGGCTGGGTCTGAGCGGGTTGCTGTTGGAAAGCTGCGGCGGGAGGCCAAGTAGCGGGTGGCTGAGGAGCCGCGTAGGTGGCCGGGGTTGAGAAAGGTGACGAATTTTGCGGCTGCGAGGCGGGGTGGGAAGGAGCCGGTGCGGACTCGAACGGACTTGGATTTGCCGTCTGCTGCGCCTCGAATCCATAGCTTTGTGGTTCAGCAATTTGGAACGGGCTCGGCTGGGATTTGCGGCGATCCGGCAGTGAGGAAAGTCCTCCTTGCGGTTGGTCTTGGGCGATGGAGAAGGGCGAGGGTTTTGCCTGTTCCTGTGGTGCGATCGCGAAGGGGCTTGCAGATGCCTGGGGGGGAGCTTCCTCCACAATCGCGAAAGGTGAATTTCTCACTGGCGGGTTGGAAGCAGTGCCTTGAGGGGCGGGCGTGTTGAATGCTTCAAAGATTCCTGGATTTGTGCTCATGGATAGGGAGTTGGAGGGTG
Source organism: Akkermansiaceae bacterium (assembly GCA_041737575.1). Lineage (GTDB taxonomy): Bacteria > Verrucomicrobiota > Verrucomicrobiia > Verrucomicrobiales > Akkermansiaceae > Luteolibacter. Next base: position 1,877 of record JBGSRM010000045.1, read on the forward strand.
TTGCGTGGTGATACGATTTATGTGGGGCGGGTGTCGAGTGTATAGAGTTACGGCACGGGGATTATTTCAGGGAGGACAGGAACGCGACGAGATCGCGGATCTGGGCTTTGGTGAGGATGGTTCCCATCGGTGGCATGGTGGACATGGCGGGTGGCATCGTTTTGATGTCGGATTTCAGGCACACGGTTTCTTTTTTGGTCTCGATGTTTTGAATAACGATTTCGGTGTCCGTCTCCTTCATGAACATTCCGGCGACGATGGATCCGTCTTTCATGGTTATGGCCATCGGCGAATAGCCGGCGGTAAGTTTCGCGCTTGGGACGACGATGGATTCCAAAATATATGCCGCATCCTTGCGACTCGCGATGCCTTTGAGGTTCGGGCCAGCCTCGCCTCCACGGTCTCCGACTTTGTGGCATTGGGCGCAGTTTGCAGCGCCCAAGTTGAAGAAAATCTGCCTGCCGGTTTCGGGATTACCGCCTTCCTTGGAGATGTGAAACGCTGCGAGAGGATCGTCCTTGGGGATGCCTGCTTCGTAAGCGGCGATGGCTTTCAGAAGTTCATCTCCGCCGCGTTTGCGGGAAGCTTCGATGATGTCCAGTTGGATGGCGGTTGGCTGATTTTCCAAGTCCTTCATCATCTTCAAAAGGACGCCGGATGCGTTTGGATGCTTCAAATTACCAAGTAAGGCCAATGCGAGTTGCTTGTCGCCGGGACTTCCCGAGGAAAGGATTTTCGTGGTGACTCCAAAGGCCTCGTTGGGTGAGATGCGGCCGAGTGTTTGCATGGCTGTATCGCGCATTTTTGCATCTGGATCGGAACAGAGTTTCACAAGGATTTCTGTGAAGTCATCGGGTTTTGCGGATTCGATTTCTTTCAAAGCGGCGAGCCGGACAGCCTGCGGGTTCTTTGGTTCGGTGAGTTGTTTAACCAAGGTTTCTTGCGGGATCTCGACTTTGAATTTTCCTGCGAGACCCATCGCTTCGACGAGAAGATTCCCGGAGGTGGTGGCAAGCAGCGGGAGTAGTGCGTCGTGGATTTCCTCGCGGATTTCATTGCCAAGTTTGCGGGTTTCCGTGATCGGGCGATACATGCCGGTGGTGGGATCCGTGGGCGGGTGATTTTCGTAGCGACCGATCAGCCAAAGTGCCTCGGTGCGGGCATCTTCGGAGAGAGATGTGTTGTTAGCGACGGCGATGAGGCGGCGGACATTCTCATCCCCACCGGCGCGGATCATGGCGTTGAGTATGCGGAGATCGACTTGCCAAGTGGACTTGCCGAGAAGATGGGTAGCGGCGGCGAGGTCTTGGCGGGCACCTTCGATCATTTCGTCGTTGATCGCTTGGACTGCCTCGACGGCGATGGAGAGGTCGCTGTCGTTTAGGAAATGGCCGATACGTGCGTCCTTGAAACGGCGGAGTGCGAGCACGATGGCGCGGCGCACGGCGGGGGATTTGCTTTCAGCGAAGGCGAAGACTGCATCGGCATCGCCGATGAGGAACATGCCTTGGATGGCACCGTGGCGGACGTATTCGTCCATGTCGTTGTTCTCCTCCACAAGAGCCATCAGCGCAGGAACCTGTTCTTTGCTGCCGAGTTTCCCGGTGGCGATGGCGGCGAGCATCCGGGTGCGGGGATCGGGATCCTTCAACAAGGCGACCGGGTAGCTGTAACCGGTCTTGTAGGCTGCGTCTCCCAGCGCCTGCACCGCTTGGCCGCGGACTTTTGCTTCGCTGTCGGAAAGGAGCAGGACGAGTTGCTTCGCGGATTCATCGTCCTTTTTCAAGCGGGCGAGGTTGCCTAGTCCCCAGACGCCATGGAGGCGGGTGGTGAGGGGTTCACTGGCCTTGGTGGCGGCGAGGAGGATGTCGCGGTTCGCGATGTTCTCCGAGAGTGCGATCTGCGCCCGGAGCCGCACCCGCATGTCGGGATGGCGGAGGAGTTTCGCGAGATCCTGCGGCTGCATTTTGCTGATGCCATTCGCGAAAAGCGTGCGCACCTCCTTGGTTTCGGGCTTCGCGGTTTCCTTGGGATCCTCGAAGGTGAAGATATTTCCGAAACCATGGGTGGGCCAGCTTCCGACATAATCGGTGACGTAGGCCTTGCTGTCGTAGCCGAACTCGATGTCCGTGCAGAGCATTCCGGAAACGAAGTTTTCCTTCCGCTCGACCTTGAAGCCCGCGCCGTTCGGTTCCATGCGGAAACCGATCACCGCGCTGTTTGCTCCGACGAAATCGCAGACGAAAAAGTGGTTGTCCCATTTTTCCGCGAGGCCGGTGCCCGGGTTGTAGGCGAGGCCGGAGGGGCCTTTGCTGACCCAGCCTGCGGGGGCGAGGATGGCACGCGGACGAAGCGGGCTGTCCATATCCCAATGGCGCTCCTTCATCCAGTTCGTGTCGTGGCGGCGGGTGCCGTAGATGAGATTGGTGAATTTCTGGAACGCCTGATGTCCGCGCTGCCAGCCGGAGTAGGCACCTTCCACGACATCGACGACACGGGCCATGTCCTGCATGTCCGCTTCGTTATCCACGGAAAACAAATTTCCGTAACGGTCGAAAGCGATCTCCTTCGGGTTTCTCAAACCGGTGTGCACGACCTCCAGTCCGCTGCCATCGCGCTCCATGCGGAACACGGCGCCCGAGTATTGGCTGTAAAGATGGCGACCCTCTTTGGTTTTCAAATTGTATCCACGGTCGCCGATGGTGAACCAGATCCGGTTGTCAGGACCGAGGGCGAAACCGTTCAGGTCGTGTCCACTGAGGCTGACGGAAATGCCGTAACCTTCCTGAAGAGACTCGCGTTTATCGGCCTTGAGGTCGCCATCGGTGTCTTCCAAGAGCCAGACGTGGGGAATGCATGCCAAGTAGATTTTCCCGTCCAATGCCATCACACCGGCGGCGGTGCCATCTAGGGGATCGTTGAATCCGGCGGCGAATATGGTGGCGTGGTCGCATTTTCCATCGCCGTCGCGATCCTCGATCACGCGCACCATCTCGGAATACTTGGTGAAGTAGGACAGCGGTTTTTTATCCGCGTATTTTTTATACATTTCCAGCCTCTCGGCGGTGGTCGTGAGCTTGTAATCGTCAGCGACCCATGGGTTGCGGCGGTTGTCCTCGACACCTCTTTCAAATCGATGTGTTTCGGCGATATAGAGGCGGTTCTGTTCGTCGAAAGTAATGGCGGTCGGGTCCTGGACATCCGGCTCGCGGGCGAAGAGCCTCGCTGTCATTCCCTCTGGATACTTGATGGTGGTGAGCAACGCTTTTTCCGCATCGACCGCAGGGATCGGCTCCGGGTTGGCGGTTCCTTCGGTTTTTTCGGGGTTCTCATCCGTCAGTGCTTGTACGATGAATGTCGTAATAAAAAAAGCGCAGAAGACGTGACAGGAGTTTTTTAGAAATTGATGTCGAAACATGGGCGGATAGTTCGTGGTGTGGTTCTTTTTTCTATCAAAAAAAAAACGCCTCGGAGACGATCCGGGGCGTTTTGAAAAACGGGAGCTTTTTTGCGCAATGATTAGTTGGCAGTAACAACGTTGACGCGCCCGCCTTCGCGGTCGAATTTCACGATGCCATCGGTGAGTGCGAAAAGCGTGTGGTCTTTACCGCAGCCGACGCCGAGACCCGGATGAACCTTGGTGCCGCGCTGGCGGAGAATGATGTTTCCAGCGATGACAACTTGTCCGCCGAATTTTTTAACGCCGAGGCGTTTGCTGCGTGAGTCACGTCCGTTCTTGACGGAGCCTTGTCCTTTTTTATGAGCCATGGGAGTAGGTCGTTGCGTTTAGAGTTAGCCAATCGAGGTGATTTCCAGCTTGGTCAAATGACGGCGGAAGCCCTTGGTTTTGTGGAAGCCTTTGCGGCGTTTGAATTTGAAAGCGATGCCCTTCGGTCCGCGGAACTGGTCAACCACCTTGGCGGTGACTTTTCCACCCTCGATGAACGGGGTGCCGACAGTGATGCTGTCACCCTCGCCACGGAGAATTACCTCGCTGAAAATGATTTCGGAATCGACTTCGGCTTCGAGTTTCTCGACGTCGAGCTTGTCACCTTGTTGGACGCGGTATTGTTTACCGCCTGTTTTGATTACTGCGTAGGCCATGGCCGTGTTTGGAAGGAGTTTCTCCGCCTTTGGGCGGGCGCGGAATCCACCATGATTCGCCCTTCCATGCAAGGAATTTTTTATGCTTTTTCAAAAAAACCCGCGAAACCTCTCCGTATTTTAAAGATTTCAGGGAAATGGTGCCCTGCCTATGAGGACGATGGCCCGATTTTCACTTTGCCACCCCGCTTCAAATTTGCTTTGTTGCCTGCATGGATCAATCATCATTCCCGCCACCTGTCCCGCCTTCTCTCCCAGCGAAAAAGGGGCTGCCTGGCCTAGCGTGGGCCGGAATCGGCTGCGGAGGTCTGTTGATCGTTGCGATCATCGCTGGCGTTATCATTTTCAACAAGGTGAAGCAGAAGTTCGAGGATATATCGAAGAACCCGTATAAGGCAGCGGCTGAGCTCGTGATCCTGAAGAATCCTGAACTCAAAATGATTTCCGAAGACAAAGAGAAGGGCACGATGACAATTCGTTCCAATAATGGAGAAGAAATCACCCTTTCCTACAAGGACATTTCGCAGGGTCGCTTCGAGGTTTCAGATGCCGATGGTAATAAAGTTAACATTGGCTCTGCGGATCTTTCAAAGGTTCCTCAATGGGTTCCACTTCCACCAGATTTAAAGGATGTCGTCTCGTTTTTATACAATGACTCAAGCAGCAAAGGATCTGGCATGATCGTTGGGAAAAGCAGTCAGGGGGCAGAAACGTTGAAGGCATTTTTTGAAAGGGAAAGCTCGTCGAAAAACCTCGGCACCAGCACGATTACCTTCATTGATACAGGGGATGCCGCCCTACACACTTTGAAATATTCCTCAAATGGTCGTTCTCTTGAAATCATCATCACCGTCAAATCTGGCGAGCCAACCCAAGTGAATATTTACTATTCTGAGGAGTGATTCGCGCCGTATCCAGCGGGTGCATCACGTTAAAACGACGACCGTTTCATTTTTCTGGAAAAAAATAACGCACAGGATCGTTCTATCTATTGAGTATTTGAAATGCTGGCGTAATAACCTTCGGGTTCATCGAAACCAGTGCCCAAATAGTCGCAACCCCTAAACAAATCCCTATGAAAATCGTTCGTAAAACCAAAAGCGGAGAAACCCGCGAAGCCCTCTTGAAGGAGTATTTTATCAACGCCTCCCTCATCGCCCTACTCAAGCGTGTCGGTCAGGAAGCAGCCCGCATCGCTCCTTCCCACGCCAAGCAGGCTGCGCTTGCGAAGCAGCGCCGCTAATGGAATTTCCGTGGTTGGTGGACTGAGAAAACATTCCGTGGCCCGGCGTGAGTCTTCAGCAGCGCAGTGGCATAGAAAATTTAGCACACTGAGGATTTTCGCCGCGCTACGGGATGATACATCAAGAAAGGCGGCCAATAAACTAGCCGACCGCGTTTTTTCCTTTCCGCTCCTGCCACATTACCCACCATGGCGGCGATGAGCGTGAAGAAAAACTGCCCTGATCGCCCGGAAGTCACCGAGGATCATCAAATCACCGAGGAGGAGATCCGCCAGCAGGAGATTTTTGAATTGGAAACCGAGGAACGCTCATGGCTTGCGGGGCCGCGTTCCCGCTTTCATGACCTGCGGTCTCTGTTTCGTGTTAGTCTCGACTTGATACGCGCTTACCGCATAATGCATTTCGTCGGGCCATGTGTGACCATTTTCGGTTCCGCGCGGACAAAACCAGGCACGCGGTGGTATGAGATGGCGAGGGAAATGGGCGAGGCGTGCGCTGAGCTGGGCTTCACGGTAGTCACGGGTGGCGGGCCGGGCATCATGCAGGCGGCCAATCAAGGTGCTTACGAGGCAGGCGGACGCTCGATCGGCGTGAACATCATTCTACCCTTTGAGCAACACGTGAATCCATACGTTCATCGCTCCGTGAACATGCGCTACTTTTTCACGAGAAAAACGATGTTGGTGAAATATTCCTACGCCTTCATCGTCATGCCGGGCGGAGCGGGCACACTGGATGAGATGTTCGAGACGATGACGCTGATCCAGACGGGAAAACTCAAGGTGTTCCCGATCGTCCTAATGGGCCGCGACTACTGGAAGCCGCTGATGGACTTC
>JBGSRM010000055.1:0-4926 GCA_041737575.1 Akkermansiaceae bacterium
GTGGTGCCGACAGTTCCGTTGCGTGCTCTGATTCCGAAGGGAAGTCGGGATGTGATTGTGGCGGGTCGTTGTGTAAGCAGCGATCGTTTGGCAAACTCGGGGTTGCGTGTGCAGGCGTCCTGCATGGGTATGGGGCAGGCAGCGGGTGCGGCAGCGGCACTTTCGGCGAAGGCGGGAAGCACGCCGCTTGAAATTCCATTGACGGAGCTTCATGATCTTCTTCGTTCGCATGGGGCGATCATTCCGGGCGATGTCTGATAGAAAAAAACCACAGTTAGGAACGTTGCACAGACGCATCGTGTCCCTGTTGACGGCTTTGACTTTTGTCGTGCTTGCGGTGACGGGTGTAGTCGCTTTCGTGTTGCCGTTTTCGATCGGGATCATCGGTCTCCATGCGTTGATGGGTTTTGTGTTTGTTGTTCTGATCGGTCTGCATATTTTCAACAACAGCCGGCCCTTGGGGAGTTATCTTCGTAGCAAGGCTCTTTGGGGAACGTTGATTTTCACGGCTGCGGTGACGTGGTTGTTCTGGTGGCAGCCCGCGCCGGTGAAGGCGGTGTTGGGGTTGAGTGGCAATCTTGGTCCGGCGATGGAGCGGTTTGAGTTTCTTGAGGACGGGATGGTTTTCGAGTATGTGCCTTCGCAGGAATACAAGATGCGCCTGACAGTTGAAACGGCATCATCCTTTGACCGCGACAAGCCGCCAGAGTTTGCCATTTGGTTGGAGAATCAAAGCGGGTATCATATCAAAACCTTGTTAGCACCATCGAATCCGGAGGAGATTCCGTATTGGGCTTTCAAGCATTCGGGATGGGAGAAGGCCAAGCGTGAATCGGAGGGGGTGGATGCGGTGACATCGCCTACTCCGAACTATTAATTTGATCCTGCTGATTATATAACTCCGAAGGCTTCCAAGGATTCCGCGCCGTATCATTTGCTTTTGGAGATCAATCAGGCGGGGGATGACCAGGCATCGTTGGTGTATGCTGTGGAAATTGATAATTCGCTGCCGAGGACGTATCAGTTGTTGGATCTCCGAGGTTATCCGAAGCGAGGTGAGGATGATGAAGATGGCAAAGAGGTGTGGGAGCTATACTACGTGGATGAGAAATTCACTACGGCGCTTGAGTTGATTGATAGCGCGCTGTTGACGATCGAGAGGTGATTCATTTTGTCAGGGTCTTGATGGCTTCATAGACACCGACGACCACCTTGCCCATGCGGACGTAGTCGAGGCGGTTGGCGGTATCATTTTCCGTGTGGTAAGCGGTGTTTCGATAGAACGCGGTGTTTGTAATCATGGCGGCTTTGATGTCATGAGGCCAGTAGTTGCGGTGATCTGAGAAATCGACACCGGGGAGGGATGAGGGGCCGCGGAAAGAATAGACGGGCAGGTCGGTGGTGCCGTTCATTCCGGCTTTCAGGTCGCTGATCCATGAGCCTTGATTCCAGCGGCTGACAACTGTGATGAAGTCGCCCCGGTCAGGATAGTAGCCTTTGAGAATGGGTATTGGGTAGTTTTGTGAATCGGGTTCATCATTGAAATAGCCGATCATTTCGAGGACGATCACGCCGATGATCCTGTCTTTTTGGGATGCGACGCTTCTGGCATGGAAGGCGCTGCCCATTTCCTCGCTGCCGAAGTAGGGCGGTTCCTCCAGAGTGTAGGCGACCAACTCTATTTCGACTTCCAGCGGATTTTCACCGATGAGACGAGCCAGTTCGAGAAGGCCTGCGACGCCGCTGGCGTTGTCATCCGCGCCGGGGGTGTCGCCGCAGGAGTCGTAGTGGGCACCGACGATGATTTTCTTTTGTTTATCCGTTCCGAAGCGTCCGATGACGTTGCGGTAGGTTTTCTTATCGACGACGAATTCCTGCATTTCGACGCTGGCACCTGCTTTTTTGAAATGATCGGAAATGTAGTCGGCACAGCGATCGAGGTTTTGTGGATTTTCCGAATCGCGTGGATGGAAAGTTTCGCTCATGGCGACGACGTGTTGGCGAAGATACGTGGAGTTGACTTTCTTGGTGGATGGTTTGTTGGAGCGGGTGCTTGGCTGTGCGATGAAGTAGCATCCGGTGACGAAAAATATGAGGAGCATCAGGCAAACACGAAAGGTGCTCCGGAGAAACAGATGGAATTGTGACCGATTTTTTGGGGTGGGTGAGGATGTTTGATTCATGGTTTTTGTATTCTGATCTGATTTTCTTGGAACGATTTGTCAAGGGCTTGGAGGAGTGGGAGAGCGTTCGGGCTGTCGCCGTGGATGCATAGTGTGCGGGCGGGGAGGGTGATGGTGGGGCCGGTTGTGGTTGTGACTTGTTGATGTGTGGCGATGAGGAGTGCTTGTGCGGTGGCCTCCAGGATGTTGTGGATGACTGAGCCTTCGATGTTTCTCGATTGCAGGGTGCCGTCCGGTTCGTAGCGTCGGTCGGCAAAGCCCTCCGGGATGACTTCGAGGTTTGCTTTGATGGCCGCGGTGGAGAGAAAGCCTTGAGGTGGGCAATAGATTTTAGTGCCGGGCATGAAGTGGGCGATTGTCTCGATGAAGATGGTGGCGATTTCCTGTTGTTGGTTGGCTTGGTTGTAGAGAGCGCCGTGGGGTTTTACGTGGTGAGGGAGGGCGCCGCAGATGTTGGAGATTTGGAGGAAACGGGAGAGTTGTTTTTCGATGGAATCGCGGAGTTCTTTTTCTGTTAGATTGAGGGGGAGGCGTCCGAAATTGGCGCGGTCTTCGTAACCGGGATGCGCGCCGATGGCAATGTTGTCGGCGAGTGCTTTCTTGATCGTTTCGCGCATTGTTTTTTCATCTCCGGCATGTCCACCGCAGGCGATGTTTGCGGAGCTGATGAGAGGGATGAGAAGGGAATCGTTTGCGAATCCCTCACCGATGTCCGCGTTGATATCGATGGTTTTCATGCGAGAAAAGAGAGGCCGGTTCTGAGGAGTGCGAGTTCGTGTTGGAGGTCGCGCCATGCGTGGCGTGCTTCTTCGAGGGAGACACGGTGGAAAGTGATGCGTGTTCCAGGAAGGGCGCGGGCGAGTGAGGGGAGGTCGGCGGAAATGACATGGCCGATTTGTGGGTATCCGCCGATGGTCTGGCATTCAGAGAGAAGCACGATGGGTATGCCGTCGGGTGGTACTTGGATGGAGCCCGCGACGACCGGCTGAGATACCATTTCGCGCGAGGTGTTACGGCGAAGCTGTTTGCCGTTCAGGCGGATGCCGGTGCGGTCGCTTTTGGAACTTGTGGTGTAGATGGAATTGCGGAAGTGGTGGAGCGATTCGGCATCGAACCAATCGGCTTGCAAGCCTCTGATGAAACGTATTTCGAGGTAAGGGGATGTTCGTGGCCAGGCAACGTGCCATGCCGAGCCGGAGAGAGGTTTTTGTGTTTTGTCACCGATCTTCAAGGTGTCGTTTTCCTTGAGGGAATGGCCGGTAAGGCCTCCGAAACGTGCGCGAACATCGGTGGCGCGACTGTTGAGGGTGATGGGTGCATCGATGCCGCCGGCTATTGCGATGATGCCATGAGAGAAAGTCATTTTTGATCGGAGGTCGAGGGTGTCACCGGTTTGGAAATGGTGGGGTTTGCCGGAGTTGTTTGCCCAGCCGAGCCATGCGGATGTGCATGGTTTTCCAAAGCGGAGTTGAGGGCCGCTTCCTGCGCATTCGAGAACTGCAAAGTGATCAGGATTTCCGACAAGCCGGTTCGCGACACAGGCAGAGACAGGATCGATTGCGCCGCCGGGACTGACGCCGCTGGAGCGGTAGCGAGGCCTGCCGAGGTCTTGAATGGTCGTGTGCATTCCGGGGTGGATCACGAGAATGTCGTTGGAGGGTTCGATGCTTGACGGCTTGGCTGGATTTTCCGGGAGGGAGTTTGATGGGATGAATTTCACGCGGTCACCGGGGAGCAGCAGGGTGGTGGGGCTAGCGAGTGGATCGAAGAGGATTGCATTTGTTTTTCCGAGTATGTGCCAACCGCCGAAGGAGTCGCGAGGGTAGATGCCTGTTTGTTTTCCGGCGATGGCAACCGAGCCTGCGGGAACACGATGTGGTGTGGCTTTTCTGGGGATTTCCAAAGATGGATCGAGGCCCAAGAGATAGGGAAAGCCGGGGGAGAAGCCGATGGCTGCGACTTCGTATTCGGGAGATGAGTGGCGTGCGATGAGGTCATCGGGCGATATTCCGAGTTGGGCGGCGGTGGTTTCCAACTCGCTTGAGGGATCGCGATAGTTGATTTGTATTTCGATGGTTTTGCCGCCGGTTGTTTTCGTTTCCGAGTCATCAAGGCATGCGGTTTTCAACCATTCGAGGACCGTCTCGCCGTCTGTGGGATTGAAATGGATAGAGATGGATTCGTAGGCAGCCACGATGTCCTCGACTTCCTTGATTCGCAGCTTTTCGAGGGTGCGCTGAAGGGCGAGGACATGATCGAGACGTTGACGAGAGTCCGCGCCACTGGGTTCGCACAACCACGCAGAATCACCCAATGCTCGCCAAACCATGGAGGAGATCATGTCATTGCATTTGAAAATTAAAACCAAAGAAACCGGGAGGCGGGCGCGTTGGTGAATTGAACCCCTTGATTTATGATGAACAGAAATGCATTCCTTGAATCCGGTGATGATGAACAGGCCTTGGATGTGTCATCCCTGATTGATATCTGTTTCCTTATGCTGATCTATTTTCTGGTGACATCGACGATTGTTCCGCGTGAATCCGATTTGGGAATGGAGTCAGCCTCCGAACGACAGAATGAGATCGTGGCCAAGCTGGACCCTCTCTTGATACGTATTCATGGCTCGGGAGAAATTTATACAGGGAGCGAGTTGGCGATGTTGTTGATGGATCGTGATCCGGATTCGCGGGAGCTTCCTTTGTTGTCGGGGCATTTGGAATTGTTTGCCGGTGCGAGTCAT
>JBGSRM010000105.1:0-8758 GCA_041737575.1 Akkermansiaceae bacterium
CTCGTCTCATACATCGGTGCCGACGTCGCCATCCGGTTCAAAATCTCCAACTCCTCATCCTTCCCCGGATACCCCACATTCACCTTGAACAAAAACCGATCCAACTGCGCCTCCGGCAACTGATACGTCCCCTCCTGATCAATCGGATTCTGCGTCGCCAATACCAAAAACGGCTTCGGCAGCGGATACGATCTGTCTCCCAACGTCACCTGCCGCTCCTGCATCGCCTCCAACAACGCCGACTGCACCTTCGCCGGCGCACGGTTGATCTCATCCGCCAAAATCAAATTGTTGAAAATAGGCCCCAGCTTCGGCTCGAACCTGGCATCCTGTGGATGATAAATCATCGTCCCGATCAAATCCGCCGGCAACAAATCAGGCGTAAACTGAAACCTGGCAAACGTCGCCGATAACGAACCCGACAACGCCTTCACCGCCAAAGTCTTCGCCAACCCGGGAACACCCTCTAACAAAATATGCCCGTTGCACAACAACCCCACCAACAACCGGTCCACCAACCTCTCCTGACCCACCAGCACCTTCCCCATCTCATCCTTCACATCACCAATCCATCCGCTGCTCTCCGAAATACGCTCCTGTAACTGTTCCATACTCATAATTTACCGCCACAGATTGACACTCCTTACGCCCAGCGCAACCGACAATCCACCCCACTGGCAAAAAAACTCCCCCCTACACCTTCCTGCTCCTGACCTCCATCGCGGTCGGCTCCCCACAATACGGACACCTGTAATGATCCCGAACCAAAATACTCGTCGCCACCATCAGCCTATAACTCCCCATCAACCTCCCCGCATCCCTATGCTTCGCACATCCCCTCCCCGACAACGGCTGAACCATGCACAACGGACACCTCAACCGGTTCGATAAAATCGAAAACCACATCATCAATACCAAACCCAAGCCCGCACTCCCCAAACCATAATATAAAAAATCATGCCTCTTTTCATAAAGCCCATATCCCAATAAACCTAAAGTCGCAGGCAAAGAAAATCCCACCAATACCAACAATAGCGAGGCAAAACGATACCGCCTCACCAACTCTCCATTCCGAAGTCGATGCATTCTTAACTAGTTGTTCTCGAAACGCAGTAACGCACCCCAATCTTAGATAATAATGCCCTCCGTCTTAAAGACCTTCCGACATCTAGACTCTTTATCCCTGAATCAAATGCTTCACCGCCTCCCTCTCCTCATTCAACTCCTGAATCGTAGCATCAATCTTACCCTGCGAAAACTCACCTACTGCCACACCTTGCACCACTTCCCAAGTCCCATCCGCCTTCGTCCGGATCGGCATCGATGCCATCAAACCCTTTTCAATCCCATACGAACCATCCGAGCAAATCGCCACCGAATGCCAATCACCCTCCACAGTCGGCGTAATCAGACTCTTCACCGTATCAATCGCCGCATTCGCCGCAGACGCAGCCGATGATGCCCCGCGCGCCGCAATAATCGCCGCACCGCGCTGCTGAACCGTCTTAATAAATTCACCCTCCAACCACTCGCGATCCTCAATCACCTCCGTCAACGGCTTGCCCTGAATCTTCGCATTCGTGAAATCCGGATACTGCGTCGCCGAATGATTCCCCCAAATACAAAGATTCGTCACATCCGAACAATGCACCCCCGCCTTCGCCGCCAACTGGCTCTTCGCACGATTCTCATCCAAACGAGTCATCGCGAAAAACCGGTCGTTCGGCACACCCTCAGCATTGTTCATCGCAATCAACGCATTCGTATTGCACGGATTCCCCACCACCAAAACCCTGACATCCTTCGCCGCACTCCTCGCAATCGCCTGACCCTGCCCCGTGAAAATCTTCCCATTGATCCCTAACAGATCCCCACGCTCCATCCCCGCCTTACGCGGCACGGAACCAATCAATAACGCCCAATTCGTCCCCGCAAAACCCTCATCCAAATCCGTCGTCGCCACCACTTCCTTCAACAGCGGAAACGCACAATCCTCCAACTCCATCACCACACCCTTCAAGGCAGCCAACCCCGGCTCGATCTCGATCAACCGCAAATTCACAGGCTGGTCACTCCCGAACACAGAGCCGGAAGCAATACGGAAAAGAATCGCATAACCGATTTGGCCAGCAGCCCCGGTAACAGAAACAGTAATAGGTGTCTTCATAAAATCTTGTTAAACAAACCCTAACCAACCCCCATCCCCACTGACCAGCCCAATATCAAATCAAAAAAATCCACGCCAGATCACAATTTTTGAATCTTCCCCAAAGCACGCTTCATCTTCTCCAAACCCTCCATCATCCTCACCCGCGGACACCCGAAATTAAACCGTACCCACCCCGGCCACCCGAAAAACGCACCATCCAACAGGAAAAGCCCCGCCTCCTTCTCAAAAAATCCCGCCGGATTCTCCACTCCCAGCTCTCTCGCATCAATCCACGCCAAATACGTCGCTTCCGGCACACCCACACTCAACCCCTCGCACTCCTCATTGATAAATCGAACCAATTCATCCCGATTCCCCCTCAAATACCTCATCAACTCCATCCTCCACGGCTCCCCATACCGATACGCCGCCTCCGCCGCATAATAAGAAAGCGCGTTGATCTCCGCCAACGTATGCCCCCTCGCCGCTGAAAACCGCCTCCGAAGCGAATCATCCGGAATCACCGCAAACGCATACCCAAGCCCCGCGATATTCCACGTCTTGCTCGGCGATAATAAAACAATCGCCCCCCCCCTCAAACCCTCCGGCAACTCAAGCGCGGAAACATGCACCTCATCGTAAACCAAATCACAATGAATCTCATCCGAAACCAAAACCAACCCATGCCTCTCACAAAACTCACCCAAACGCACCACCTCATCCCTACCAAAAACCCGCCCCGTCGGATTCTGCGGATTACATAACAAAAACACCTTCGTCCTCTCAGAAACCACCTCCTCCATCTTCTCCCAATCAAACCCCCAACGCCCATCACGGAAAACATGATCCACCGTCAACAACTTCGCCTCCGCATCCTTATGCACCCCCAAAAACGGCGGATACACCGGCGCACAAGTCATCACCTCATCCCCATCCCCACAAAACGCCCGCACCGCCAAAGACAACGCCGGAACCAACCCACCCAAATGCACCACCTCATCCAACTTCACCTCCACCCCACGCCGATCCCGCAAATACCCCAAAACCGCCTCATTCAAACCCTCATGCGCCTGCGCATACCCAAAAACCCCATGCTCCACCCGCCCTCGCAACGCCTCCAAAATTTCCGGCGCCGACCCAAAATCCATATCCGCCACCCAAAACGGATCCAACTCCGGCCTCCGGTCATACTTAATACAACCCGTCCCCTTCCTCACCACCACCTTGTCAAAATCAAAACTCATCTCCCCCAAATCAAAAATCAAAAATCAAAAATCATCAATCATCAATCCCACTCTCTCAGGCACTGATCACTCGGCACTCAAGTCTCTAATTTCAGCCTTTAAGACCTCAAGCCTCTCACCCATCCTAAACCCATGACCTTCCACTTCTCAAAAATCGGCAACAAACTAGCAAGCGGCAGCGGCATCGGCGACCTCATGGACGACCTCGGCAACGCCCTCGCCAACGCCGGCCCCAACCTCAAAATGCTCGGCGGCGGCCAACCCGCACAAATCCCCGCCATCAACCAAATCTGGCAAAACCGCCTCCAGGAAATCTCCCACGACGAAGCGGCCACCAGAAAAATGCTCACCACCTACGACCCTCCCAAAGGAAATCCCGACTTCATCCAAGCCATCGCCGACCTCCTGAAAACCTCGTTCCACTGGAACATCGGCCCCGAAAACATCGCCCTCACCTCCGGCGGACAAACCGCCTTCTTTTACCTCTTCAACCTCCTCGCTGGCGAAATGCCCGACGGATCAAAACGCAAAATCCTCTTCCCCCTCGTCCCCGAATACATCGGCTACGCCGCACAAGGCCTCAACCCCGACATCTTCACCGCTTTCCGCCCGGAAATCGAACACACGTCCCCCCACGAATTCAAATACCACATCGATTTCAAAAAACTCACCATCACACCCGACATCGCCGCCATCTGCGTCTCACGCCCCACCAACCCCACCGGCAACGTCCTCAGCGATCACGAAATCCAACAACTCTCCAACCTCGCCAAACAAAACAACATCCCCCTAATCATCGACAACGCCTACGGCTCACCCTTCCCCCAAATCATCTTCGTCGATGCGAAACCTCACTGGGACGAACACATCATCCTCACCCTCAGCCTCTCCAAACTCGGCCTTCCAGGCACACGTACGGGAATCGTAGTAGCTGCACCGGAAATCATTTCCGCCATCTCCTCCATGACCGCCATCACCGGCCTCTCCAACCCCAGCATCGGCCAACAAATCGCCCTCCCCCTCATCCGCAGCGGCGAAATCCTCACCATCAGCGATCAAATCATACGCCCCTACTACCGAGAAAAATCACGCATCGCCCGCCAAGCCGCCCACCAAATCTTCGGCGAATCCTTCCCTTGGCACATGCACGTTTCCGAAGGCGCCCTCTTCCTCTGGTTCTGGTTCCCCGGCCTCCCCATCTCCTCCGCCGAACTCTACCAACGCCTCAAAAAACAAGAAGTCCTCATCATCCCCGGCGAACATTTCTTCTTCGGCTCCAACGACCCCGACTGGAACCACCGCAACGAATGCATCCGCGTCTCCTTCGCCATGGACGAAACCACCGTCCGCGACGGCCTATCCATCATCGCCCAAGAAATCCAAAAAGCCCACCACCTCTAGACCTTCAGACTTTCAGACTCTTCCTAATACTCTTCCTCCTCCCCCCCCAACATCGGCGGAATCACATCCTCCCTCATCAACAGCCTCTCCAAATCCAAATCATCTAACAAATCCAACGGCGTCCCGCGAACAATCGAAACATAAGGCACAATCCGATCCAACTCCGCAATCGCACAATGCACCATCGAGGAAACAATGTCAGCATCGAACAACTCCCTCTCAAACAAATTCGTGACACGAAACACCATCATCTCACGATCCAAATCATACTCAAAACCTCCCAAAGTCAGTTGCTTGTTCGCACGCATCAGCAGCTCCAGCACCGATCCCACATGCCTCTCCCCAATCGGCATCGGACTCTCCGTCACCACACTCAACGCATTCAGCTCCGGAAACGCCTGCGCCACCAAATCCACCCGCGTATGATGCGCGTCAAACGCCGCTCGCAACACATCACGCCCCTCCACCAGCTCCGCATGCCAGCCCTGCTTCCCCAACGCCTCTTCCACCGATAAGATCTGTCTCGAATGCTTTCTCATTTCTCACGCCCACTTACCCGCTCCAACACCGCCTTGGCAAGCAAGCACCTCACCTTTTTTCGTATCGGCCTCATCGTCAGATGAATCCCAGCCGTCCTCTCCTCATTGAAATGCAAAGTCAGCCACACCTCCCTCTCATCCACCTCCGCCGCCACAACCTCCTGCCACATCACCAATTGCATCCCGCTCGCCGGCCTGAAAAACGGAAACACCTCCAAACCCATCGGCGATAAAATCAAATACGCATGTCTCGTCAAATGCCGCGCCAACAAAAAACATCCCACACCCAAAACAAAAAACGGCACCCCCCACAAAGCATGAGGAACCAAAGGATTCACATCACGATACATCCCCGTCGCCACCAAAGTCACCCCCACACCCACCATCACCGCCCCCAATAAACAAACCCAAACCGCCTGCCCCGCACGAGTAAACCTCAGCTCCTTCCCCGGCTCCCTAACCACCCTTCCCCTCCCCATCTACTCGTTTCATCTCCCCCCGCATCTCTTCCGGCAGCTCACTCACATCCACCTCCACAAACTCATCCCCCGCAACCTTCCGCCTCCAGTTGTTCAATAAAACCACCACCGTAAAACCAATCATCAAAAAACTCCCCTCCAGAAAAAACGGCGTCGATATCACCCCCGCAATCAACCCCACCGTCTCCCCAACCCACCCCGGAATATGCCTCCAAAAAATCAGCAAACTAATCACCGATGCCGCGATCCCAAAAATAATCACCCCACCCACCCACAACTGCTTGCCCCGATTCTCTGTATCAACTTCCAACATATCTTCTCCCCACAAACCTACCCCCTCATCCCCACCTTACCAACCCATCTTTTTCAAAAATCTCACCATTACTGTATCAGAAAGTCAGCAACAGCCACCGCAGCAACAGCCAAACCCAGCAACGCAGGATACCAGAATCCACTCCATATCGAAATCCTGTGATAAATCGACCGCTCTTCTTTCAATTGTAACCAATAAGATGATGCGAGCAAAACGATGGGCGATACCACAAACAGGAATACCGTAAATAACGCAGCAAGCCCATACGGCGAGCCGAACACCAACAACCAACCTCCAACCGTACCGAACAAGAAAAACATCGGAATGATCGGTGGATTTCCAACCCCCTCTCGTCTCATCCGAAAAAGCAAAACAATATAACCAATCGGACACCCAATCATCGCCAAAAATAAAAGCACATTCTGCATCTAAAAAACTGCAAAAAAATAGATGATACAGAACCGCAATTTAAAGGTAATATCACATTAAAATTCGCGTTTATTCGCGTCCACTTGTCCTTCGTAGCCTTCTTTACCTTCGTAGCTTTCTTGGCCTTCGTAGCTTTACGCGAAGTAGGCAGCGAAGAAGGTGGCGAAGTAGGATTCGCGGTTAAAAATCTTCATTCGTGATAATCCGTGTTATTCGTGGTCAAAAATCTTCACTTCAAATTTCGTGTGTTTCGTGCCTTTCGTGGTTCCCACCTCTTAATTTTTTAAACCCCACTTCCCCCCTCGCCCAAATTCCCCATCCATGCCACCCTCCGCAAAACAAAATGCAGCCTGACCAAACACCTCCCATCATCTCCAAACTCCGCAACGAAATCCTCTTCGCCCGCGAACGCGTCTACCACTTCGGCCAACCCACCCCCTTCGAACTCCTCAACCTCCCCGCACCCTCCCCCGAAATCTGGGTAAAACGGGAAGACCTCTCACCCATCAAAGCCTACAAATGGCGCGGTGCCGCCAACCGCATGGCAAACCTCACACCCCTCGAAGCCGCACGCGGCGTCGTTACCGCATCCGCTGGAAACCACGCCCAAGGCGTCGCCCTCGCCGCCAAAAAACTCGGCATCCGCGCACGCATCTACATGCCCAAATCCACCCCGAAAGTAAAACAAGACGCCGTCCTACGCCTCGGCGCCGAATACGTCTCCATCATCCTCTCCGGCGATAGCTACGACGAAGCCATGAAGGCCGCCCTCGCCGACCAATCCTCCACTCAATCCCTCTACATCCACGCCTACGACGACCTCGAAGTCATCGCCGGCCAAGGCACCCTCGCCGATGAAATCGTCCTCTCCGGAAAAGGCCCCTTCGACATCGCATACGTCCAAATCGGCGGCGGTGGCCTCGCCGCTGGCGTCTCCACATGGCTAAAAACCTACTGGCCCAACATCGAAATCGTCGGCGTCGAAGGCGAGCACCAAGCATCCATGAAAGCATCCCTCGATGCCGGAAAACCCATCACCCTCGATACCGTCGACCTCTTCTGCGATGGCACCGCCGTCCGCAAACCCGGCCTCCTTCCCTTCGAAATCTGCCAACACACCCTCGACCGCATCGTCACCGTCTCCAACTCCCAAGTCACCTCCGCCATCCGCACCCTCTGGGATGGCCTCCGCTGCATCTCGGAACCCTCCGGTGCCATGGGCCTCGCCGCTGCCCTAGCCGAAAACACCGTCCCCTCTAACAAAAAAATCCTCGTCATCCTCTGCGGTGCCAACGTCGACTTCCTCCAAATCGGACGCATCGCACAATCCGAAGGCTCCTTCACACGCCACTCCCGCACCCTCCAAATCCACATCCCCGAAACCCCCGGAACCATGCTCAAACTCCTTGATAGCTGCTTCTCGGAAATCGACATCACAGACTTTCAGTACGGAAAAACCCACCCCGCAGACGCATGGCCCGTCTTCACCCTCTCCGCCGATAACCCCTCACTCCTCGATGCCGTCTCCACGAAACTCGACCAACTCAACTACTCATGGCACAACATCACCGGTGCCACTGACGTCGCCTTCCGCGCCATCCCCCTCCGCGGCGACCTCCTCTCACACCCAGCCTTCTTCCGCCTCGACTTCTACGAACGCCACGGCGCCCTCCACGACTTCCTCGCAAAACGCCTGACAGGAAACGCCAACCTCATCTACTTCAACTACCGCCAATCCGGCGAACGCATCGGCCGCGCCCTCATCGGCATCGAATTCCCATCACCCTTCGAGCGCGACGCCTTCCTCATCTCCCTCCCCCCCCAAGGAGATGGATACCGCCTCTGCCAACACCTAGACCCCTCCACCTCCGCCCGCCTCGCCTCTTATCACCCCCAGTCAACCAATCATCCGGCATCCTGAATTCCTCTCGACACCCAACCCCCAAACGTCAAAACTCCTCGCGTACTGTTTCTCTCTCAAACTCATGCGGACTGCAATTTTCGGTGACATCCACGCAAACCTCGAAGCCCTCGAGGCCGTTCTCCATGATGCCAACGAACAAGGCGTCACCAACTACGTCTGCCTCGGCGACGTCGTCGGCTATAACGCGGATCCCGTCGCCTGCCTCAACATCGTCCGTGACATGAACTGCCCCACCGTCAAGGGAAACCACGACGAAGACGCATCCGAAAACCACTCCCTC
>JBGSRM010000129.1:0-17198 GCA_041737575.1 Akkermansiaceae bacterium
CCGAACTCGCAAGACTCTTCGAACCCTTCTACCGCACCGACCGCTCGCGCACCCGCGACACCGGCGGCACCGGACTCGGCATGGCCATCGTCGATAGCTCCATCCGCGCCTGCGGTGGAAAAGTCTCCGCAGAAAAAAGCACCATGGGCGGCCTCCTCGTCAGATTCATCCTGCCAAATACCGGCACTTTCTAGATTTTCCCAGAGAGTCTGCAAACCCGACAATCGGACTAGCCCTCCAACAAAATAATCCCGCAGGGATTACAGAAATTAACCCGGGGTCGAGGTGCCACAGCACCGACCACCCCGGGAACAACGCCCAAAAAAATGCACCCTGAAAGGTGTGCCGGAGACGCAGCATCCCACACCCAATATCCGCAAAACAGCTCTTCTTTTCGTGTGTTTCGTGCCTTTCGTGGTTCAAAAAAAAGTCATTCGAAGACCCAAAAAGGGGATTCGATTTCTGTTCACGTATAATCAGTCGTTTTCTCATGAAACTTTACGAAAATTTAACAATTTTCCGCCCTCTCCACACACGGACTTCATACGCACCCGGCAACTTGCACTCATCTAACCCCAAAAAAGATGAACAAAAGCACCCTCGCCCTTCTCGCCGCCCTCTGCCTGCCAGTCGCAGCCCAGGAGAATATCCTCGATCTTACAAAACCCGCCAACTACGCCAACCAAACCACCCCCGCCTACATCACCAAAGACAACACAACGGCTAACAACGAAATCACCGACCTCGGTGCCACACTCGGCCGCGTCCTCTTCTACGACAAACGCCTCTCCCGCAACAACACCATCTCCTGCTCCTCCTGCCACGACCAGGCAAACGGCTTCGGCGACACCGCAACCGCCAGCACCGGCGTCGCCGGAACCACCGGACGCCACTCCATGCGGCTCATCAACGCACGCTTCTCCACCGAAACAAAATTCTTTTGGGACGAACGCGCCGCCACCGCCGAAGCCCAGGCAACCCAACCCATTCAGGATCACGTCGAAATGGGTTTCAGCGGCACACTCGGCGACCCCTCCTTCCCCGACCTCGTAGCCAAACTTTCCGCCATCGAGGAATACCAAGTCCTCTTCCAAGGCGTTTTCGGAGACACCAACATCACCGAGGAACGCGTCGGCAAAGCCATCGCCCAATTCGTCCGCAGCCTCCAGTCCTTCGACAGTAAATACGACGCCGGACGAGCCATTCGCAACGACAACCAAACCTTCCCCAACTTCACCACCAGCGAAAACGCAGGCAAAGACCTATTCCGCCTCTCCCCCGCCAACGGCGGAGCAGGCTGCGCCGGCTGCCACCGCCCACCCGAATTCGACATCGACCCCAACAGCGGCAACAACGGCATCGTCTCAAAAATCGGCGGCGGCACCGACTTCGAAAACACCCGCTCCCCCAGCCTCCGCGACCTCGTCGATGCCAACGGCACACCCCACGGCGGCTTCATGCACGACGCCTCCCTCCCCACCCTCCTCTCCGTCATCGACCACTACAACACCATCCCCGCCGTCGTCACCGACATCGACCCGCGCCTCACCCGCCCCGGCGGCCAACCCCAACGCCTCAACCTCAACACCCAGCAAAAAAACGACCTCGTCGCCTTCCTCCGCACCCTCACCGGCACCTCCATCTACACCGACGAAAAATTCTCCTCCCCCTTCAACGAAGACGACACCCTCGCCATCGTCGTCCTCCCCACCGACGCCGCCGAAATGACCTTCTCCGAACAAGACAACACCCAACTGGTCACCCTCCGCGCTTCCGGCGTCCCCAACGTCGAATACCTCTTCCAAACCTCCCCCGACCTCGACAAATGGACATCCACCCCCATCACCGCCCCCGCCAACGGCCAACTCGAAATGACCATCCCTATCATAGAAACCGATACCGAAATGTTCTACCGCTTCGCCTACGGAGTACTCGCTGAGTAAAGTCTCTTCAAACTAGTGCTGGAGGCGGCTCGTCAGCCGTAGCCTTGGCGAAGGCTGAAGGTGGGAACTCCCCAGCGACTTGTCGCATCATAAAACGCAAAGCGCATTTGGCTTACTGGCTTGCCATTCGTAGCTTCCGAATAGGAAGCGAAGAATGGAGGCGGAGGTGGGAATCGAACCCACGAATGACGGTTTTGCAAACCATTGCCTTACCACTTGGCGACTCCGCCGTTTCCGGCGCGGGAGGCGATTGAATACGCCCTCACTCACTCCCTGTCAATCACCGGATTTCTCGAATTTTCCAAATCAACCCTCCCAAAGACTAGCGCATCTCCAATTCCAGCATATCCTCAGCCGTGCCAAAAAAGTCTCTCTCTAAATCAAAAACACCAGCCATCTCCCTACGCGGCTGCCGCCAACACAACCTCAAAGGCTTCGACCTCGATATCCCCCTCGGCAAACTCACCGTCGTAACCGGCCCCTCCGGCTCCGGTAAATCCTCCCTCGCCTTCCACACCCTCTACGCTGAAGGCCAGCGCCGCTACGTCGAAACCTTCTCCCCCTACGTCCGCCAATTCTTCGACCGCATGGACAAACCCCTCGTCGATTCCATCGAAGGCATACCTCCCGCCATCGCCATCGAACAAAAAAATCACGTCCGCACGACCCGCTCCACCGTCGGAACCCTCACCGAAATCAACGACTACCTCAAACTCCTCTTCCCCCGACTCGCCACCGCCTACGACCCCAACACCGGCGATGAAATTAAACCAGACTCCCCGGAATCCGCCACCCAATGGGCCTTCGAAAACCTCCTCAACCTAAACATCCTCATCACCTTCCCCATCCCCATCTCAACCTCCACAAACCTCTCTGAACTCTTCCCCTTCCTCAACTCCCAAGGCTACCTCCGCGTCCTCATCGCCAACCAAATCCTCCGCACCGACGAACCAGTCCCATCCGAAATAAAAAATCCAAAATTCACCATCTCCGTCATCCAAGACCGCCTGAAAATCGTCAAATCCAACCTCACACGCCTCCAGGAATCCCTCGAAGCCGCCTTCCACCTCGGAAAAGGCACAGCCTCCATCTTCAATCCGGACTCCACCACCACGCGCTCCTTCACAACAAGTTGGACCAACCCCAAAACAGGCTTCACCCTCCGACCTCCCACACCCGCCCTCTTCTCCTTCAACTCCCCCGTCGGTGCCTGCCCCAAATGCCGCGGCTTCGGACGCATCATCGGCATCGACCTCGAAAAAGCCGTCCCCAACCCCTCACTCTCCATCCGCCAAGGCGCCATCAAACCCTTCCAAGGTGACCGCGGCGAAGAATGCCAACGTGACCTCATCCGCAACTGCAAAGAACGCGATATCGACGTCAACACCCCATGGGAAGACCTCGATGAAGACACCCGCGACTGGATCTACTACGGTGATAGTAAATTAAGCACACCAGAGGAACTCGAAGCCCTCTGGCAATCCGGCGAATGGTACGGAATCAAAGGCTTCTTCGATTGGCTGGAATCCAAAGCCTACAAAATGCAAATTCGCATCTTCCTCGCCCGCTACCGCTCCTACACCACCTGCCACGCCTGTCGCGGAAAACGCCTCCAACCGGAATCCCTCTGCTTCAAAATCAACGGAAAATCCCTCCCGGACCTCTGGCAACTCCCCATCTCAGAACTCCTCCCATGGTTTGATAATCCAAAATTCAAAATCCAAAATTCAAAATCAACAGACCCCACCCTCAACCTCGTCCTAACAGAAATCCACTCTCGCCTCTACTACCTCAACCAGGTCGGACTCTCCTACCTCACCCTCGACCGCCAAACCCGAACCCTCTCCGGCGGCGAAGTCGAACGCGTCAACCTAACCACCTGCCTCGGCGCATCACTCACCAACACCCTCTTCGTCCTGGACGAACCCACCGTCGGCCTCCACCCCCGTGATATCGACCGCCTCGTCGCCATCATGCACAGCCTCCGCGACAAAGGAAACACCCTCGTCGTCGTAGAACACGAACACACCGTCATGCAAGCCGCCGACAACCTAGTCGATATCGGCCCCGCCGCCGGCGAACACGGCGGCCACATCATCTACCAAGGGTGCGTGGGCGTCCCGCCCGCTCAAAAAAAATCAAAAATCAACAATCATCAATCATCAATCATCAATCATTCTTCCAACGAAGGCACCCTCCCCTGGCTCTCCGGCGAAAAATCCATCCCCATCCCCAAAAAACGCCGCAAACCCTACTCAAAAAAACTCTCCATCAAAGCCGCCTCCCGCCACAACATCCGCAAACTCGACATCGACATCCCCCTCGGCCTCTTCGTCTGCCTCACCGGTGTCTCTGGATCAGGAAAATCCACCCTCGCCCACGACATCATCTACCTCAACACCGCCCGCAAACTAGGCATCGAAATCCAAGGCGACCCCGCACCCATCCGCGAGATACTAGGAACACAGTATATCGATGGCATCGAACTCATCGACCAAACCGCCGTCGCTCGCACACCTCGCTCCACTCCCGCCGTCTTCCTCGGCGCCTTCGATCCCATACGCCAACTCTTCGCCTGCACCGAGGAAGCAAAAGCGCACGACCTGAAAACAGGCTTCTTCTCCTTCAACTCCGGCGATGGCCGCTGCGACCGCTGCGCCGGAAACGGCTACGAAAAAGTCGAAATGCAATTCCTCTCAGACCTCTACGTCACCTGCCCCGATTGCGAAGGAAAACGCTACAAACCCTCCACCTTGGAATTTCTATACCGCGGGAAATCCATCCACAACATCCTCGAATTCACCGTCACCGAAGCCATCGCCTTCTACGAAAACACCACCGACGCCCCACCCGCCCACGCGAAACGCCACAAACAAATCATCCAAATCCTCACCCCCCTCGTCGAAGTCGGCCTCGGCTACCTGAAACTCGGCCAACCCCTCAACACCCTCTCCGGCGGCGAAGCCCAACGCCTAAAACTCTGCCAACTCCTCTCCTCTTCTCTTCCTCAAAACTTCAAACTGAAAACTAGCAAACTGCTCATCTTGGATGAGCCCACCACCGGCCTCCACTTCTCCGACATCGAAAACCTCCTCCACGTCTTCCAAAAACTCGTCAACTCCGGCCACTCCCTCCTCGTCATCGAACACAACCTCGACGTTATAAAGTCCGCCGACTGGATCCTGGACCTCGGCCCCGAAGCCGGCCAGCAAGGCGGCCAAATCACCGCCCAAGGCCCCCCCGAAGAAATCGCCAAACACAACTCCCCCACCGCCGAATACCTAAAACAAACTCTCCAACAAAAACCCTCAAGACCCACAAAAATTCATCATTCAAAATCCAATATTCAAAATTCAGAATCCGTCATCTCCCTAAAAGGCGCCCGCCACCACAACCTGAAAAACATCTCCCTCGACATCCCTCGCGACAAACTCGTCGTCATCTCCGGCCTCTCTGGCTCCGGCAAATCAACCCTCGCCTTCGACATCCTCTTCGCAGAAGGCCAACGCCGCTTTCTCGACTCCATGTCCGCCTACGCCCGCCAATTCGCCGAGCAACTCGAAAAACCCGACATCGACCAACTCCAAGGCCTACCCCCCACCGTCGCCATCGAACAACGCGTCTCCCAAGGCGGCGCCAAATCCACCGTCGCCACCGTCACCGAACTCTGGAACTTCATCCGCCTCCTCTACTCGAAAATCGGAACCATCCACTGCCCCACCTGCCACATCCCCGTCGAAAAACAATCCATCTCCGCCATCGAGAAATCCATCCACTCGCACCTCTCCAAAGGCCCCATAAAAATCCTCGCCCCCCTCATCCGGGGAAAAAAAGGCTACCACACGGAAATCGCGCAATGGGCCATCAAACATGGATTTACTACCCTTCTAGTAGATAAACAATTCAAAGAAGCCGCGGACTTCACCCGCCTCGAACGCTTCGTCGAACACGACATCGACGTCGTCGTCGCCGAAATTTCCAAATCCTCCATCCTCAATCTCCAACCCTCCATCGAGCGCGCCCTCAACATCGGCAAAGGCCTCATCAAACTCTTCACCGCCGATAAAAAATTCATCCTCCTCTCCACCTCCTCATCCTGCCCCTCCTGCAACCGCTCCTTCGAAGAACTCGACCCGCGCCTCTTCTCCTTCAACTCCCCCCACGGCTGGTGCACCCAATGCCGCGGCCACGGCAGAATACCAAAACGCCACATCTACCTCGATACCGCTCGCTTCGATTCCGTCCTAGAAGCCGAAATCAACGCCGACCGCACCATCGAACGCATGGATGACACCGAACTCGTCCCCTGCACCGAATGCCACGGCTCACGCCTCAACCCCGTCGCCGCCAACGTCCGTATTCTCCTATCAAAACCAAATATCCCATATCCAATATCCGATCTCTCCTCCCTCACCATCGACCAAGCCACCAACTACTTCTCAAACCTCACCCTCACCGAACCTCGCCAAATCATCATCGCCCGCGACATCCTCCCGGAAATCCACCAACGCCTCTCCTTCCTCGAACAAGTCGGCCTAGGCTACCTCCAGCTCAACCGCTCCGGCAACACCCTCTCCGGCGGCGAATCCCAACGCATCCGCCTCGCCGCCCAACTCGGCTCCAACCTCCGTGGCGTCCTCTACGTCCTCGACGAACCAACCATCGGCCTCCACCCTCGCGACAACGCCGCCCTCCTCAAAACCCTCACCTCCCTCCGCGACCAAGGAAACTCCCTCATCATCGTCGAACACGACGAAGACACCATCGCCTCCGCCGACCACCTCATCGACCTCGGCCCCGCCGCCGGCAGACTAGGCGGCGAAGTCGTCTACCAAGGAAAACCGCCTCTTCCGAAAAATCAAAAATCAAAAATCGTCAATCATCAATCGTCAATCTCTTCCCCAACCTATCGCGCACTACTCAACCCCATCCAACACCCCACCAGAGGAAAACGCCGCCCCATCACCAAAACCCACCCCTCCCTGAAAATCACCGACTGCCACGCCAACAACCTCCAACACATAGACGTCTCCATACCCCTCGCCCGCCTCACCGTCCTCACCGGCATCTCCGGCTCCGGAAAATCCACCCTCATGCACCAATGCATCGCCGCCGCCTTCTCCAAAAATACAAAAAAACAACCCTTCAAAAAAGTCACTGGCGAAAAACTCATCAAAGCCGTCTTCGAAGTAGATCAATCCCCCATCGGAAAAACTTCCCGTTCCTGCCCCGCCACCTACGTCAAAGTATTCGACCACATCCGCGCCCTCTTCGCTCAACTCCCGGAAGCCCGCATACGCGGCTTCGACGCCTCACGCTTCTCCTTCAACACCGATGGCGGACGCTGCCCCGAATGCAAAGGCAACGGTCGCGTAAAACTGGAAATGGACTTCCTCCCCTCCACCTGGGTCCACTGCGAAGAATGCGATGGAAACCGCTACAACACCGCCACCCTCGACATCTCCTTCAAAGGAAAAAATATCGGCCAAATCCTCAACATGACCATCGACGAAGCCTCCTCCTTCTTCGACTCACAACCCCGCATCGCCCACCCCCTGAAACTCATGGCAGACACCGGCCTCGGCTACCTCCAACTCGGCCAACCCTCCCCCACCGTCTCCGGCGGCGAAGCACAACGCATCAAACTCGTCTCCGAGTTGATCAAGGGAAGGGGCGCGAAAGCCCAAATCCGCAATCTCCAATCCTCAATCTCCAATCTCTACTTAATAGAAGAACCAACCGTCGGCCTCCACCTAGAAGACATCAAACGCCTCATCGACATCCTCCACCGCCTCACCGACGAAGGCCACACCGTCGTCGTCATCGAACACCACATGGCCATCGCCGCAGAAGCCGACCACATCATCGACCTCGGCCCCGAAGCCGGCCAAAACGGCGGCCAAATCATCGCCCAAGGCACGCCGGAAACCATCATCAAATCCAAAACCTCGCGAACCGCCCCCTTCCTGAAACTCGCCCTGCGGGAGAATTGAGAAAACTCCCGTCTTCACACATAAACATAGTATCAAATTTAATACAGACAAGCCCGCGAAACCCTCCACCATCCCCAACATGTTTCCGGAAATCCACCCGGTAGTAAAAGAAGTCACGGAGCCCCTCGCTGCCAACGCGGAACGGTGGATGGCGGCTCAGGCCATCCTTTCCGAAAACATCGAGCCGGAGCACCCGGCCATGGCGGATTTGGAAACACGTCTCGCGGTTAAGGAAAAACCAAAACTACGAATGGCCTGGGTCTTGGCGACGTGGGCTTGCGCAGCACTGGCATTGGGAATCGCAATTCACAGACAGATGCCGGATGCGCGAATGATGCGTATTTACAGTTCTATTACCGCTTTAGCTTTAGACGATCCGGACCCGCTTCCTCCGCCTCCGGGACTTTCAGAAAAAGAGCGCCTGCTCCTGGGTTACGGCACGGATGCTCAACGGCGGCTGCACCAACTGGTTCCAGAGAATCCGGCTTACTATAAAGAGTATGCCTCAGCGTATGCCTCGGAAAAGAATCGGTTTCCGAATGACTTCCTAGAGACAACGGCGAAGATCGCTCCCGAAAATGCCATGTTCGTCTATTGGGCGGCAGCGAAAAGGGGCGATAAGGCGGTGGAGAAAAAAACCAAGAGTTCCTCGGGCGCGGCATCGCGTTTTCACCAAGGTGTGCAGCTCAAAGCACTTCCTACCGAAACGGAATACACCATCAAGGATGCGGCTGCCTACGCGGAGTCGCTGGCATTGCTGGAAAAGGCGGCGGCAATGCCGGACTACACGACCTATGTGAACCAGTTGATTGCGGAGCGGGCTGCGCTCATTTCAACGGAAACTTTCGTAGGCTACATGCACGTGTTGGTCGTAATTTATGGCACCACCGCACCGGAGCTCATCGCCCAGCGCAAGGTAGCGGATCTACTAAGCGCACGGGCGGAAGAGCTTTCCAAGGCGGGACGCAAGGAGGAGTTCCTTGCGCTCGTAAAACAGAGAGAAGCATTCATCGCCGGAATGGGTCGGAATCCGGAAACCCATCTCATTGGTGAGCTGGTTTACTCAGTTTGCGTATTGAGCACGGCCACAAATTTCCACGCGGCGGCGGAGCGACTGGGCTTGGTTGATTTGACAGAGATCTACCGCAAACAGCGTGACGCGATGATGGAGGACAAGGATTTCCGTGACATACGTCGTGCGACTGCCGATACACCCATCCCCGCAGGGCGGGCTTCGGCACTAACCCATTTGGCCCTGCCGTTGGTGATCGAGCAGGTACGGACTCCGCCGCCACTAGAGGATACGGATCTGGCACCTCTGCGAAATCTGGAGCATGAGTTTGCCACGAGGCTTGGGCTGTCGGCCATCGCCCTCCTACTGCTACCCGCCGCCTTGGCGGTCTTCCTTTTCCGCTTCGCGATAACACCGATGATGCGCCTACCTGCACGGCGCATTTCGCGTCTGCTGGGCGCGCGGGATTGGATATGGATACTGGCTTTGGGAGTGGCACTGCCCATCGCAATTTTCCTGATCATCACCCGCCTGACTCCTTTGGGCGGGCGCGGATATGGCATCCATCATTTCCAGTTCGCGTTTCCCTCTGTGCCGCTCGTGGCATTGCTCTTTTCCTTGCTGATCGCTCCAGCCTTCATAATCCGTCTGCGTCTCGCGTCCTTGCTCGCACCATTCGGTATCCGGGAGCGCCTTGTGCCCTTTGCCTCACTAGCCGCTTTGACACTGCTACTGCTCTGGGCACTTGCCGCAGTGCCAGTATTGGAGAGCAAAACGCTATCGGATAGAGTGCTGATCGGCCTCGCCGCGACACCCTCCCTGTGCATCATGCTGATCTTCGCGAACGCCCTCCGTGCCATCCTTAGCAAACCGCGTGCCCGCCTCTCCCAGGCCGCGACCACCCTCGCCGTCCTGCCCGCCTACGCCGTAGCCATCGTCGCGCTCTGTCTCACCCTACCCATCCACTCCGCCGCCGAGAAACGCTGGCTATCCCAAGAGAAACTCTTCCACATCGACCCCTACGCACCCGACCTCGGTGCCCACGAGTTCAAAATCGCCGCCCAGAAACGCAAAGAAATCAACGCGATTACCGGGGTGAAATAAGCATTCAAATAAGTCACCAGGATCAACCCAACCTCCAATAGCAATTTTCCAGCTATCCATCATTCATTCATTCATAAAAGACGATTTCCCTACCCCACCAACGGATTCACTACCTCCAAAAAATCGAACTTACGGAAACAAGTCATTCATAGCAAATCCGTATCTGTCGCACGTGCTTCGAGAAATTCTTTCGCCTTCTCAAGCAGCGCGCAGGAAACGTCGCTCGCATAAATCAACAAATGGCATCGATCGAGTAACTCATGACGCATCAAGCCAACGGTAAAGGGCATCTTTATCTGTTAGTCCACCACCGATGAATCCAATTGCAACAATTTCGTCACATTGCGTGGATTGTGCTGACATCTCTCCTAAACCGCCTTTCCGTCCCCTTATGAACGCTGCCGATCTTTTCAAACATGAAACCGAAACCACCGATCTGGCTGCGGGCGAGGTGCTTTTCCGAGAAGGTGATATAGGTGACTGCATGTATGTATTACTGGAAGGCGACCTGGAAATCAGAGTTGGCGAAAAAACGGTAGAACAATGCGAACGAGGCGCAATTATCGGCGAAATGGCACTTATCGATCACGCACTGAGGGTAGCCACCGTCACCGCCACCAAACCTTCCCGTTTGGCGAAAGTGGACGAACGCAGATTCAATTTCATCGTCCAGCATAACCCCTTCTTTGCCAGACACCTCATGAAGATTATGGTCGATCGCCTTCGCCACATGAACGAGATCTCCAGAGAGGCGAAATGATTTTCTCAATTACCTGCCACAACGTCATACACAGCAAATCCGGGATAACTTCGCAGCATATCGATGTTCCTTGATAGCTGACCGCCAGGGCTTGATACGCTTTGTATTCAAGAAGTTTGACTTTAGACGGGCGTTCCAACACCCTCTACAGATGGAAGACTCCGATCACTCTAAAAATTGCAAATTACCGCTTCCTATGAATGAGGAGGAACGGCAGAAAGCACTGGATGACCTTCGTTTGGTGGACACGCCACAAGAAGAGCGTTTTGACCGTATCGTTCAATTGGCTCAACTGCTGTTTCGCGTTCCTATCGCCTACATTTCGTTGGTCGATAAAAACCGACAGTGGTTCAAATCAAAGGTCGGATTGAAAGTGAATGAAACCGCCCGTGATATTTCTTTCTGCGGACACGCGATCCTTCAGGACAAAACAATGGTCGTTCCTGATGCACTCCAGGATTACCGATTCGCAGCAAGTCCGATGGTTCAAGGAGATCCTTTTATTCGATTTTACGTGGGACAACCGTTGCAAAGCCCCTCAGGACAAAAAGTCGGGACACTGTGCCTGGCCGACCGGGAGCCCCGTGAATTCAACGAACACCAGATTGAACTTCTAGGCCGACTTGCCCTTCTCGTCGAGAGGGAGTTTACCCTTCTGGATCAAATCCAAATGCAAATCGAAAACCTCCGCGCAAAGGAGGAAATCGAACAAAAAAGCATCGAACTCGAAGAGGCCGTCCTGGCACTCTCCGAGGAAAAAGAACACTCGGAACTCCTGCTCAAAAACATTTTCCCGCTGGGAGTCGGAGAGGAATTGAAAGCCAATGGAAGGGTGAAGGCTGTTGCACATGAAAATGTTTCCGTCCTCTTTTCCGACTTCTCCAACTTCACGGCGGCGGCAGCCACTTACACGCCGGCAGAATTGGTTGAAGAACTGAACCTCTGTTTCTGCCTGTTCGATGGACTCTGCGGACGCCATGGCGTCGAGAAACTCAAAACAATCGGAGACGGCTATCTCTGCGTCAGCGGACTCCAGGGAGATCCTTTAGAGGCAGGAATTCGTCTTCTGCGCTTCGCCCAAGAAGCCATGGATTTTGTAGTGCGGCGAAAAAATGAAGTAGAGGCAACTGGAAAGCCTTATTGGAACATGCGAATTGGCATTCACTGCGGTCCCGTTGTTTCTGGAATCGTTGGTGTCAAGAGAATGGCTTACGATATTTGGGGCGACACGGTCAACACGGCTTCAAGAATCGAACAAAACTCCGTGCCGGGAAAAATCAATCTTTCCAAGGATTTCCGCGACATGCTTGGGAGCCGCATCTCTGCGGAACCCCGAGGCATCCTCCCCATAAAAAACCGGGGAGAAATGGAAATGTTCTTCCTCAATAAGAGTAATTCGGAGGCCTGAAATCCTCCAACGGTGCGTAGCATCCCCACCATGAGTCCCAACGTCTTCATCCTCATGGGCGTCGCCGCCTCAGGAAAAACCACCATAGGCACCGCCCTCGCAAATGCCACCAACGGTCTCTTCTTCGATGGCGACGACTTCCACCCGGAATCTAACAAAATCAAAATGTCCTCCGGCCAGCCACTCACCGATGCTGACCGCCTCCCATGGCTCCACACCATCGGCAAACTCTCCGCCCAACACGCCAACCACCCCCAACCCACCTTCATCGCCTGCTCCGCCCTGAAAAATTCCTACCGCGAAATCATCCTCTCCCACAACCCCACCACCACTTTCCTCTTTCTAACAGCTCCCCCCGAAATCCTCCGCCAACGCCTCACCCAACGCCAACACTTCATGCCCCCATCCCTCCTCAACTCCCAGCTCGAAACCCTGGAACCCCCCGCCAACGTCCTCACCCTCGATACCTCACTCCCTCTCCCCCAACTACTCTCCTCCACCCTCCAAAAACTCAACTTACCTCTTTAGACTCGAAACAATCACTGCCATAATCAGAGAAACCTCATAACATCCCCCACTTGCCCTTCACCACCACCGCACTCAAAGCCTCTTCTTGAAGTTTAAAACTTAAAATTTAATGTTTTTCTATCCATGGATCACATCCTCATACGCGGTGCCCGCCAGCATCACCTGAAAAATCTAACCGTCTCCATCCCGAAAGGGAAAATCACCGTCATCACCGGCCCCTCCGGCTCCGGCAAATCCTCCCTCGCCTTCGACACCCTCTACGCGGAAGGCCAACGCCGCTACGTCGAATCCCTCTCCACCTACGCCCGCCAATTCCTCGCTCAACTCGAAAAACCCGACGTCGATTCCATCGAAGGCCTCAACCCAGCCATCGCCATCGAGCAACGCATCGGCGGCCTCTCCCCCCGCTCCACCGTCGCCTCCGCCACCGAAATCTACGACTACCTCCGCATCCTCTGGGCCGCCATCGGAATCCCCCACGACCCCGAAACCGGCATCCCCATGACAAAAATGGGACCCTCGGAAATCATCGCTGAACTCGCCGCTCAACCGGAAGCCTCCAAGCTCATCATCCTCGCCTCCGTCCCCGACGAAGAAACCGCCGACCCCCAACGCCTCCTCGGCGACCTCCAACGCCAAGGCTTCATCCGCATCCGCATCAACGGCGAAATCAAAGAAATCACCGAAGTCACATTGGAAGAAAATTCTTCTAACAAAATCGAAATCGTCATCGACCGCCTCGTCGTCCGCCAAGGCATCGAAGCCCGCCTCGCCGACTCCATCGAACTCGCCCTCCGCCTCTGCGGAGCCGAAGCCAAAGTCCTCCTCCAAAAACCCACCGAAACCGACTACCGCGAACTCACCTTCCAAACCTCCTACCGCAACCCCCGCACCGGCGAAATCTTCGGCAACCTCTCACCCCGCCACTTCTCCTTCAACACCCTCGAAGGCGCCTGCCCCTCCTGCGAAGGCCTAGGCTGCCCAACCTGCAACCACCTCCGCCTAAAAAAAAAACTCCAGTTCGTCAAAGTCCATAACCCAAGACTTGGCGAACTTGGCGACTTGGCGGTTCAACCTCTTTCGTTGGGCATCATGCAATTCTGCCAACTCCCCATCTCCGATGCAAAGCACTGGATCAAGGGCTTGATATCCACCCCCCCACCCATCAACGAACTCGCCATCGAAATCGAAAAACGCCTCACCTTCCTTCAAGAAGTCGGCCTAGACTACCTCACCCTCGACCGCTCCTCCGCCACCCTCTCCGGCGGCGAAGTCCAGCGCATCAAACTCGCCACCCAACTCGGCGCTGGCCTCTCCGGCGTCATCTACGTCCTCGACGAACCATCCATCGGCCTCCACTCCAGCGATACCGCACGCCTCATCAAAGCCATCACCCGACTCCGCGACATCGGAAATACCATAGTCGTAGTAGAACACGACGAAGACATCATCCGCGCCGCCGACCACCTCATCGACATGGGCCCCGGCTCCGGCCCACACGGCGGAGAAATCCTCGCCCAAGGCCCCCCATCCACCATCCAATCCCCCACCGGCCAATGGCTCCGCGGCGAAATCCCCCGCTTCTCAAATCAAAAATCAACAATCGTCAATCATCAATCATCAATCAAAATAGTCGGCGCCCGCGAACACAATCTCAAAGACCTAACAGTCGAAATCCCCCTCCACCAGGTCGTCGTCATCTCCGGCCCTTCCGGCAGCGGAAAATCCACACTCGCCAACCACATCCTCGCAAAAGCCCTCGCCAAACACTTTCACAACTCCAAAGAACAACCCGGCGCACACGACTCCATCTCCGGCCTCGAATCCATCGAAAAATTCATCCTCGTCGATCAATCATCCATCGGTCGCTCCCCTCGCTCCAACCCCGCCACTTTCATCGGCGCCTTCGACCTCATCCGCGATCTCTTCGCCAAACTCCCCCTCTCCAAACAACGCGGCTACTCCAAAAACCGCTTCTCCTTCAACGCCAAAGGCGGACGCTGCGAACGCTGCCAAGGCAACGGCAAACTCAAAATCGAAATGCACTTCCTCCCGGACGCATGGACGGAGTGCCCCGCCTGCCTCGGCAAACGCTTCAACCGCGAAACCCTCGAAATCACCTACACAGGAAAATCCATCGCAGACGTCCTAGACCTCTCCGTCGCCGATGCAAAAACCCACTTCCGCCCCATCCCCAAACTATACCGCATCCTCCAAACCATGGACGAGCTCGGCCTCGGCTACCTCGCACTCGGCCAACCCGGAAACACCCTCTCCGGCGGCGAAGCCCAACGCCTCAAACTCGCCCTCGAAATTTCCAAACCCTCCTCCACACACACCCTCTACCTCTTCGACGAACCAACCACCGGCCTCCACTTCGGCGATGTCGAAAAACTCCTCAAAGCAATCTTCCAACTCCGAGACTCGGGCCACTCCATCCTCATCATCGAGCACCACCCCGACGTCATCGCCACCGCCGACCACCTCATCCAACTCGGCCCCGGCGGAGGGAAAAACGGCGGCCAACTCATCCAGCCCAAACCATGAAACCAATACTCATCTTTCTCTCCCTGATCGCACTTTGCTCCTGCCAGGAAAAACACGAAGAGTCAGAAAAAACATCCACCGCCATTCCCGTCAC
This sequence comes from Akkermansiaceae bacterium, assembly GCA_041737575.1. Taxonomy (GTDB): domain Bacteria; phylum Verrucomicrobiota; class Verrucomicrobiia; order Verrucomicrobiales; family Akkermansiaceae; genus Luteolibacter. The sequence goes on from JBGSRM010000129.1 coordinate 15,390, forward strand.
CGTCTCACCCGATGGCATGACACGAGGCGGAAAACCATACTTCGTTAAAGGCGCAGGCGGCGACTCCAATCTCGAAAAACTCGCAGCCCGCGGTGCCAATTCCATCCGCACATGGTCCACCGATAACATCGGAAAAATCCTCGACGACGCCCACGCCAACAACCTCACCGTCTCCGTCGGCATCTGGCTCGAATACGAAATCAACTGGTTCTCCTACCACAACCCCGAACACCTAGCCAAACAAACCGAACGCGTCCGCAAAATCGTCCTCGAACACCGCGACCACCCCGCACTCCTCGCATGGGGTCTCGGAAACGAAATCGAAGGCAGCACAAAAACCGATCCCGCACTCTGGCAACAACTAGACCGCCTCGCGCTCATGATCCGCGACATCGACCCCAACCACCCCACCTTCACCTCCATCGCAGGCTTCGCACCCTTCAAACTCAAAGCCTTCGACGCACACGCCCCCAACCTCCACTTCCTCGGCATCAACACCTACGGCGGTGCCGCCATCGTCCGCAAAGAACTCGAAAAACACGGCCTCAAACGACCATGGATGCTCACCGAGTGGGGCACTCGCGGCCCTTGGGAGAGCCCCAAAACATCCTTCAAAGCAAACATCGAACCCACCTCCTCGGAGAAAGCAGACTTCCTCAAAAAAACCTACCGAGAAGTCATCCACCCCACCGGCGGCCTCCTCGGCAGCTACGCCTCCGTCTGGTCATGGAAACACGAAGCCACCTCCTCATGGTTCGGCCTCCTCACCTTCGAGAGAAATACTACATCCATGGTAGATGCTCTCGAGGAACTATGGACAGGAAAAACATCCGTCAACCGCGCCCCCACAATCACCCGCATCACCGGAGTCCCCCCAGAACCCATAAACTCCGGCCACACCTTTCAAGCCTCTTCCACTGCCACCGATCCCGATAACGACCCCGTCACCTACAAATGGATGGTCCTGCCCGAACTCTTCGACAAGGAACACCACACCAGCTCCGTTTTTCCCGATCAAATTCCCAACATCATCGATAACCCCGCATCCCCCTCCCTCACCATCACCGCACCAACGAAACCCGGCACATACCGACTCTACCTCTGGGCCGAGGACAAGCATCACCACACCGCCACCGCCAACATGCCCTTTCAGGTGAGATAGATTCTCACCACCTGACACCCTCACCCCGAAACAACCCGCACACCCTCTCCAAAAACTCCTCATCCACCCCATCAAACGCCCCCACCAAATCCGAGTCCACATCCAGCACCGCCCGCAATTCCCCCTCCGCATCAAAAACCGGAACCACAATCTCCGAGCGCGTCGTCCCCGAACACGCGATGTGATCCTCCTCCGCGTGAACATCTACTATATTCACAGTAACTCCACTCCGCGCACATCTCCCGCATATCCCCCGATCGAACGGAATCACCAAACACCCGTGCCTACCCTGATACGGCCCCACCTTCATCACCCCCGGCTCCACCACCCGATAAAACCCCGTCCAATGAAAAAAACCGATCCCATGGTGCAGCTCACAAGCCACCGTCGCCATCATCGCCACCGCATCCACTTCACCCTCCAACAAAACTTCAATCCGCCCGCAAACCTCTTCATACATCCTTTCTTTATCGGCCACACTCATCAAGAACCACCCTCTCATCCCAACCAATCCCGTCAAGCCGACAACCTCTCACCACCGCTTTTCCCCTTGGAAAATCCACCCGCCTGCACTACCCTCCGCGACATGGCCAACGATGGCGACCCCTTCGCTCAAGCCTTGCTAGAGGAACGCCAAATCCCCTACT
>JBGSRM010000149.1:0-3691 GCA_041737575.1 Akkermansiaceae bacterium
CTCCAAGCCCTGCACATGCCTCCCGCCCGACTCAAACAAGCAATCGCCGCCAAATCGGTGGAAACCATCTCCCCCGGCCTGCACATCGTCGATTTCGGAATCAACATCACCGCCGTCCCGGAAATCGATCTCGACCTCCCCCCAGGCACCGAAATCACCTTCCGCTACGGCGAACTTCTCAACCCCGATGGCACACTCAACGCCCTCACATCTGTTGCCGGACAAATCAAAGGCATGAAACAAGACGCCGATGGCAAATCAGTCCCCAAAGGCGGCCCCGGCGCACCCGAATACGCATGGCAGCAAAACACCTACATCGCCAAAGGCGGCGGCGAAACTTTCCGTCCGAAATTCACCTACCACGGCTTCCGCTACATGGAAATCAAAGGCCTGCCCGAAGCACCTGCAAAGTCCTCCCTCCGCATCTTCCCCCTTCACACCGATCTTCCCGATGCCGGCTCCTTCGTCTGCTCCAACCACGATCTCAACCACATCCAGGAAATCACCCGCCGCACCTTCCTCTCCAACGTCATCACCGTCCAATCCGATTGCCCCCACCGCGAACGCTTCGGCTACGGCGGCGACATCGTCGCCACCAGCGAGGCATATATGATGAACTTCGACATGGCCGCCTTTTACGCAAAAACAGTCCGTGACTGGGCCGATGCCGCCCGCCCCGATGGCCGCCTCACCGATACCGCACCCTTTGTCGGCATCGACTACTGCGGCGTCGGCTGGGCCATGGTCCACCCACTCCTCCTCGAACAACTCCACCAAGTTTACGGTGCCGAAACCCTGCTCCAAGAACAAGTCCCCGTCGCCATGAAATGGCTCGATGGCGTCGCCGCCACCCGCAAGGACGGCCTCGTCACCAACGGCCTCGGCGACCACGAAGCACTCATCCCCTCGAAAGGCCCCGAATACCTCACACCCAAATTCATCGACTCCGCCCTCCGCCTCGCCCGCCTCTGCCACCTCATCGGAAAAACCGAAGACGCCACCCGCTACGAAGCCCTCGCCGCCGAATCCCAAAAAGCATGGGCCGCCGCCTACCTTGATACCAAAACCGGCATCGTCGGCAAAGGCCACCAAACACCACAGCTCTTCGCACTCGGCTTCCACGCCGCACCCACCGACACCCGCGCCGCCATCTTCGACCACCTCGTCAAAGACCTCACCGCACCCGAAGACGCCCCGCGCCTCACCACAGGCATCTACGGTACACGAATCCTGTTAGAAGAACTCTCTGCCAACGGCCGCACCGATCTCGCCTACGCCCTCGCCGACCGCGAGGAATTTCCCTCATGGAAATGGATGCTCAAAAACGGTGCCACCTCCCTCTGGGAACATTGGGAAAAAGAAGAAAACACCTTCTCACACAACCACCCCATGTTCGGCTCCATCTCCGCATGGTTCTTCCGCTGGCTCGGCGGCATACAACCCGCACCCGATGCCGTCGCCTTCGACAAAATCCTCATCCGCCCGCAAACACCCGACGGCCTGGAATGGGTCAAAACCTCCCACGAAACTGTGCGAGGAACCATCACCTCCGATTGGAAAATTTCCGGAATCATCCGCGAATTCACCATCACCATCCCCCCCACCGCCACCGCCATCATCGAGCTCCCGGCCAAACCCAACGACACCCTGACAGAAAACGGCAAACCCCTCACGGAAACCCCCACCATCAAAACCCTCGAAAGCCCCGCCAACATCCATCGCATGGAAACCGGCAGCGGCACCTATCATTTCACGCTCACTACAAAATGAGCCAACGGCTAGTTTGGTAGAAATACATCATCTGAAACACCCAATGAACTTCCTCCCCCACGTCGTCTATGGCTTGCTCGTGTCTCTGTGCATGAGCATGGTCAACGCAGGTGAACTCATAAAGGTGGATCACAAAGTTTCGGAAATTCCAGCAAAGAGATCTCATATCCAAGTGACCAATTCCGAGCTTCATCTCGACGGAAAACCCACTTCAAAGGATTACCTAATCAAGCGACTAGCAGAAATACCTGATGCAACCGTGTATTGCGAAGCAGATAAAATTTCTAAGATTCCCGAAGTTCAAATTCAGATCTGGGCTTCTATAGTTATAAAATCTGGCGGACGATTTTTTTACAAACGTCTTCGCGGTTCAATCGACAGCCATGACCACTGTTTCGAATACAAAGAAACCTCTGAAGCCGGCTCATCGAACAGAAATTAGGGTTCTGGTGCTAGATAGGAAGATTGCCCATCACTCAAAAAAATGACGCCCCGTCCTGCCCGCCTCCGTGCCATGATCACACTCCCAATACACATCCGAAGTAATCTCAGACAAAGCCGGCGGTCTTCCCTCCTTCGCCCCAGCCACAGCCGCGAAAGCTTCCGCTTTCGCATCCTCGAGAATCGTTTCAGCCGCATTTTCATCAAGTATCCCCTCCTCAATTAGCTTAGCTCGCCATCGCCCAAGCGGATCACGGGCCTTGCGAGCCTCGATTTCCTCAAGTGAGCGATACTTTTTGTGATTCGCATCGGCAACGGAGAAACCATAGTAACGATACGTCTCAATCTCCAACACCGTCGGACGCCGCTGGCTCCGCGCGCGATCCAGAGCCACCTCAATCCTGGCACGCATTTCATAAGGATCGGCATCGGAAAACTGATCCCACTCGATGCCATAGCCTTCCGCGCGCTCGGCGAGGCAGTTACGAAAAGCGGATGAGCGGACAACCGATGTCCCCATCGCGTATCCGTTGTTTTCGATCAGATAAACCACCGGAAGATTGAACAAACCTGCGAGGTTGAGCGCCTCGTGATACGCCCCGGCGTTAACGGCACCGTCTCCCAGAAAACAAACCACCGCCCCCGCCTCCTCACGATGGACAAGCCCGAAAGCAAGACCAGCGGCAAGCGGCGTCTGGCTCCCCGCGTATGGATGACAGCCCCAGTGCCGCAAATGCGGCGTATAAAATCCGCTAGCACCCGCCTTGCCCTTGGAGCATCCCTCGGCGAGGCCCATCAACTCGGCCATACATGATTTCATATCCATCCCAGCAGCGATGGCGTGCCCCATCCCACGGAAACCAGTGATCGTATGTTCCATCGGCCCCAGCAAGGAACGCACACACGCCGCCACCGATTCCTGACCAACGCTCATAACCAACCATCCACCCATCTCGCACTGCTGGTATCGTTGCAACGCCGCAAACTCAAAACGCCGAATTCGAAGCATCAAGCGCAGAAGTCCGATCTTTTCCTCATCAGACCATGATAGGTTTACCGGATGTTCACGAAAATCCACACACCACACTCCCAAGTCGCGGACTGACAAACAAGGCGATTCCTATCCGGAAATGATATTCCCATACCACGCTTCGCGTTTCTGTTCCTTGGTGATAGAAGAAAGCAGCCGCGATTTCAAAATCGCGACACCCCCGGCGAACCACCTTCCGGCTTCCACCCCAACTTCTATATCTCAGCCCTCTCTGATTACCTCCGGAGAGAAACCAGCAGAAATCGTAGAAGACCATTTCAGCCCAACCCCATCACTCCTCCTTCTTCACCGGAGCCGCATAACCCTCCAAAATCTCCCCCTTGTCATCCAGCTTCCCGCAAGACCAAAGCAAACCACGCGTCACAAGATCCAAATAACGCGCGTCCGCAATCGTCTCATTGAAATGTCCTATCGTCGTATTGAAAACAC
>JBGSRM010000159.1:0-8648 GCA_041737575.1 Akkermansiaceae bacterium
GCGGGGGATATGGATGTGGCGGAGGAGATGATCAAGTTTTTGGTTACCGAGGCGTTGCATCATCAGGATCAGGATTTGTCGATTTGTGAGAAGTTCGTGGATAAGACGCTGCGTGGGCGGCTCGAGCATGTGGTTGAAAAGCCATTTCAGCGGATCACTTATACGGATGCGGTGAAGTTGTTGGAGGGATCGGGGAAGGCGTTTCAGTATCCGGTGAAGTTCGGGCTTAATTTGCAATCGGAGCATGAGCGGTGGCTGACGGAGGAGTATTTCAAGCAGCCGACGACGGTGTATAATTATCCGAAGGAGATTAAGCCGTTTTATATGCGGCTGAATGAGGATGGGACCACGGTGACTGCGATGGATGTGTTGGTGCCGGGGATTGGAGAGATTATTGGAGGGTCGCAGCGGGAGGAGCGGTATGATGTTTTGTTAGAGAATTTCAAACATCATGGGATTGATCGGGATGCGTATTCTTGGTACGCGGATTTGCGGAAATATGGGACGGTGCCGCACGCCGGATTTGGCTTGGGTTTTGAGAGGCTGTTGATGTTTGTGACGGGGATTCAGAATATACGGGATGTGATTCCGTTTCCGAGGACGCCGGGGCATTGTGAGTTCTGATGGGGGGATGAGATTTGGGTGAACCGCCAAGTCGCCAAGTTCGCCAAGTTGGGGTGGGTGCTTTGTGATTCCCGCCCGTGAAGAGTCGGCGGATATGAATCCGCCGCTCTTTGTGGGAAGGTTACCAGTCGAGGATGCTTTTTACGGCAGTTTGGAGGGCTACTTCTAGGATGGCGGCCTCTGGGTGGGTGATGGGGATGGAGACTTTGCGGAGGGATTTGTCGGCGTTTTCCTGGCGTGAGATGTTGAGGATGTAAGGGGCGCGTTCGGGGTCGTCGCGGGAGGTGATTTCGAGGGTGCTGGTGGCTTTTTCGGTTTTGTGGAAGAGCTTGGCTTCCGGGGTGCGTTTCTGGAGGAGGGCGAGAATGGTGCCGATGTCGGAGAGGCCCCATTTCATGATGATTTTATTTTCCCAATCGAATTGTTTTTCGCCGGATTGAGAGGCGGCTTCGAGGAAGATGGCGCCTTTATCCGCGTTGAGATTGAGTCGGATGGCTCCGCCGGTGCCGCGCTGGTTGGGTTTGTAGATGGTGTATTGGTTTGAGTAGGTTTTGTTGGCTTGTTCAGGTAATGTGTCGTTCATAGTGTGTTCACGTGAACATATATGAATGGATCTGGCAAGAAATATTTTTCTGATTTGCGGGAGCGGGTTATGTAGCAATGTGGAATTTTGACCACAGAGTGCACGGAACACACGGAATCTCGGTGCTTTGGATGGAGATTTTGAGAAACAGGTTTGGAGCCAAACTGGTGGTCTTCCAATACCTGGTTTTAGATCTTATTCGGGATTTTCCTGATCTGCGGGGGGCTCTTCGGGTGACTCGGGGGTGTCTTCGGATTGGGAGTCTTCGCCGTCTGGGATGACTAGGGAGATGTCTTGGAGTTTTTCGGAGTCTTTTAGGGAGAGGAGTTTTACGCCTTGGGCGTTGCGTCCGGTTTCGCGGATTTCTTTTACGCGGATGCGTATGGATTGGCCGGTGGAGGTCATGAGCATGAGTTCGTCATCATTGGTTACGGTGACGGCACCGACGACGGGGCCGGTTTTGTCGGTGACTTTCATGGTGATGATGCCTTTTCCGCCGCGGGATTGTTTGCGGTAGTCATCGAAGGGTGTGCGTTTGCCGAGGCCGTTTTCGGAGGCGACGAGGAGGGTGGAGTCGGGTGTGACTTTGGAGAGGCCGACTACGTAGTCGCCCTCGACGGGGCGGATGCCCATGACGCCTGCGGAGGAGCGGCCCATGGAGCGGGTGTCGTCCTCGTGGAAGCGGAGGGAGAGGCCTTGGTGGGTGACGAGGATGAGTTCGTCGGAGCCAGAGGTGAGTTTGACGCCAATGAGTTCGTTGTTTTCTTCAAGGATGATGGCGATGATGCCGTCTTTGCGGTAGGTGCGGAAGTCGTTGAGGGCGGTTTTTTTGACTGTACCGGAGCGAGTGGCGAAGAAGACGAATCCGGCTTCTTCGCGGAAGGTGATGTCGTTGCCGTTGTCGTCGGTGACACGTTCGAGGCGGAGGAGGGCGGCGATTTTTTCCTCGGGTTTGAGGTTGAGGACGTTTTTGATGGAGCGTCCGGTGGAGGTGCGGGAACCTTCGGGGAGGTCGAAGACGCGTTCGACATATATGCGGCCGGTGTTGGTGAAGAACAGGAGGTAATCGTGGGCTTGGACGGAGAAGAGGTGCTCGACGAAGTCGTCGGGTTCGTCTTTTCCGGTGGCTTTGGTTTCCATGCCTTTGAGGCCTTTTCCGCCGCGGCCTTGGAGGCGGTATTCGGAGGAGGGGGTGCGCTTGATGTAGCCGCGATGGGAGAGGGTGACGATCATGGCGTCGTTGGCGATGAGGTCTTCCATGGCGACCTCGCCGACTTCGGCGACGATGGGGCATTTACGAGGAGTGGCGTACTTGGTTTTGATGGCCTGGAGTTCGTCCTTGATGATGGTGAGGACGCGTTCCTCGCGGGCGAGGATGTCGAGGAAGTCCTTGATTTCGATGAGGATGCCGTCGTATTCGCCTTTGACTTTGTCCTGCTCCATGCCGGTGAGTTGGTAGAGGCGGAGTTCGAGAATGGCGTTGACCTGGCGCTCGGAGAAGACGTAGCGATCGCCCTGGATGGCTGCTTGGGAGCGGAGCAGGATGCCGAGTTGTTCGGCGGTGGCGGTGGTGAAGGTGTAGGCGGCGAGGCGTTCGCGGGCTTCGTCGCGGTTTTTTGAGTCGCGGATGATTTTGATGAAGTCGTCGAGGTGGCCGAGTGCGAGTAGGAAGGCTTCTAACAACTCGGCGCGTTCTTCGGCTTTGTTGAGGAGGTAGCGTGTGCGGCGGATGATGACTTCGCGGCGGTGCTCGATGTAGCAGTCGATGGCTTCCTTTAGGGAGAGCTGTTTGGGGCGATTCTGGTGAATCGCGAGCATGTTGACGCTGAAGGAGGTTTCGAGGGAGGTGAGTTTGAAGAGTTGGTTGACGACGACTTGGGGGCGGGCGTCGCGTTTAAGTTCGATTTCAATGCGTGTTTCCTCGTCGGAGAGGTCGCGCATTCCGGAGATGCCGAGGAGTGTTTTTTCGTTTACGAGTTCGGCGATGCGGGTTTGGAGGACGGCGCGGTTGACGCCGTAGGGGACTTCGCGGATGACGATGATGGATTTTCCATTTTCGTTTTCCTCGATTTCGACTTTGCCACGGAGGCGCATGGAGCCTTTTCCGGTGCGGAAGTAGTCCTCGATGCCGCGTTTGCCACGGATTTCGCAGGCGACGGGGAAGTCCGGGCCTTTGATGTGCTGCATGAGTTCGAGCAGGCTGATCTGGGGGTTGTTGATTTGGGCGCAGATGCCATCGATGACTTCGCCGAGGTTGTGTGGGGCGAGATTGGTGGCCATGCCGACGGCGATGCCGGTGCCGCCGTTGACGAGGAAGTTGGGGAAGGCGGAGGGGAGGACAGTGGGTTCTTGTTGGGAGCCGTCGTAGTTGGGCTGGAAATCGACCGTGTCTTTGTCGAGGTCTTCCATCATGGCCATGCCGAGGTGGTGGAGGCGTGCCTCGGTGTAACGCATGGATGCGGGGGCGTCGCCTTCGACCGAGCCGAAGTTGCCCTGTCCATCGACGAGCATGTCGCGCATGGACCATGGCTGGCCCATGTTGACGAGAGTGGTGTAGATGGATGAGTCGCCGTGGGGGTGGAAGTTACCCATGGTTTCACCGACGATTTTTGCGCATTTTACGTGGGCTTTGGTGGGGGTGACGCCGAGCTGGCGCATGGCGTAGAGGACGCGGCGCTGGGATGGTTTGAGGCCGTCGCGGACATCGGGGAGGGCGCGGGAAATGATGACCGACATGGAGTATTCGAGGAAGGACTGGGAGAGTTCCTCGGCGACGTTGATGGGCTTGATGGAGTCGTTGGACATGGGTGGCCTGATGAGCTTGGCAGTAGGTGCCGCGCGGTTTTTGATATTCTCTCCGCCAGGTAACAGACGGCAAGACTTTAGAGTCAGAAAAGGGGGTGAAATTTGGCTAAATGGAGCTTGAAAATTTCCCGTAATTCACGGGGAAAGGCGATTTTTAATGATGCCGCTGTTTCATGAGTGAATCCCTCTTGCGGGTTGGGGATTTTGAGATATTCGTGCGGGGGCAAAAAGGAATTTAATTATGGGCGAATTGGAATTGAAGGCATTGAGGGAAAGCGCGGGGGTTTCTGGTTGGAGATTGGTTCTGGCGGATTGGGTGGAGTCGCGGAGGGTTCAGGGTGTGATCGTGGTTTTGATCATCTTGAATGCGGCAGTTCTGGGTTTGGAGACGGATGAGGGGATTATGGCGAAGTGGGGAGGGCCGCTGGTTGCTTTTGATCATTTTTGTTTGGGGGTGTTTGTGTTGGAGTTGGTTTTGAAGTTTGTGGCGTATCGTTTGATGTTTTGGAGGAGTGGTTGGAATGTGTTTGATTTGCTGGTGGTTGCGGTGGCTTTGGCGCCAGGGGCGGGTGCTTGGTCGGTGTTGCGTTCGTTGCGGGTGCTGCGGGTCTTGCGTCTGCTCACGGTGGTGCCTTCGTTGAGGAAGGTGGTGGCGGCGTTTTTGCATTCGATACCCGGTTTGGCGGGGGTGGTTGCGGTGATGGCGATTTTTTTCTACACGGCATCTGTTCTGGCGACACGGTTGTTTGGGGATCAATATCCTGAATGGTTCGGGTCGATACCAGCGAGTTTGTACAGCTTATTTCAGATCATGACTTTGGAGAGTTGGTCGATGGGTATTGTGCGTCCGGTGATGGAGACGCATCCCTGGGCGTGGGCGTTTTTTGTGCCTTTCATCATCATCGCGACGTTCACGATTTTGAATTTGTTCATCGGGATTATCGTTTCGACGATGCAGGAGTTATCGATGATTCCTGAGACGATACATGAGGAAAAAGAGGAGTTGGAGACGCTTCTGGAGAGGATGGAGGGTGATTTGAAGTTGTTGCGGAATACGGTGGATAAGTTGAGGGGGCGGGAAGGTTAGAGGGATCGGTTATGGGTTAACTGTTAGATGAGATGTCATCTTGGTTTCATAAGGTTGGCAAAATATGACCTTGCATAGAAATTGTGGTTTAATAGTGTTGGGTCAGTTGGATTAACAGTTTCCTTTCAAACAAGATTACTATGAAGACATTCTTTACGATTCCACTTGTATGTATCCTTTGCGCTTTATGCATTTCGTGCTCCAAGCCAGAGGACAAGATTGTTGATCACATAGAGAAGGTAGATTCGATCATGAAATCGAACATGGATGATCCTGAGAAGGGAGTGAAGAAACTGATCGATTATTTTGAGGACAACGGGTCGGATGCTGCCGGGCAGTTGGTACAGCTGGGAATTGATCTTGCGAAGATCGAGGGCAAGGGAGATCGTGAAAAGCGCGTGAAGGAAATCAGCGATACTTTTGAGGCTCCGGTAAAGAATTTCGAAGGGACGGCTGAGAAATTTGAAGCCAAGGTGAGGGAAAACAAGGAAGCGACGCAGTTGATGAAGGATTATGGTGCCCGTTGGGAAGAGGTGGGCAATATGATCCAAAAGTTGGGAAATGGAATGCCGTTCTGACGGATTTTTGATAGAAGAATCGGAGAAGCCGCCTTGTATGGGCGGCTTCTTTGCGTTGAGGGTTTTACTTGGCTGTCATTTCTTGGGCATGTCGTTCACTCTTTGGAAGGGTTCAGGAGTTCCATGAAGTGGCTGGGTATGGTGATTTGAAATTTTTCCGCGTGGAGCACGAATTCCCCGGGTTCCATGGGTGAATAGGTTTTGCCGCATTGGCAGTTACGGTCTTCCTCGTATGAGTAAACTTTGCCTTCGTGAAACAGGAAGCCGTTCTCGTACCATTGGTTTGCACCAGGAAGTGTGAAGTGGGGGTGATCGAGGTAGTAGATGTGTTCGTAATTTTCCATGAATCTTCTACCTAGTATGATTTGAGGATGGATACGACATGTTAGAGTACCCACCACTATTGGAGACTGTGCTTACACGTCGAGATTTCTGACGTTTAGGGCGTTGTCCTCGATGAAGCGTTTGCGGGGTTCGACGACGTCGCCCATGAGGACGTCGAACATTTTATCGGCTTCGACGGCGTTGTCTTCGTCGAGGCGGACGCGGAGGAACTGGCGGGTGTTGGGGTCCATGGTGGTCTCGAAGAGTTGTTTGGCGTTCATTTCGCCGAGGCCTTTGAAACGTTTGATCTGGACTCCTTTTGCGGAGATTTCGAGGACTTTGGAGAGGATTTCGGTGACGGAGAAGATGGGGATGGGGGATTTTTTTTCGCCATCTTTTTCGATGAGTTCGAAGATGGGGATGTCCATGGAGAAGAAGTTGGAAGTGTCGATGCCGAGTTCGGTGAGGCGGGAGAAGAGTTTGGCGATGGCGTGTGATTCGTGGAGTTCGTGGAGGACGGCGCGGCGTGATGGGCCGGAGCGGGCGGCGAGTTCTTCGTCGCTGAGTTGTTCATCGAAGAGACCGAGGTCGCGGTTTTCGGCTGCGAAGGTAGAGAGGGCGGCTTCGTCTGCGAAGTAGAGGACGGATTCGTCGTTGCCCTCGCGGATGCGGACCATGGATTCGGGGAGGTGGCCGTCGGCGCGGCGGGCGTTGAGGTAGTTCTGGAAGTTGCCGCCGTTGCCTTCGATGGATTTTTGGAAGCGGGAGAGGGTGGAGAGGTTTTCGAGGATAGATTTGAGTTCCTCGGCGGAGAATTCGCGCGATTTGTCGTGGGTGCGGAGGGTGACTTCGCCGGCGCCGAGCTCGATGAGGATGTTGTTGAGTTGGTCGTTGTCCTGAACATACTCGGAGCGTTTTTTGCGGGTGACGAGGTAGAGCGGGGGTTGTGCGATGTAGAGGTAACCGCGTTTGACGAGGTCAGGCATGTGGCGGCAGAAGAAGGTGAGGAGGAGGGTGCGGATGTGTGAGCCGTCGACGTCGGCATCGGTCATGATGACGATTTTGTGGTAGCGGACTTTGCCGATATTGAAGGAGCCGTCCTGTTCACCATCGCCGATGCCTGCGCCGATGGCGGTGATCATGGATTGGATTTCCTTGTTTTGGAGGGCACGGTGGAGGCGTGCTTTTTCGACGTTGATGAGTTTTCCGCGAAGGGGGAGGATGGCTTGTGTGCGGCGGTCGCGACCTTGTTTTGCGGAGCCGCCGGCGGAGTCACCCTCGACGATGTAGAGTTCGGATTTCGCGGGGTCGCGCTCGGAGCAGTCGGCGAGTTTGCCGGGGAGGCCGCCGCCGGAGAGAGCGGATTTGCGGACGGTTTCGCGTGCTTTGCGAGCGGCTTCGCGAGCGCGAGCGGCGTTCACGGATTTCTCGATGACTTTGCGTGCGAGGGCTGGGTTTTCCTCGAAGTATGCGGAGATGCCTTCGTAGGCGATGGATGAGACGACGCCTTCAATTTCAGAGTTGACGAGTTTGCCCTTGGTCTGGGAGGAGAAGCGCGGGCTGGGCATTTTGACGGAAAGGACACAGACGAGGCCTTCGCGGACGTCGTCGCCGGAGAGGGCGGGGTCTTTGTCTTTGAGGATTTTATTGGCCTTGGCGTAGGTGTTGATGGCGCGGGTGAGGGCGGTGCGGAAGCCGGTTAGGTGAGTGCCGCCGTCGGCGTTGGGGATGGAGTTGGCGAAGCAGAGGATCTGGTCGTTGTAGGAGTCGTTGTATTGGAAGACGATGTCCGCGAAGACGTCTTCTTTGGATTGTTTGCCGTCGTAGTCGATATCGATCTCGCGTTTGCCGTGGATGACGACGGGGTGTTCGTGGACGACGTTTTTATTTTCGCAGAGTTGTGCGACGAATTCGACGATGCCGTCTTTGTAGAAGAAGGAGGTTTTTTTGGCGGATTCGAGGCGTTCGTCTTCGAGGTCGATGGTGAGGCCCGGGTTGAGGAAGGCTAGTTCACGGAGTCGTGTGGCGAGGCGGTCGAATTGGAAGGTGATGGTATCGACGAAGATGGTGGCATCCGGGAAGAAGGTGATGGATGTGCCGTTTTTCTTGGGATCGACTTCGCCGACAACGTGGAGTGGTTCGGTTGTTTTGCCGCGTTCGAAGGCGATGCGGTGTATTTTTCCATCGCGCATGATGTCTGCGCGAAACCAATCGGAGAGGGCGTTGACGCATTTGGCACCGACGCCGTGGAGGCCGCCGGAGTATTTGTAGGCGCCTTGGCCGAATTTTCCGCCTGCGTGGAGGTTGGTGAGGACGAGTTCGACGGCGGGAATGCCGAATTTGGGGTGCATGTCGACGGGGATGCCGCGGCCGTTGTCGGAGACGGTGATGGAGCCATCGATGTGAATGGCGACTTTGATGCGTGAGCAGTAGCCGGCTAGGTGTTCGTCGATGGAGTTGTCGAGGACTTCGAATACGCAGTGGTGGAGGCCGCGTTCGTCGGGATCTCCGATGTACATGCCAGGGCGTTTGCGGACGGCTTCGAGACCTTCGAGTTTATCGATTTGTCCGGCGTTGTATTCTTGCTCGGTTGCGACCTGGGTTTGGGCGGTTTCGGACTCGTTTGGCTTGTCTGACATATTGCGAC
>JBGSRM010000280.1:0-7824 GCA_041737575.1 Akkermansiaceae bacterium
TTCCTCCACGCCGCGATGGAGCGCGCGAGGTGATCGCGGGGCGCGATCCTGATGTTGAAACATTGCAGTCCGACCGCACCCTTGTAGCCGATGTCTTTTAGCAATCGAAGTAGGGCGGCTTGGTCGTAGCTTCCTTCGTCAAGCGGACGGATCAGGGAGTTCCAGTCTTTGCCGTCGGAGTCCGCACCGCAAATACTGACGCTCCATAGCAGCGGTTTCGCCCCGGCGAGCATCTTCGGGAGGTCGTCATTCGGCTGGATTTTCAGAAAATGACAGAGATTGAAGGCGACCCCGACGTTGTCGCGATCGGCAGCCTTGGCGATTTTAAGAGCATGGTCGAAGCGCTCGATATGGAAATCAAGGTGGGGGTATAGCACCACTTTCAGACCAGCCTCCTTGGCCAAATCGGCGACATGTCTGACGAGGGCGATGGCTTGCTCATCGTTCGGCTCTTTGCCGCGCTGCACATTGAGTTCCACCAGCGCATCGGTTCCTTTCAGCAGAGTGATAGCGGCGGCGATATCTTGGTCTGCTTGGAAACCATCGGCGTTCACCTTTCCTCCTACGTAGATGCTGTAAACCTTCATGCCTTCTGCCTCACAGGCGGCTTTGTAAGCGGTGAGCCGGTTCGGGTAAATCGAGCCGATACCCTGATAGCCGAGTTCCTTGGCAAGCCGCACTCCTTCTTCTGGCGGCAAGGAGTTCACGCCATTCTGGAAAGGATAAATGGGTGTCGTTTCCTCAGCCTCAGCAGAAACAGTTAGGAGCAAGCAAAGCAGAGGCAAAAGAAGACGCATGATTCCCGAATACGGCGCGGCACTTGCGAAACTTTCTGATCCGAGCGATCACATTCAGCAGCTTTCGATTCTTACCGTCTCGATTTTGGCATCGCGCATTCATAATGGGATGTTTAGTCTGCGCAAAGATGATTCCCACGAGAAAAATTATGTATGAGGTGTCGACGAGTTTGCGTCAGTATCTCTATCACTTTGATCGCCTGCGGGATATTCCCAACCTTTATAACGAACTCACCAGATTCACAGCGGCGATGCCATACGAGGATACCAAAGGCCGCGAGACCTTGTGGCTGACCGTCATGTATCCGACGGATGTGTTTGATGAATTGAGAAGCGGCCTGATCCGTATTTACAGCGAATTGAAAATCGGTGGCAACGTCCTGGTGGATGAGCATGATCACTTGTTGGTCGATCGTATCGACTTCGGGGATTTTGGAAATTCAAAACCCTTCCGCGTACGTGTTACGAACCTTTTCAATGACAACTCGGATTATTTCTACGTGAAGCAGGCGGATGCTTCTCGTATTTACGGACTAGAGCTGGAGCACATCCTTTCCCCGAACCGCATCAACTACATGGTCAGCGGCCACACCCTGATCGAGGAACACATCGCCGGCGTTCCGGGAGACGCTTTTCTGCGGGAATATCTGGGCAACAAGGATTTGAACCGTGTTCGCATCGCCAAGGAATTCACCAAATTCAACGAGCGTTGCTTCATCCGCTTGCTGGGCGACATGCGCAGCGTGAACTACGTGGTGGACATCACGCCGGACTTCGAGGAGGTGCAGTATCGCGTCAGACCGATCGATTTCGACCAGCAATCCTACGAAGGAAACGGAAACATTTACCTAGCGTTCCGTTTCAACTCCAACCGACCGATCACGCGCTTGGCTTTCAAAGTATTGAACCGCAAAAGTATCGGTCAATACGTCAACGAGGAACACGCACAAATGGCACGCCGCGCAAAAGTCGAATCCACCCGGCTGCGCGCACTTCTCGGCATCATGCGACGCGAACAAATCGCTCCGCTGGATCACGTGCGCCAGCTCGCACTCGAACTCGACCGCATGCACGGCACCAAGGATTTCACCGATTGCACATCCATGGGCGAGCTCACTGCAAACCACATCTCGCTCATGCTCGGGGTCTAATCATTTATGACAACCATGCGTATCGACTGTCACGTACACCTTGTTGGAACCGGAACGGGCGGAACAGGTTGTTGGTATCGCCCGAAAGGACTGACGCGAATTGGCGAGCCGT
Organism: Akkermansiaceae bacterium; assembly: GCA_041737575.1. GTDB lineage: Bacteria > Verrucomicrobiota > Verrucomicrobiia > Verrucomicrobiales > Akkermansiaceae > Luteolibacter. Next base: position 2,061 of record JBGSRM010000280.1, read on the forward strand.
TTCTGGTCCGAGCGGTCGGCCTCGGCACTCGTGATCTGCGCGGCGTGGAGTTCGATCAGCTCTATGTCACGCGCCTTCTTGAAATGGTTCGTGATTCCTCAAGAATCGACCGCGCGATGCTACTGGCTCATGAACTGCCGCATCATGAAGACGGCACCGCCCTGCCGGAAAAATCCTCGCTTTTTGTGCCCAACAAATACGTGCTCGATCTTGCGAAGCGGCATTCTGAATTTCTCGCTGCGGTATCCATCCATCCGTCGCGCAAAGATGCTTTTGACGAGCTGGAATACAGCTTGGAAGCAGGTGCCTGCGCTCTCAAATGCCTGCCGAACGTGCAAGGCATCGATTGGAATGACAAACGTCACACCAGATTTCTCGAACGCATGGCGGAAGCCTCGCTTCCTCTTCTCGCCCACACGGGAAGCGAACGAACCATGCCTGTCATCGATGCCAAGCTCGCCTCACCGCGTGTGCTGACGCGTCCTTTGGAGATCGGTGTGAAATGCATCGCCGCTCACGCAGGAACCGGCATGATGCTGTTGGATCCCGATTACTTCCACGACTTCGCGGAAATGCTTGCGAAATATCCGAATCTATATGGCGATAACAGCGCCCTCGCCGGCCTGAGCTTCCGTCTCCGTCCCTCAGCCTTGAAGCGCCTCACTTCTCCTGAAATGCAAAACCGCATCCTGCACGGCAGCGATTTACCTGTGCCCTCCAGCGGTTGGCTGACCTGGGCCTTCGGCATGCTCACGCATCAAGACCTCAGAGACAGTCGCCGCATAACGAACCCTATTGAGCGCGATGCTGTTTTGAAGGAAATGCTGGGATTTGATGAAGTGTCCTTCCATCTCGCCGCGAAAGTCCTGAGAATACCGAGTCAAACTACCCAAGTATGAAACAAAAGACGGCAAGCGTTCTAAGTAATGTATTTTTTGGAGTATTCACCGCGCCTTTGATTTCGATCGCTTGGTTTTTTAGCCCATTGATTCATCTGCCTCCTAGTGGACTCTCCGCTTATGTCGTTGGTTTTCCTCTCGGCATTTGTTTGGGCATGTATGTGGCGAGCTTTCTAAATCAATATTATAGCTGGGGTCGAAAAACCGCTCATGTAGGCGCCTTCTATTTCATTATAGCTACTACAAGTGCCGTATATTGTTGTTTATCGCTGTATAGAGTTAAGGGCTGGGAAGGGCTAACTTGGTTATTTGCCGCTGCAATCTCTCTTCATGCCGTGGTATCCGCAATAGGTCTGTTGCTCTCAGGTATCTTTTCGCATCTCGCTAACAAAGAGGTAAGGCAACAGTAATAGATAACTCATAACAACTATACCCCGTAGGATTCGCAAATATTACATCGTCTCGCGTATGCCTATATAGTCGAACATGAGGTCAAACACCTCATCAATAATCATGGGTGCTGTAACACGGATATGAATGCATTCATCTCAACTCGGATGCTGGCTCATGTAATGCGCCACCGCCTCCGTCCGCGAACGGACATGCATCTTCGTGTAGATATTTTTCAAATGACTCCGCACCGTCTCGATGCTGAGGTGGAGAATATCCGCGATCTCCTTGTTCGAGTATCCCTTGGTCAAATGCACGAGGATTTCCTCCTCTCTTGTCGAGAGTGATAGAGACAAGTCCGCCACACTTGTCTTGCGTCGGAAAGATGCCACCACATGTCTCGCTATCTCACTGGTCATCGGCGCGCCACCATTCATCACATCCAGCAGCGCCGCCCGCAAATCCGCTGGTTTTGTTCTTTTTAGCAAATATCCATCCGCTCCCTTCTCAAGAGCTTGAAACAAAATTTCATCCTCATCGGAGGCAGTGAGCATGATGATGGGGAGACCCGGCTGCATGGCCTTCAACCGCGCCGTGCATTCGATGCCGGTCATTCCGGGAAGGAAAACATCCATCAGCACCACATCCGGCTTGGCTCCGGGTATTTTTTCCAAGGCCTCCTCCGCAGAAGCGCAGGAGCACACGCAGGTGAAATCAGGAAACGAGGAGATCAGGCGCTCCCAACTCGCGCGTGTATCCGCCTGATCCTCCACCAATGCGACACCAAGCCGCGACTTGCGCGCTCCTCCCTCCATGCGTTGAGTCTTTGAACCGGGCTTCACAGATTGCCGTCCTTTCCTACGCCCGACCCCGCGCGCCTGCCGGTCTTTGATATCGGTATGATAAACTCCACACAACAGCCAAAGCCAGGCTTCGTGATGATGCGTCCGTCGCCGCCCAATTCCCGCATTCTATCAATCATGTTTGTCAAACCATTGCGGGACATATCCAACTTTTCAAGATCAAAGCCCGCGCCGTTGTCCTCCACCGTGATCATGATGGAATTTCCGGTCTTTTGAATGGTGAGTTGGACCTCCGTGGCCCGGGAGTGCTTCACCGCGTTGTTGAGCGCTTCTTTCACCCCCAGCAGAAGATTTCGTCTAACAGGCAATTCCAAGGTCATTTCCGGTAAATCTGCTCGCACATCCAGTCGGCAGCGTATGGCCGTGTTTGCCAGAAAGCGTTGCGTGTACTTGCATGCGTAATTGGTGAAATCCCCCAGCGTGTCGCGCTTGGAATTCACCATCCACACCACCTCGTCCATCGCACCGGAAGCGGCGCGCGCCTTCTCGCACAGCGCCTCAAGCCTCGGACGCGCTGCAGATTCCTCCGGTAATTCTGTCTGGATCACTTCCCCCTCCAACGCCAATTCCGTAAGCCTCGCTCCCAGTTCGTCGTGGATATCCCGCGCGATTCTCGCCCGCTCGCCGTGTAACATCGCCTGTGCTTTCGATTGTATGGTCAGCTTCGTCAACAAGCGAAGATAGAGAAGCAAGGCCACACCTGCGCCAGACCACATCAATACCTGAAACCAGGTGCTCTCCCAGATGGGCTGCTCGATCGGCTGAATCTGAGGCACTTGCACAATCATGCTTGGTATGCGCTCGAGCCATTTGTCGCCTCTTGGCAGCATCGACCCCACATCCACCGCTTTTTTCCAGTGTGGAAGCTCGAACCACTCACGCTCCCAGCCATTATCCTCACGTGGCACAATGTGCCATTGCGTATCCGAGACAATCCGTATCACCTTGCCATCCGACATCTCGATGACCAGCTCCAACATCATGCCTGCCTCACGGTTGTCGTTGAACGCCTCCACCGCGATCACATGCCGCCCGGGCTTCAGGATCAGGGTCAGGTCATACTCCGTCAAGCTGCGCCAATCGCTGCCCGTACCGATATCTCGCCCGTCAATTATCAACCGGTATCCATTGTCCACGCCGATCCGCAGTCGCGCCCTCGTCACCTCGCCCGTCGTGGGGATATGGAACGACCGCCACAGCCGGCATGTCTGCTTATCATGGGTTTCCGGTGCCCACACCCAACGACCGTGACCACTGAACAGATCCGGATTTTCATCCGCTTCTGTCTCTGAATCCTGCCCTGCCAGAGACGCGATTCCCCCGATCCAACATATCGCAATGATACAAACAGCCACTCCCATGTATCTTTTTCTGGAAATCAACACTCTCATGTAATGGAATACGCCCTGTCCTGTAAAGCATGGGTTATTGAGGGCTTTCCTTTGCCCAAATTTGATATCAACGGGAAAAGATTGGCTTTTGCTTCATATCCGTCCCTCTCCATCGTCCGGAAGAATGAGTAATTTTCACCCGTTCGGGTGATGGACATGAGCCTCAATCATAGACACACTTTGGATCGTGTGAATCCAGATTTACAGCATTACACCTTAAAAACTCAATCATTCATAAAAAAACCAATAAATAAAAAACATGAAACCCAAATATTCACTCCGCAACCTCATCTTCGCAGGTTCCGCACTTATCACCGCACCTTTGGCAATGGCTCAGGGCCCATACTACTGGGATAACAATGCTGTTGGGGGCTTCGGCAACGCTGGTGGCACGTGGTCGGCCGCCGCATCCTTGTGGAGCACGAGTTCGACTGGAGTGGGTGCGGCACCTGGAACAATTCTACCCAACACCTCTGATGTTGTCCACTTCGGCACAGATACCGCAACCTTCGGACTCGGTGGTGGCACCATCTCAGTAGGTACAGTCAATGCCGCATCCCTCAGGTTCGGGAGCCAAACCACCAGTAACGTCATCCTCTCCGGCGGCACGATCACTCTGGCAGCAGTCAGCTCCATCCATGTTGGAGCCGGCGGCACCACTGTTCACACCATTTCGTCCAGCATCGCGGGAGCGGGCACCAGCTTGACCAAAACCGGCAACCACCTCCTACTTTCCGGTAACAACAGCTACTCAGGTTCCACCAACATCTCCTCCGGCACACTGAGCCTCGGCCATTTGAATCTCAGGAGGGTTTGATTCCCCGCCGCTTGCGGCGTAGAAGGGAATGTGAGTGAGTATATCCACAAAAGCCACAACGTCACGGTTCTACTTTACCACTTGGTTTTTCCAGCCAAATACCGGAGGGCTGTGATTGACGAGGAAGTGGACGGGTGTTTGAAAGACATGTGTTTGGAAATATCAAAGAGGTATGAGATTTTCTTTTTGGAGATCGGGACGGACAAGGATCACGTGCATTTTCTGGTGCAGTCTGTGCCAACGTATTCGGTGACGAAGCTTGTGAGGGTAATCAAAAGTGTGACGGCTCGGGAGATTTTCCGGTCATGTCCGAAGGTGAAAAGGCAGTTGTGGGGAGGTGAATTTTGGAGTGACGGCTATTTCGCGTCGACGGTTGGAAAGCACGGAGACGAGGGAATGATAGCGAAGTATGTGAAGGGGCAGGGAGGAGATTACAGGCAGCTTCACCGGAGCGAGCAGTTGGAACTCTTCTGAATACCCCGCGGCTTGCCGCGGGGATTTTTATTCTTCCCGAAGTCGTTTTTTGAGAACGCCAGAATATCCAATCTCAAGCAAGCGGTGGGCCGGTGATGAGGGCGGTTACCCGGCCAGAAGATTACCTCGGGGTTCTTCAAAGCCTGACGGATGAGGGGTGTTCTTATTTTCTCGAAGGGGGGCAAGCGGTCAATTTCTGGGCGGAATACTTTACGCTTCGCGAAGGCGGGGTGATCGAACTGGAGAAATACCAGCCGTTTACCTCAAAGGACTGCGACCTGTGGGTGAGCATGGCGGCGTACGAACATTTTCAGGCGAAAACCGATGGAATACTCAAAAAAGGAACGTTGCCAGCCGATGGCCAGTTGGCGGTTTTCACGACTTATGGTGAGCCCCCTTTGAAAATCGATCTTATGTCGGGAGTCTTCGGCATTCCACCCTCCGACATCGGGAGACTCGAAAAAAGAGCGCTCGAAGTGAGAGGGGTTCGATTGTTGGATCCGTTGTTTTTGTTCAAAGGCAAGTGCCACAATTTGGTGAAACTTCCCCAAGGCGGCAGGCAGGATATGAAGCATTTGATGATGCTCAGGTTGATTCTACCTGCCTATTTGGAGGAGTTGTTGGAGGCGGTCAAAACGGGAGAGATTGATGAGCGTCAGTTTCTCAACGAGATCAAATTGTTGCTGCAAATCGGCAAGGAAAGCTGGGTGCGGCAAGGCATGCAAAAAGCGGGTTTCACGCTGGCGGAGGTAATCCCGATGAAGATCATTTCCTCATGCGGGCTTGAGAAGATCGAGCGTTTTGCCAAGTCCACGTGGCCAGGGTGTTAGGTTTGTGAATATTGATGGGAATACAGGAATCCTGATACCCGTGCCAAAAGCAGCCGTGGACGAAGATGACGGTGTTGTGTTTCGGCATGACGATGTCGGG
>JBGSRM010000240.1:0-15494 GCA_041737575.1 Akkermansiaceae bacterium
CATCCAGACCGAAGAAGCCAAAGGCGAAATCGAAAAACGCAAAACCGCCATCGAATCCCTCGTCAAACCCGTCGCCGAATCCCTCGGAAAATTTGAAATCCGCATCGGCGAAATCGAAAAACTCCGCGAAGGCGCCTACTCAGAACTCCGCGAACAAGTCCGCTCCCTCGGCGAAACCCAGACCAACCTCCAGAAAGAAACCGCCTCCCTCGTCAAAGCCCTCCGCCAACCCACCGGACGCGGACAATGGGGCGAAATGCAGCTCCGCCGCGTCGTGGAACTCGCCGGCATGCTCGAGCATTGCAGCTTCACCACACAGGCCAACACCACCACCCACGAAGGCAAAAACCTCCGCCCCGACCTCATCGTCCACCTCCCCGGAAACAAAACCATCGTCATCGACTCCAAAACCCCCATGGACGCCTTCCTCAACGCCCTCGAAGCCTCCACCGACCTCGAACGCGAAAACTTCCTCCGCCTTCACGCCCAACAAGTCCGCAAACACATCAAAGACCTCTCCTCCAAGGAATACACCAAACAATTCGACCAATCCCCCGAATTCACCGTCCTTTTCCTCCCCAGTGAATCCTTTTTCTCCGCAGCCCTGCACTCCGATCCCTCGCTCATCGAGGGCGGCGTCAATGAAGGCGTCATCCTCGCCACTCCCACCACCCTTATCGCCCTGCTCAAAGCCGTCGCCTACGGCTGGCGCCAGGAAGCACTCGCCATCAACGCCAAGGAAATCTCAGAACTCGGACGCTCCATGCACGAGCGCCTCTCCAAACTCGCCGACCACTTCGCAAAACTCGGAAAATCCCTCAACAACTCCGTCGAACACTACAACAACGCCATCGGCTCCTACGAAACCCGCGTCCTCTCCACCGCCCGCAAATTCGAGGAACTCAAAGCCGCCCCACAAAACGCCTCCCTACCCAACCTCGAAGCCCTCGACAAAACAACCCGCCCCCTCCTCACCAACCCCGAAATCAACATCGACCCCACCGACGACTTCACCTTCGTCCCCGAAAACCCCTCCCCCTCCAAAAACGCCGCCTCCGACCTAAGAAACGCCTTCGGGGATTTTTAACAACCTAAGGAGCATGCGCGTCACCGCGCCTTGGGTAAAGTGCAGCGGCTCCGCCTCACTTGCTACTAGAGATTTAGTATATCGAAATGAAGCCTTAATGCGGTAGCGGAATTGATCACCCCTCCAGCCACTTGAGCTATGGCAATTTCGTTTCAATAAATACGAAGAATTTTATTTTTACCGACGGGTTCTTGGGATAATGGTGAATTATATCGAATAAACGGATATATACGCAATTATGAACCAATCAAATTACGTTCCCGGCACAAATCGTCCCGTCTTAAAAAGATATGGTGTCAAGTTTTTGGGAGCCGAAGTGGAAAAGGCACTCCGTGAACTTGGCGTTGAATCTCTGCGTGAGTTGTTGGAATACCGACCGCTGGTCGCAGCCACCACGCTAATTACCGCGGCTAAAGGTGCTCTAAATATCGATGATATCAGACCACTTTTAAATGAAGATTACCGCGCGGCAGACGTCTCCGAGGCTGCCGCTTGGCCGCTCATTGCGTTGCGTGGGCTAGCCGGGCAGGAGCAGGATATACTCCGGCGCATCGGGGTGCGAACCGTCGCGGAGCTCGCCGCCTTCGGCTCTTTTGCACAGCGAGAGATCCAACACGCGCTGGAATCAAATGGATTTTACGAACGTCCTTCCGCACCGGCCGAATTACTACCCGGCTTGGTTGGCGCGGTCACCAGCAGCGTCCGATTCAACACCTTCGTACAGGATGACGAATTGAGGAGGCTGAATTATGTGATCAACAAACAATGCGTGCCAAGGCTCCCGATCTCGGGTGAGTTTCCCGGAAAAGGAGGTCAACCGGCCTTGGCTGGTGCGTTGAGCGATCTGGCGAAACGCGCCGTAGATCCCTCCATCCTTGCTAATTTGAAAACCCAGCTGAGCCAGGCAACGAATGCAGCAGGTCTCGTGGATGCGCTACGCAAAAGCTTGGTCACCACAGAGCAATCATCCGGTGGCAGCATCACGGAACTTTTTGAAAAGTCGCGCTGTCAAGTGTTCCGGCTCGGATACCTTTGTGGTCACCGCCAGCAATGGATCAATCAGGGCACACACCTTGGGGAAGTTCTTCATAGCATCGCCCTTGCGCCCGGTGAACCGCGAAACATCGCCTATGTGAACTGGAACCGCAGCCAAATCACACGGCGAAATGAAAACACAAACGTCGCCGAACAACTGGATGCCAATTTCGTGCAAACACGCGCACTGGAAGAAGTCACATCCGCCGTGGCACGAGAACACCAGACGGGCGGCTCCGCCACGGAGGCGAACACCGCTTCCACAGCAGTGGGTGCTGTCGGGGCATTGGCTTTGGGAGCCGGCATCGGTGCTGCCGTCGGTACCGCAGTAGCTCCCGGAGTAGGCACTGCCATTGGCGCATCGGTTGGCGCGGGCATAGCAGGAGTAGCCGCGCTCGGGGTGGTTTCCACCAGTGCTTCCACGTTAGGTCAGATCGAGTCCGACACCCGTGGAGATCGCAGCATCGTGGCGGATGTCCAGCAGCGCATCGCCATGTCCACCACACAGCGCGCGTCCGCAGTGCGCTCACTCTGGACTACTGCGGTAGTGGAAGACACCCAGGCCGAGGGCGTGCAGGCGCAGACTTCCAACATCACAAATTACAACCACATGCACACACTCAACGTGATGCATTACGAGGTCTTGCAACACTACCTGACACGCACCGAACTGGAGCAGGTGCAGCCGCTTTTGTTCCTGCCGTTCACCCATTTGGATTTCACACGCATGCGCTTCATCCGCGACTATTGGGACTCCGTGCGTGATTACATCGAGGACGAAGGCTTGCGCGCACAAGGCGATCTTTATTTCGTGACGGAGGGGATTCCGGAGCAGCCGGATTTGTTACCGGTTCCGCCATTGTTGGAGTTTGAAAAAGCAACCCTCACAGGAGTGGTGTTGCAATTGATTTTCGTTTCTGACAGCCGCATTGACTTCACCGTCACGGTGCGTGCGGATGGTGTCGATCATGTCGGCACTCGCGGAACCGCCACTGCGGGCGATGTGAGAAATCTGAAATTCAGTTTTCCAACCATGACCACCGATTCGGATGTTTCGGTCCGGGTCGGCATTGATCGCAGCACGGGTGGAACGCTCGGCATAACGGTCAATGTGCTGGAAGCCACAGTCGAATTCCGCAATTCCAGGCGCTTGCTGGAAAATATAGGATTGGGGCAAGTCACATATCGCAACAGCGAGCTGAAGGCAACCAAGAGCCTGACATGGGATATACCGAACATGGATACCAACACAACACCCTCCAAGGCACTCAATGCGAAACGGAGGGCTCAAGCAAAGGCGGAAAACGACTCACGATTGCAGGCATTTGCCGAATTGAGCGATTCCCTCGCACGGTTTGAGGAACGGCTGCAACGGCTCGTCCTGCGCAAGCGGCATTTTTTCACACGTGTGATCCTCAACGCCATCGAACCGGAAGAACTGCTGCAATTGCTCGAAGCAGTCGGCATCGGTCACGATGACATGAACCCGAACAACCCCGGCAATCCGGGCGCGGCTGTACCTTTAAGCTCCATAGCCAGCACCATTCCTGTCGGCATCACCGCCGGTGCCTTCGTGCTCAAACTCAGAAACCTGACTGAGGCCCAAGCACAACGTATCATTAAACAAGCCGGTATGAACGCACCGGACGTACCGGATATCGTGGCCCTGCTCGCATACGCAAGGGAAACCCTTGAGCATTTTGACCAACAAATCGCCAACGGCAGCTTGACCAGAACCGATCATGTCTATCTGCCTACAAGCGGCCTTTTTGCGGAAGGCATCCTCGGTGTGGCAAACAGTGCGGAATATCTGGATATGGAGCGCTACTTTCACTGGGTGGACTCTCCCATTCCTCACCAAGCACCACCCATTGCACCGGTGAGCACGGAGAGCCGCTTCCAGCGCGGTGATGTGAGTGTGAACATCCCGGAAGGCAGCCTCCAAGTCATCAATCCAGTCTCGATGCCGGATCCAACGGGCCTGCAAAGCGTTCTGAGCGCAGTCCAAAATGGCGGCATGTTCCGTGACATGTCGAAAACATCCGAACTAAGCGGCATCATCGGCAGCCTTGCCTCTCTCGCCAGCACGATCGGCCAAGCCGCCGCAAATATGACCGGCAAAGCTGCGGAACAAGCCCTGCAATCAGCTACCGACTTGGGTAAAACCGCGGCCAATCTTGCAAGCTCCAACATAGCCAACGGCGGCCGAGTCAAGACACCCACCGTTGTTGGTTCTGAAATCAACACGGGACGGAATATCGACGATGATGAGAAACGCCGCATTCCCACTCCCGATGTAGGCACTCCTACCCCACCGAATGTTCCCACCCCTCCCAGCCGCCGCGAACAAGCCTGGAGAAACAACTCAGGCACTCCCGCTCCCACCCCAACAACCATGGCTTATCGCATGGGAATCACATTCCTCGATTCCGAGGGCGGCACTTACCCCTCAGGCAACTACTCCGCACGTTTCAAGCTTTTCGGCACCGGCCAGGAGGTGCGTTTAAACGGCGGTCAAACAATTGATATCAGCGAGGAGGACATGCTCTTCCGGGATGTCTTCGATCTGGAGCCGGGGCGCATGGTCTCGCTGATTTTGGACACAGACATCGGAGGCTTCCAGTCACGGGCGTCACTCGACTTTACTCTTCCCGCCACTCCTGATCTGCCATTTCGCGTCAAAATGGGTGCGTCGAGACCCACAAGCGTAGAAACCACCGACGTATCCTCTGCCGTTCAGGAAGTGCTGCGTCGTTTGGATTTCTCTGTCGGAGGCAACTTGCTTCTCAATGCCTTGCTGAATGCGAATCTGAAGTTTCCATTCAAAGTTGCCGAGGTTGATCTCTCAGGTGGAAGCAATCGTACCATTGATCTCAAATCGGAATTGCAGCTTGGAGGCAGCACAACGACAACCGGCACAACAAGCAATACCACAACAAAAAAATACGAGGTCGTTGTACCCACAGGCGTTTGGGAAATTACCAGGGTCACGGGCTAATCCATGTTTTGAGCCGGAAGCATCCAACATATAACCGCGATACCACCCGCCAGAGAGACCAAAAAAAGCCACAGATGCAAAAGCAGACAAAGAATTGATAGCAAGCAAACCATCCTTCATAAGGAGCAGGTGCGTCATCGCGCTTGGGTTAGCCGCTCGCGTAGCATCTTCCTCACTCCGCCGTCAATTTCGACAACTCCTCCCGCCTGAAATTCGTCGGCGAATTCCCCGTAAACCGCGCAAAACTCCGGTTGAACTGCGAAAGCGATTGATAGCCGATGTGAAACGCAATCTCCGAAACCCTCGCCTGCGGCTTCAACAGCTCTTTCTTCGCCCACTCGATCCGCCGCCGGTTCACATAATCTGTTAGAGTCAGCCCCGTAGCTTCTTTGAAAACTCGGCAAAAATGCGACTCGCTCAAGCCCGCCTGCCTCGCCACCAAGGACAAGGGCAAAGGATCCGCCAACGTCTCATCGATGAACTTCCGCGCCCTCGCAACAGCCGCCGGCTCACTGCCATCACTCATGATCGCCAGCTTCTCCGCATGTCGCCCGAGCTGTGAAGCAAACGTCGCAAGCAAAGTCACCATGCTCTGGTAACGCTCCGGGTCCACCACCTGCGTCTGAAGATACGCCTGCTCCAACATCTTGGCCTCCTTTTTCCCCAAGCCCTGCCGCGACAAAACCTTCGCAACCGCCTCGAACGCATTCGGCTTCGGCACCTTGTGAAACACATGCCCCGTCCGCAGCAAGCCCACCAAACTCCCGTTGCAGGAAACCGGAACCGCCGTCGCAGCCATCCCCGAAAAACAATGACACGTCGTCGGCCCGTTGATGATCGCCTCCTCGTTCAGCCTGCGGTTCACATCCACACACGCACCGCACGCCTTCGCACAAAGATTCAGCTTCTCGCAAAAAGGACTCACATTTTCCTTACCCACACACAACTCCCGCACCTCCGTATCCAGCCGCACCAAATGCAACGGCAGCCCCGTCGCACTGCGAAACGCATGTTGATACGTCAGAAAAAGCTCTGAATGCAGCACTTTCTCATAAAGCGCTTCGTAAAAATGGTCCGGATCATCTGTCATTGTAAATTAAAGCCCCCGCTTGTCCGGCCCGATTTTAAGCGCAATCTCACGCCCACGCAACGATTCATCCGCCTAACTTCCACACAATCGCTACCGTAACACATTCATCATTGAAATATCGCTCCCAACGGCATTCTGTTAGCCCATGGCGCTCGCACGGAAAAAACATCTCAAAGACCCGGAAAATCCGGCTTCGCTCCTCACCGCCCTCCACATCGGTGCCGGCTCCGTCTCCATGATGATCGCGGAAAGCCACCCGGACGGCTCCTTCGTTCCCATCGACTTCCTCGAACAACCCGCCCCACTCGCCCAGGATGTCTTCGGCGGAAACGTCGTTTCCAACTCAACCACGGAACGCATCGTTTCCATCATCCGCGGCTATCAGGAAAACCTGCTCGAAATGGGCCTCGACCCCAACAACCTCACCCGCGCCGTCGCCACCAACGTCCTCCACGAAGCCACCAACCACGAAGCCGTCCTCAACCGCATCCGCATCGCCTGCGGCCTCCGCGTCTCCATGATCGACGACGGCGAAATGACACGCCTCATCTACCTCAAAACACGCCGCCGCATCCAACACATTCCCGCCATGAGCCAACGTACGGTGCTCGTAGTACATGTCGGCCCCGGCAACACCCGCGTCCTCCTCTTCCAGGAAGGCCTCATCACCCGCTACACCAGCTACCGCCTCGGCACACACCGCACCCGCGAAGCCGTCGAAGCATCCCTCGCCGAGGGCCCCACCCTCCTCCGCGTCATACGCGAGCACGCCTCCGGCAACCTCGCCCAGCTCCGCTATGACTACTCTGATGTCTCCATCGACGGCATCGTCCTCATCGGCTACGAAATCCAATCCGTCGCCAGCCACATCACCAAAAACAACAGCCAGGCCTGCTCCCTCAAAACCCTCCGCGCCTTCACTACGGAAACCGCATCCCTCTCCGATCTCGAAGCCGTCAAACGCTTCCAGATCGACTACCAAACCGCCGAATCCATCATACCAGCTCTCGAAATCAACCTCGCCATCGCCGAAACCCTCGCCCTCAAGGAAGTCCACATCCCCGTCAGCGAATACGAACAAGGCCTCCTCCACGACCTCCTCGTCTCCCGCGACCTCTCCGATACCTTCGCGGCGGAAGTCCTCCGCTCCGCCCGCATCCTCGCCGAGCGCTACCAATCAGACCCGGGCCACGGCGAGCACGTCGGAAAACTCTGCCGCCATTTTCTAACAAACCTCCAGGATCTCCACCACCTCACCGATCACGACGCCCTCCTCCTCCAGGTCGCCGCCATCCTTCACGAAGTCGGCACCTACATCAGCCCCCGCGCCCATCACAAACACTCCGAATACATCATCCTCAACTCGGAAATCTTCGGGCTCGACCGCCTCGACGTCACCATCGTCGCCCTCGTCTCCCGTTACCACCGCCACTCCGGCCCCAAACTCGACCACCCTTCCTACGCCGCCCTAAACGTCGATGACCGCATCCGCGTCTATAAACTCGCCGCCATCCTCCGCGTCGCCGACGCCCTCGAACGAACCCACGCACAACGCGTCTCCAAAATCGAAATCACCCGCACATCCAGCAAACTCCACATCCGCATCCCCGGCCTAGAAGACACCGCCATCGAACGCCTCGCCATGGACTCGAAAGCAGACCTCTTCGAGCAAGTCTTCGGCCTCAAAGTCGTCATCGACGAGGACATTTGAGCTTGAACCCAAAGCCCTCTCCACCTATCCGTAACCTATGACTGGCGCAGTGAAACATCTCGTGGAAGAAGCCATGCGCCTCGCCCCGGAAGAACGCGAGGAACTCGTGGAAACCCTCCTCAGCAAGCACGAACCCGACGAAGAGTGGACAAAGGCGTGGGATGAGGAAATCCAAAAACGCCTGGAAGACGTAAAAACCGGCAAGGCAAAACTCATTCCATCCGAAGAAGTTTTCCGCAGAATGGATGCGGCCGCAGCCGGGCGAGCAGGTCTATGAAATTCCGGTTTGTCGATGCCGCCACAGATGAGCTGGAAGAAGCGATTGCCTATTCTCGTGCAAACTTTGGTCTGGGCGACGAGCTGAAATCCGCCGTAAAAAACGCAATCACCGTAATCATGGCGGATCCTTTCCGTTTCTCTAAAAGACGAGATGGACTCCGCTCCTACAAGCTCACACGATTTCCTTACATCCTTATTTTCCTGCCCGAGCAGGAATCCGAGACAGTGATCTTCTACGCATTCGCCCACACCTCACGCCGCCCCGGCTACTGGAAACCACGCATCAGTTCTCTCCCTTGAGTTTTGAAATTTGTAATTTGAAATTTTATGCCCCAATACACCAACCGCGAACTCTCCTGGCTCGAATTCAATCAACGCGTCCTCGACCAAGCGCACAAAATCTCCATGCCCTTGCTGGAGCGCGTCAAATTCCTTGCCATCTCCGCCTCCAATCTCGACGAATTCTTCCAAGTCCGCGTCGGCTCCCTCATGCTTCAGAAACGCGGCGGACGCAAAACCCGCGACAACTCCGGCCTCACCCCCGCACAGAACCTCACCGCCATCCGCAACCGCGTCCTCCGCATGAATGCGGATCAATACAAACTGCTCAACGAAACACTCATCCCCGCCCTCGCGGAAAAAGGAATCGCCCTTCTCTCCGCCAAACAACTCACCGATGCACAACGCGTGCAAACCCGAACCGTCTTCGAGGACAACATCTCACCACTGCTCACACCCCTCGCCGTCGATCCCAACTCCCCACCACCCACCGTCCCCGCCCTCCACATCGTCCTCGCCTGCCGCCTGCGCGATCCCGCAGACCAATCCACCCGCCACGTCCTCATCCCCATCCACGAAAACCTCCCGCGCCGCATCACCGTCCAAAGCGATGACGAAAAAATCACTTTCATCCTCATCGAGGAACTCGTCGCCGCACACTCCGCCCAGCTTTTCCCCGGAGAGGAAATCACCGCCACCACCGCCTTCCGCGTCACCCGCAACGGCGACATCGCCGTCCAGGAAGAAGACGCCACAGACCTCGCCGATGAAATGGAAGACGTCCTCACCGCACGCCGCTTCGCAGATACCGTGCGCCTCGAAATCCGCGCCGATGCCCCGCGCGATCTCGCCCGCATGATCACCGCCGCCACCTCCTCCTTCGCTCAGGAAATCTACCGCCACTCAGGTCCCCTCGGCCTCGCCTCCTTCATGGAACTCGCCTTCCTCCCGGACTTCGATCACCTCCGCGATGAGGACTGGCCTGCACAAAACAGCCCCGCCATCACACCCGGCTCATCCATGTTCGAGACCATCGCCGCCAACGACGTCCTCCTCTTCCACCCCTACGAATCCTTCGACCCCGTCATCCGCCTCATCGAGGAAGCCGCCGCCGATCCCGACGTCATCGCCATCAAACAAATCCTCTACCGCACCGCCCGCCAATCCCGCATCATCGACGCCCTCATCAAAGCCGCTGAAAACGGCAAACACGTCACCGCACTCGTCGAGCTCAAAGCCCGCTTCGATGAAGCACGCAACCTCACCCGCGCCGACGAACTCCAGCGCGCCGGCGCACAAATCGTTTACGGCGTCAAAAACCTCAAAACCCACGCCAAAATCTGCCTCATCCTCCGCCGCGAATCCGGACGCATCCGCCGCTACGTCCACCTCGGCACCGGCAACTACAACGAGACCACCTCCCGCCTCTACACAGACCTCTCCTACCTCACCTGCAAATCCGAATACGGAAACGACGCATCCCTCCTCTTCAACGCCGTCACCGGACGCTCCAAACTCCTCCGCTTCCAACGCCTCATCCCCGCACCCTCCGCCATGAAGCCGCGTTTGCTCGACCTCATCGCAGGAGAAACCGAACGCGCCAAACAAGGCCTCACCGCCCGCATCATCGCCAAAACCAACTCCCTCCAAGACCCCGACATCATCGCCGCCCTCTACGCCGCCTCCAAAGCCGGCGTCGATGTCCAGCTCAACGTCCGCGGCATATGCTGCCTCATCCCCGGCCAAGCCTTCTCCAAAAACATCCACGTCGTCTCCGTCATCGACCGCTTCCTCGAACACGCCCGCCTCTTCTACTTCCACCAAGGCGGCGAACCACAAGTCTTCATCGCCTCCGCCGATTGGATGACACGCAACCTCGAAAAACGTGTCGAACTCATGATCCCCATCGAGGAAAAAAACATCAAACGCCGCCTCATCCGCATCCTCGAGACCTACTTCAAAGACAACCAAAACGCCTACCGCATCCTCCCCGACGGCACCTCATCCCCCATCCAACCCGCCAAAGGCGAAAAACCCTTCCGCGCCCAGGAACAATTCTACTCCCAAGCCAAACGATCCGCCAAAGCCCGCGAACACGAACGCGCCATGACCTTCGAACCCCACGTCCCGCAGGATTAGCGTTGCGTAAATTGAATCCGCCATGCCAATGAAAAAAATCTCGAGGTTATGAAGCCTCACATGTTCATGAATCGAATTTTATCCATCCTCCTTCTCGCCTTTCTCTCCAGCGTTTCTCTAACAAACGCTTCCGAGAAACTGTTAGAAAACAAACGCACCATCCTCATTCTCGGGGATAGCATTACCCAAGCAGGAGATTACGTGACCTACTTCGATGCCTGGTTGGTGAAGAAATATCCCGACCGACGCTTCACCGTCATCAATGCGGGAGTTTCCAGTGAAACCATCTCCGGACTCAGCGAGGAAAACCACGCCGGAGGCAAATTTCCAAGACCTGATTTGCACGAGAGACTGGACCGGGTTCTTGCGAAAACCAAACCCGATCTCATCATCGCCTGCTACGGCATGAACTGTGGGATTTATAAAGAGTTGGATGATGAGAGAACCGCCCGCTTCCGCGATGGAAACCTGCGCTTGCGGGAAGTCGCACAGAAATACAAGGCGGAGCTTGTGCACGTGACACCGCCGATTTTTGATAACCAGGGCAAGGCCGCATTCGATTACGATACCGTGCTTTCCGCCTACTCGGCATGGATGGTAAAACAGCGGGAACAGGGTTGGAACGTTGTCGATCTCCATTCGGAAATGCGTGCGAAGGTCGATCAGGCAAAGGCAAGCCAACCGGGATTCACGGTGCAAAAAGATAACGTCCACCCGGACAGCGCTGGCCACTGGATCATGGCGCAATCCCTCATCACCTACTTTGGAGATCCCGAATCCGCCAAATTGAAATCCGCAGATGAACTGCTCGACAGCGCAAGACTCGCCGCCATCAGCCAGAGAATGAAAATTTATCAAAAAGCAATCCACGCGGAAACCAAACCCCTGCGCCCGGGTGTCCCTCAGGGTGGCACCCTTGAGTCCGCCGCCGTGGAGGCAAAAGCGCTGGAGAATCAAATTTTTAATAGGCCACAGAATTGATGCGGAGGCAATCGAGTGAAAAGGCGTTTCGGAAAATTTCTAACCAAATCTTTTGTGAATTGAATCCGCCATGACCTCACACTTATGAAACCCAACCTCACCATCCCATCCGCCATACTCAGCCTCTTCATCCTTGGCTGCGAAAAACAACCCGCCGCAACCAACTCAACCGAATCCGCACCCAAGCCATTGGTCGGCGATTTCACAGAAGCAATCCTGCCTGAAATCCGCTACAAAAGAATCACCGACAAAAGCGGCTCAAGTATCCAAGGCGGCGATATCTACCCCGATGAACACATCGGACTGGATGCCAATTTCCAGCACGCGCTCGCCGTCCACTGGGCGGGCATCAAATCACTCGATCCGATACCCGGCAAAGGAAACGATCTCTTCTTCCGCTTCAAATTCATCGCCGAACTCTATCCAGATGCCGAAGCCGCACAACGCAGGGACGCCGAATTCGAGGCAAACTTCCGCGAACAGATCAAGAATGACCGAGAAAATACGACGAAGCGGTTCTCCCCAGTCACCCACTTCTCTCACGACCGCACCTTCTACCTCCTCGCCACCGACATGTCCGCCTCCAACGATAAAAACGAAGCCGGAAAACTAAAAATGGCCCTCATCAAGCATCTGACTCAGGAATAAACATCCGCAGGATTCACTCCCGAATCAAAACACCCAACCCTTCACCCCCGCCGCCTGCCTCACCCACTTCGCAAACAACTCCTCGTCCCACTCGGCATCCTCATAAATATCAATCCATCTCGCCTCCTTGCTCTTTTCCGTCCCACCCGGCGGAATCGGCTCCAAAGACATTCCCGCGAAAAACGTAACCTTCACATAGCGCGTCAGCACATGGAAGGACAGGAACCAACCCAACTCATCCGTCCCATAAAACGGCGAGTTCCATCGCACTGCCTTCTTCACCGCCGGAACCTCCCTCACGATGATCTCATCGATCCTCTTCCCTAGTCCGCTTTTCCACCCCGGCATCGCCGCAATGTACTCCTGCACCGGCGCATCCCCATCCGCCTTCGCAATCTGTGGATTTCCCCCGGATAGCAACTTCACCTCCTTGGCTCCCGCTCCCGCATTCGCGGATTTTTTTGTAGTGGTTCGTTTTTTCACGCTATTTCGATTTGAGAAACACTCAACATCCTCACCGCCTCAAGCCAGCAGCTTCGACAAATGCTTTGCGAGATTTGATCCAAGTGCCTTTACCCGGTCTTGCTGCTTCGCATCCGCGAGCGCGCCATCCGGCGTAAATGCCTCGTAGGCTTTGCTGATGGTGATTTGATCCGGCAGCACGGTAATGCCAATATTGCCCAAAATCGCCCGGAGATGCACCAGCCCGCGCACGCCACCTAGACCGCCCGGTGAGGCTGAGCACACCACGGCCGTTTTACCCGCCAGGGCCGAAAGCGCCGGCTCCTCGCCAGACTCCACGCGAGAGACCCAATCAATCGCGTTTTTCAGAGCGGCGGTGACGCTGCTGTTATATTCCGGCGAGGCGATGATGAGTCCATCGTGTTCACTGAAAATTTCTTTCAGTCGCTTCGCCGCCTCCGGCATCCCACTCTCGGCTTCCAGATCTTCATCGAAGATCGGAAGCGCGAAATCGCGAAGTGAAATCACAGTGACCTCTGCGCCCGCTTCTCGACCTCCGGCGGCTGCGATGGCTGCCAGTTTTTGGTTGTAGGAATCGCGGCGAAGACTGCCGCCAAATGCAAGGATACGTGGTGTTTTCATAGATTGGTAAAATGATTATTTCAGGAGAATTGTCATGACTGGGTTCTCATATCCAGCGTTGCAGTGCCTCCAGCGTGTCCGCCGGATTTGTGTTGAAGCAGATTTTGGACCGTGGGGCATACTCATGCACCACGTTGATCAACTCCTCAAAAAGCAAAAAGTTACTCGGAGCAACCCGGACACCCGCCCCAATCAACACACAGTCGAAATGCCGCTGTTGAAGTTTTGCCCTGACCATGTCCGCCGCCGTTTGACCGAAATCGATGAGACAAATATGCCCATCATAACCAAGATCCCTCATCCCTTCTCTCGCGGCATCCAATCCCGCCAACACTTGCGAAGCATCCAGCCCAGGGAACGCGGCAAAGTCGGGAGATGAGAAATCTATCAGAGCGGGATCCAACCCGATCATCAGGGCACTCTTCCTTGAGGATTTATGAGTCATTTGCGATGCAGGATCAGGTTCAGTGCTCATAGGAAATTGAATGAGCCAAATATAGGTTCATGCGTTTGAATGGCAACGTAGAAACGTTTAGCCCTCCAAGCCGGGGAGGGAAGCCCCAATCCAAACTGGAGCTGTGACCGCCGTTGGATGATCCGACTTGGATAATCTTATTCCTAGTGAGTCCAAAGCCGGATGACCTTCACAAGTCTCATATCGGAGATTGGTAAATCTATCGATACTGTATATGGATGCGGCAAAAGTCACTCCTGCACTTTCAACGCAGCATCTTTTTCTCCCTCTTTTTTTGCGGCGGCGGGATCGCGGATCAGAAGATCCTGCTGAAACGTATCAATCTCTCCAGAGAGTTCCCACGTGCGTAGCTGCACTTTTTGAGGTCGATTCAACAATTCAAAAAGCGGTGGGTCTATCCATTTGACCTGTTCTCCGGCAATCTCAACCGGGTGCGCTGGAACACTGATGGATTCTCTCGGGATACCTACGCAGTCCTCCTTATTGAACAGGACGTTCGTGAGTATGGAGAGGGAAACCTTTGTCTGTCCCTTCTCCGTCCGGGTGATCCTCATCGGGTAATATAGCTTATCGGTCTCAAAGCGGATTTTCAGAGGAGTCTTCTTCGCCAGCTCTTTCTTAACGTCAACAACATCGAAGATGAACCACTTGTAGCCATCCTTCACATACTCATCAATTACCGCAAGCAAGGGAGCGGGAATCTCAAGGCCTTCGTTTTCTGCTCCAAACTCGGCGGTCACCCATGCCGAAAAGCGAGTCACATCCAGTAATTCCACAATTCTTATGTCATGGGCACCAATCAACTTGCGCTCAACCACTTTTGCCGCAGGCAGGTCGCCAGGCCCGCCAAATGGATCCACACCACCTGCATCGCGAACAAGCACTTTAGGAAGGAGCGACCTACAACGCTTGAACACTTCCATATCCGTCTCTTCTACCGTTGGTTTATTTGGTAACGGCATTACCTCCAGAACCTTTGTCTCCTCCGATGCGGCCAGAGTTGTCTGTAGATACAGAAGCTGCTCCTTGCCATTCCACGCAATGATCGCATCTTGGTTCGGCTCCATGATGCGGACACCCTTGTTGAAGGGAATACTCCCCATATCGGCACGGCAAGTAATGCTGAGAGACACTGTAAGGAGAACGAACGCGCTAATGGATCTCATCTTTTGGGGAAGATTGAGACCATCCGCGGCTGGATGGAAGCTCGAAATCAGTCCGGCTTGCTTCCCGCCGACATATGAGCGGCCTTGATAGGCATCTTCATATGCTTGGTGGTGAGGAGAGTTCGACGCTGTGGTCATCGGGATTCTGAGCTACGACTTGCCTACCCCAGGGAGAAATAGCGGGCGTCTCATTTAGGTAAAAAAACAGCCATTGCAATCTTGTCATCTTTGCTGTGAAAATTCCAAGTTACGCGGAAGGGTCATCTGTTAGAATGAGGTGCGGAACGCGCACCAGAGGGTGGTGCCGTCGTAACTGGCGAGGTCTGTCAGGGAGTTTTCCATGCGTTCCCACTCGATGCCTAGCATGACTTTGTTGTTTAGGTTCTGGCAGTAGTAGTAGTTGAGACCCGCGTAGAGGGAGTAGTGGCGGTCGCCGCGGCCGCCGGCCAGCGATGGGAGGTTTTCATTGGCAGGCTCGCCGGCGATGCGCACGTAGCGGGCG
>JBGSRM010000275.1:0-5955 GCA_041737575.1 Akkermansiaceae bacterium
AAGCTTCACCCAGCGATTCTCGGGGTCGAGCTTGCCGCCGAAGGGGAGGTAGAAATCGGGCAGTTCGGGCTGGCGGTTGGTGCGATACATTACTACTAGATACGTAGTAGATGCACGGTGTTTGTCAAGAGCTAAGGAAAAACCGTGCGGCTTATTCGGGGATACCAAGCCGTCCGCCTTGTAAAAGGGATGTCCGAGAGTTATTCAGGAAGCCCTAATTAATCGCTTCATATAAAATTCACAATCATTCTTGTATACTAACGAAAGCCTAACCCATTACTCGAAATATTTCTTTAGAGCACGTTGTTCATCCGGAGCAAGAGATTCTCTCCATACACGATCCCCACCACTTCCTTTACTAGCGGTGCCGCCGACACTTGGGACGCTCGCGCTATCGTCGCGGGTGTGCTCACCATCTTGAATCTGCAATAAATCACCAGGAGTAGCTCTCGAAAGATCTTTGGCATCCAGTGAGGTAAGTTCGCCAACATCGAGAGCTTCCTTCTCATTTTTGAGAAGATTCGGGTCATGACCGGGACCACGATCCACCCCTCCACTACCTGGTTGATCACCTTCACCCTTACATTCACCCCCTCCCGGACAGTTTGGATCTTGGCAATTTCCGTTCTCACAATCTCCTTCGCCCTGATCTCCCAGTAATTGATCATTCCAATCTTCCTCTTGGCCTTGTCCCTGTTGAGCGTTTTCCAAGGATTGCTGCAGTTTTTGCATGTTATCTTTTAGCTGATCGAGTTGTTCAGGCGTCAGATTGCCAAGGTTTTCTGGGTCAAGCTGCGACAGCTTTTCGAGAAGCTCGGGATTTGGCTTCATCGCGCCTTTTTGGATGTCTTGTAGGGCTTTTTCAAAACTTTCCGCGAGTTTTTGCTTTTGTGTGGAATCCAGCGTATCAGCCTTTTCGTTAAGAGAATTCAGAGAATTTTGAGCCTCCGTCAGATCCTGTTGAAGCTTATCGATATTTGCTCGTTGGGTCTCTTTGAGGCTGTCCGTGGCTTCAAGTGATGAATGACTGAACCAATCTTGTTCATCTTGTGCCCTAAGCTGCTCGAGGCGCTTTTCTATTTCCTCAATGTATGATTCGTCGATCATCGCATCTTCTACCAGCTTCTCCAACTGTGACTCAATCTCATTCCATGCTTGCGGTTGACTCGATGGCGGGGGAGATACACTGGTTTTCGCACTGATTGGTATGAGCAAACCGATAGCCAATATGGCAAAAGCCGCAAGGGGTGGGGCTATGGTTTTCGGTAAATGCCACGACAGAGATGAGGAAAGTTTCTCTGGCACCTCAGGCCAAGGTCGGACACCCACAGTAGCAGCGGAAAGCGCTGAATTCATCTGCTGAGACGCCTCAATGCGTACCATGGATCCTGATGCATTCTCAAATCGGCGGCTCGCAAGGAATCCCACAATGACCGCGATCACCAGAATTATGCCAGCAATTGTCAATCCAATCAGTTCGACCGGTACGGAAGGAAATTCTCTACGCACAAGGAGCGTAACGGCTGAACAAAGAACGGCCGAAATCAAGAGCGGAGTCGATAGCATTTGAAGAAACCAGCCTGCATTGATCCGTCTGGATAGTCGTTTAGCACTTTTTAGCCAGAATTCTTGGTCATTTGAGAACTTCCGATTCATGAGGGGAGTCTATTAGAATCCCTGCAATACGCGACTTGTTTTATTCGTTTCAAGATTTCTGTTTTGTATTACATATATTGTCACAAGTAATTGATTTACTAGTTCAAACTCACCTCGTGTAGAAACTATGGAATATTTGCCCAAAAAACGAGATGATGAATGGATTCAGATCCTTCGAGATCATGAATCTCACGCCATTCTAGCTCAGCGATCAGATGCTCCATTTTCCTGTAGCCTCGTTTCTTCCAAAAAACGTCAAGAGTCTGATAATCAGTAGGTTTTAGCGGATGATTACCTTGCCGCACCACCGCGCAGAAATAGTTAGTCTTGAAACCTCTCTCCGCAGACCATTTCTCTCTCAAGTCAAAAAAACGATGCCCAATTCCCTGACCGCGAAAATCCGGGAGCAATACCGATTCACCGAAATAACACAGCTCATCCATGGGAATATGGTGGCTAAGAAATGGTTTCTTAAATGCTGCATCCGCATGGCTCATGGCCATACATGTCGAGACACCAACCACCCTCTCTCCCGCTTTTGCTAAGACCAGAAGCACATCATCCGATTTCGAGTAATTCGCCAAATAGGCTGCCTCCACCTCCTGATTCCCATTGTAAAGATACGGATATTCTCGAAAAACCGAACAGCGCAAAGATGCGAGATCTCCCATATACGGAACCGCCTCTTTTCCCGTCAGAGCAACACATTCGATCATGATGCGGCTCATATTGTGTGAATGAAGACGGAAAAACCAGATGATTTCTCAGTTCGCTCTTTGCAGAATCAGGAATCTGGTGCTGATTACCCCCCAGAAATTCCATGAATACCTTTGCATTTCCCCGCTTCTTGATCATTTCAATACTCGCAAATTTTGCCACGGCCATCGCAGAACCGGCCAAAGAAGAAAACACAAAAGAAGCCCCAAAGTCTGAAGAAAAAGCGGTTGTTCCGGTCGTCAAAGAGTCAAGCGTGACAATTGAGGGCAAAAAAATCGCTTACAAGTCCACCGCCGCCAAGACCGTCTTAAAAGACAAAAAAGGCAAAGTCCGCGCTTCAATTTTCCATGTCAGCTATACTCGTAGCGATGTCGATAAACCGTCGGAGCGCCCAGTTATGTTCGCTTTCAACGGTGGCCCTGGCTCCTCAGCCGTTTGGCTTCACCTCGGCATACTCGGGCCGAAACGTGTCAATCTGCCTGGTGATGGAACAGTCCCCTTTCAACCTCCCGTAGGCATGGTGGAGAATGCGTTCAGCCTGCTGGATGTTTGTGATCTTGTCTTCATCGATCCGGTATCGACCGGATACAGCCGGGCTGAAGGCGAAACCAGTGAGAAAGATTTCCACGGTCTGGATAGCGACATCGAATCCGTTGGCGATTTCATCCGTCTCTGGATTACCCAAAACAACCGATGGTCTTCACCGAAATATCTATGTGGCGAATCCTACGGCGGAATTCGTGCCGCCGGTCTATCCAGCCATCTCCAAAAACGCTACGGAATGAGTCTTAACGGAGTCATCCTCCTCTCCTCTCTTCTTGATTATCGAACCTTGATTCCCGCGCAAGGAAGTCATCTTTCTCACCAAATATTTCTGACCGCATTTGCTACCACAGCTCTCCATCACGGAAAAATTTCCGGCGAACGCGACGTCGTTCTCAAACAAACACGGGAATTCGCCTACGGTGATTACGGCCAAGCTTTGCTCAAAGGAAATGAGATATCCAAAGAAGAAAAAATACGTATTGCCAACCGCCTTCAGGAACTCACAGGAATTACTTCGGATATCTGGGTGAAAAATTCTCTACGTCTCTCGCCTGACCAGTTCCGCGCGGAGCTTCTTCGGGCCGAAGGAAAAACAATTGGCCGATTCGATTCCAGAGTGGCATGGGATTCAATGGATCAAGCCGCCGAAAGTGCCGACTACGATCCATCCTACTCACTTGCATTCGGCGCGTTTTCCACGGCCATGCTGACTTATTTAGGCGACGATTTAGGTTGGAAAGAAGATCAACCCTACGAAATTCTCACTTCGGTGTTTCCTTGGAAATACGGTGCGGAAAATAGCATCGTCAACGTTTCCGACCGCATCGCCACCGCCATGCGCGATAACCCGAAACTTCGAGTGCTCGTCATGATCGCCCACACCGACCTTGCAACACCTGGCGAAGGAATCATCTATTCATTCCGTCAAATGATCGGTTTGCCAGACGCCCTGCAAGGCCAGGTGAAATTTACCGAGTATGATGCAGGCCACATGTTTTATCTGAATCCTCCGGATCTGCAAAAATCACGCAAAGATCTGGTTGAATTCCTCAAGCCTCAATGAGAATTCACTGCGGAAAGTTTTCAAATGCGATTTTACAAATCCCGATCAAGGTTTGCTCGATCAAACTGGGCTCCCGTTGCGATTTAATATAGACTCCCCATTCTCTCTCCAATCGCTCACCAGG
Organism: Akkermansiaceae bacterium; assembly: GCA_041737575.1. Classification (GTDB taxonomy): domain Bacteria; phylum Verrucomicrobiota; class Verrucomicrobiia; order Verrucomicrobiales; family Akkermansiaceae; genus Luteolibacter. Next base: position 4,107 of record JBGSRM010000275.1, read on the forward strand.
CGTATCAACAACCACGAGCCGTCCCTGTTCGACTTCCTTGGCTGCTACCCATGAGGCGACTATTCCCACACCCGTCCCTAACTTCGCGATTTCTTTGATCGCCTGCATATCGCCCAAAATCGATGGCTTCTTCATTTTTCCTACCATCTTCTCCATCCACTCCTCAATCATCCTGTGCGTCTCCGATGCTTTCGCATAGATGATAAACTGCTGCTGCGATACGTTTTCTAACGCATCCATCCCACCTGAAGCCCACGGATGAAGCGGGGAAACAACAAACACCAGATGATCATCAAACAATTTACTGTAAGATGCATCTGTCGTTAGCTTCGACTTCAAACCCAACACGAGATCAAGCTCCCCCGCATCCAGTTTTTCTAACAACTCAGCCGTGTCAGCCGCATCAATACTCGTCTCACACATCGGAAAACATTCACGAAACTCCCTTAACACGCTTGGAATCAAATAATAGCAAAGGCTGTGCGGGGCACCGATACGGATTGTCTTTTGTCCCCAGCGCTTCAAACCATCCAATTCACGCATCACCTGATCCAGCTCATTCATCACTCGGCGGCAACTCTTGAGCAAAACCTCTCCTTCAGAGGTAACCGTAACCCACTTTCCCGTGCGATCTAACAAACGGCAACTCAGCTGCTCTTCGAGAGCACGTAACGAATGACTGACCGCTGATTGCGTCACGAACAACTTTCGCGCCGCAAGCGTGAAACTCCCCTCCTCCGCCACTGCGACAAACGCACGCAGCTGTCTCATGTCAGGTGCCCAGTCCATTTTTCGTTTACACCTCCATCCTCTTGCCAAAATTAAGCACCGCTTGTGCCAATCTATAACATTTGGCACTGGATCCGCTTACCTGCATCCAAATGATCGAGCGCGGACATATTGAAAAAAAATCACACCCGATCCGTCTCGGCTACGTGCCTCTGACAGACTGCGCTCCCATCGCAGTCGCTCTCGAAACCGGAATCTTTGATCGGCACAATCTGAATGTCACCATACATCGGGAAATCGGTTGGGCCACCATACGCGATCGCCTTTTTTATAATGAACTCGACGCCTCCCAATCCATCGCAGGCATCGCCTTTTCACTTGGATTCGGTTTCACAGATGTCCGCTGCGATGTCTCCGTTCCTCTCATTTTCAACCTGCACGGGAACGCAATCACTCTCTCCACATCCCTGCCTTATCAGGAAATAGGAAGCGGCACTGGCCTTAAAAAATATCTTGATCGATATTGGAAAAAAGACCGCCCCTTTACTCTTGCTTCCACCCACCGCTTTTCCTCCCACGGCATCCTGCTTCATACTTGGCTAAAGCGATGCGGCCTCTCCGAGAGTGACATCGAAATCATAATTCTCCCCTCCCCTCTCATGCCTGGTCATCTCAAATTAGGCCACATCGATGGCTTCTGTGTCGGTGAACCCTATAACTCGGAGGCCATTCTCGGAGGCTTCGGGTGGTCGCCCGTCACATCAGCACAGCTATCGCACGGCCATCCGGAAAAAGTCCTCCTCGTTTCCGGTGAAATGATGCAGGAGAGAAAAAATGAGACCATCAAACTCGTGACAGCACTGATTGAAAGCTGCCACCTCTGCGAAAAACCATCCTTCCGCGAGGATCTGATTCAAATACTCGCCATGCGGAAATACACCGCATCCCACCCGGATATCCTTCGCAACAGTCTCACAGGCATGTTCAACACCGGCGTAACTTCCATCCCCACCGATGGCTTTCACATGTTCTTTGGCGATTCCGTGAACCGTCCCACTACCGACAAGGCATCATGGACTCTCGCAGGCCTCCGCTCCGCCGGGCAACTTCCCGAAAGCCA
>JBGSRM010000285.1:0-2970 GCA_041737575.1 Akkermansiaceae bacterium
CTCGGCCTCACCAAACAAAACGACGGCACCTGGCAAATCCCCTCCTTCCGCCAAGACCTCACCCGACACATCGACCTCGCCGAAGAAATCACCCGCGTCCACGGCCTCGCCAACGTCCCTTCCCGTTTCCGTGCAACCCTCGTCCCCACCAGCGACATCGATGCCGCATACGACGCAGACATGATCCTCCGTCGCCGCCTCGCAGCCCTCGGCCTCTACGAGTGCCAAACCATCAAACTCATCTCCGAAACCCAAATCCCTAACGTCCTCCCCCTCCGTCCCCTCCAAGAAGGCGACCTCATCCGCGTAAAATCCCCCCTCAGCGAGGATCACGCCATCATGCGCCCATCCATCATCCCCGGCCTGGTTTCATCCGCAGAACGCAACGCCCGCCAACAAGCAAAATCCATCCGCCTCTTCGAGATGGGACGCACCTTCCGCAACGCTGGCGGAGGCAAAGCCAAAGACCAGGAAAGCGACACCCTCGCCCTCCTCATCACCGGCCTCGCCAACCCATCCTCATGGGCCACCAAAGACAGCCCCGCCGACCTCTACGACGCCAAAGCCATCCTCTCCGCCCTCCTCCCCAACCAAACCATTTCACTAAAACCCAAAGACCGCGAAAACGTCGCCCTAGCCTCCGAAGTCAAAACCGGCGACCAAACCATCGGCATCTTCGCAAGACTCCTCCCCTCCCGCGAACGCGAACTCGACTTCCTCCACCCCGTCTTCATCGCGGAACTCGATCTGACAAAACTCCGCAAGCTCATCTCTAACAAAAATCAGGTCGATGACCTCCCCCAATTCCCCGGCTCCTCACGGGACGCCGCCATGGAACTCCCCATCGAAATCCCCAACGCCAACATCGAAGCCACCCTCGAAAAAGCCAACGAACCTCTCCTCGTCTCCTACGAATGCTTCGACCTCTTCACCGATCCCACCGGCCAAAAAATCCCCGCCGACCGCAAATCCCTCGCCTACCGCTTCCACTACCGTGCCCCGGAACGCACACTCAAAGCCGAAGAAGTCGATTCCGCACACAAGAAAATCCTCGATCTGCTCAAATCTATTCCTGACCTTGTCTTCCGTTAACACAAATCAAAAACCAGTTACCACCCGATAAAACTCCTTCGCAGGCATCGCACTCGTGCTGAAATCCACCGTGATATCCTGTCCAGCCTGATACATCGTCGAAACCCTGCGTAAACCCCACGATTCATCCTCCAAAGTCCCCGAAGACTCAACCCAATACGGCGCGAACCTGACAGGCGTAAAGGTCAACCTCCTCGCCTTGTCATACACCGGGTTCACCGGCCCGCTCGTCGCGTCATTCGGGTTGGTATTCAAAATAAATTCCAACCGATTGATCAACCCGTCCTTGTCAGGATCATCATTTGGATGACGCCCCGAACCTAAAACCCCTGTCGCGTTGCTCCCGAAATTCGCAATCATCCAATCATCCGGCAAACCATCGGATGGTGTCCGGTCCGCATACACACCCGCCACTGTGAAACGAACCCCGCGACTCGTATCTACTCCATCAGTAAATTGAACTATTGCAGAACCACGCGAAAAACCATTTTCAATCTCTGTATCTGTATATCGCACCGTATTAAAGAAACCAGATGGCGTAAAAACTAACTCCATACCATTCAACGAAAACATCCCAGCCGCCGATGAGCTACTCGCAAGAATGGGAGTCATCGTATTTCCTTCCCGATCAACAGCCCTCAACTGAAAACGATTTAATCCCAAAACACCTGTCGGCAAAGTGCCAAAACCCGGACTTGTTGTTACCAAGGAAATAACCCGATCCACAGCAAATGGTGGTGTATTACCGCTAGGATACCCAAATTGAATCCTATCTAGATCATACGCACCGATCGTAGCTCCGCCCGCACTCGACGTGAAATACATCGTCGCACTCTTCAATATCGGCTCAGTCTCATTCGGATCATTGCTCGAATGCGCCAGTCCCAAGGCATGACCGATCTCATGCGTCAACACACGCTTGAATCGACTCGCATCCAACAAAATTGCGGAATTCGTCGTGCTCTCCATCACCGCATATCCATACAACCTCTCCTGAAATCCTTGTGCACCTATAATGCCCCCGGTAAAGGTCGAAGAAGCCGTCCGAAACCCTCCACCTCCAATACCCAACGACCCTCCATTCACCACGCCAAAGTTGTCATGCAGTTGAATACGCAGCCTACGATCCTGTGTGGTGATCGTACTCGCTCCTACTCCGAACGACTGAACCCCATCAAATCGAAACCTTAAAGAGGTCGTCTCTGCCCACACAGCAAATGCCTCCGAAACCGCCGCCAAAGCACCCGCCTGATCCATCCCTGTCGGCAACTTCGTAACATCAATATCCACGAAATAACCAATCGGCTCATCACCATCGCACGTCGTAAATCTTGTCGGCTGTCCACCCGTCTCGGAATACCCCGTAAGCGTCACCTTCGATCCCGGAATACCATTATTTCCCTCATCCGCTCCAACATCAACCTCCTGCTCCGTATTCACCACAACCTCAGGCCGCTTGCCACGAGCTCCATTCCGGAAAAACTGACACATCTTCCCACAGCCCTTAGGTGTGTGAACTGTCCGCATACCAAGGGATATCCAATTCCCCTCCTCATCCTTATCCAACATCAATGCGTATGCCTCACCCACCTTCAAATCCAAAAAATCCGACCTCAAATCAGACCTCTCTCCTACATGACCGCCCATCGACACAATCTCAAACTCCCGATCCACCTCGCCCTTGTAAGACTCTAATAATTTCAATTCATACCTCGTCCGTATCAATCCATCCTCACAAAAAAACGACTCCCTCTCACTCACCTCCACTTTCACAACCGCCCCACTCCGCCGAAAAACCTCCTCATCACTACTCGGCTCAAGGCACCCGGCACGGACCCCCGCGCTTAGTGCCATCAAAACCATTGGCACTCTCAATGC
>JBGSRM010000316.1:0-14340 GCA_041737575.1 Akkermansiaceae bacterium
CGCGCCCTCGCCATGAAACTCCAGGACGAAAACGAAGCCCGCCTCCTCGTCGATGCCATCCTCGCGGAAGAAAACGCCCGCGCCGCAGATGCCGCGGCAACCGACATCGCACGCCAACGCCTCGCCGAAGCAGGCCGCACCGAAGAAGCCCGCAAGGAAAGCATCGCCTACCTTAGAAGTCGCCTCAGCGGAAAAGCAGCCTCCACACAACCACCCGATTCCTTCCGCTCACGCCAAACCATCAAAGACCCTGAAACCGGAGACATCATTCTACGCACCTCAAAAACCCACTTCTACGACAACAACCGCCGCGTCGTCACATACCGCAACATGGACGAAGTCCCACCCGTCCTCATCGCCTACTCAAAATTGAGCTACGTGGAAATTCAACAACTCAAACAACGCGCCGATGCCCTCGCCTTCCTCCCCGTGGAACGCCGCCCCGCCGAATACATCGCCGCAGAAGCCTTCTCCGTCTCCTACGCCGTTGATCCCAACTCGGAAGTCACCCGCGATGACATCCTATTCGTCCAAGGCTCCACCGCATTCCAAGACGCCTACTCCTTCGACCTCGTCCAGGACATCGCCATGGCAATCAACGACCCCACCCTCGCCAACGAAAGCTTCGTCATCGAGGGCCACGCCTCCGCGGAAGGCGACTTCGCCTCCAACCTCGCCCTCTCGCAAGCACGCGCCGAACGCATCGTTCGCGAAATGGTCAACTACGGCGTCTCACCCTCACGCCTCGTCCCCGTCGGCTTCGGCGACAACGACGCAACCTACCTCGCCAACTCCGCCGAAAACCTCAGAACCCTGGACCGCCGCGTCGCCGTCTACCGCCTGGTCCGCTCCACCGCCGTAAAACCATAACCACCCCAAGGAGCGGCTGCCTGCGGCTGCCGTCCCCAAACACCCCACAACCCCGTGATGCCCACACATCCGGGGTTCTTTCTTGCCCAAATCCAAGGAGCAGGCGGCCTTCCTAACCACACCCAACCCGCACCACAGAAAAATCCGATCCCAGCGGGATCACCAGCCGATTGCATGACCGTGGAATCGAAATTCGGCCTTGTTCCGGCACCGGCACGAAATTCAACCTTAGGCGATTCCTTCCTTCACAACAGCCTTCCTAACAGCTACGCAATGACTGTTCTTTTATCCAGCCTCTTCCTTCCAAATGAATCATCACGTCTTTATTAGCTATCGGCACGCGGATGCGGAAACCGCTGAAGCCCTCCTAACCATTCTTGAGGCCAATGGAATCATCTGCTGGATCGATAAAGCTGGAATCATGGTTTCCGAAGCCTTCGATGACTCCATTCCCAAGGCCATCGCCTCCAGCAAAGCTCTCGTCATCATCGTCACAGACAAAAGCCAGGAATCCCCAAAACAACAAAAACGCGAAATCATGATCGCGGAGAAATACCAAATCCCCGTCATGCCCGTCTTCGTAATGCCGCCCGAAGATTGCACCGCTTTCGACTATCTCCTCGCTTCCACCCAATACATCGATGCCAGCTCCCCACCGCTCATGGACAAACTCATGGCCGCCATGAATGCCATTCGTCAGCGCCTCAACCAGCTCAAACTTCAGGAACTCCTCAAATCCCAGAAATCCGCCGCCAGCGCTCCTCAACAAACTCAGAAAACCGAGCCCGCCCCACAGCCACAAACTCGCCCCACAACTAATAAAACTGCCGAAAAATCACTCTCCGTTGCCATGCTTTACAAACGCGGCGCACAGGACGACGAAAAATTACTCGCCCTCATCTCCGACCACCTCTCCTCTCGTGGTCACAAAGTCTTCTTCGACCGCGATCTTCAGGTCGGCGAGGAATGGCGCAGAGCCATAAGGGAAAAAGTAGAAAACGCCGATGCCGTCATACCACTCATCTCCGTCCTCTCAGTCGGCAGTGAAATGCTTGAGGAAGAGCTCATCATAGCCCGTCGCTCACAAGTCTCCGCAAAAGGAACACCCCGCATACTTCCCGTGCGCATCTCCTATGAAGGTGCCCTGCCCGCCGCAATGAACACTGCCTTGCAAGGTGTCCAGTACGCAACCTGGACCAAAGAGGATGACAACCCGAAACTACTCCATGATCTCACTGAATCCCTCGAAAGACCCGCACCTCCACCCGTCAGCGTAAGCCGCCAAAGCGAAATGCCCGCTGGTGCTGTCCCCCTCTCATCCCCTTTTTACATCGTCCGCCCCGCAGACCACGTGTTCATGCGCGGAGTTTCACAGCAGGACAGCATCGTCCTCGTAAAGGGTGCCAGACAAATGGGAAAAACATCCTTGATCGCCCGTTCGCTCCATCAGGCACGCGAAAAAGGAATGCGCGTCGCCATCAGCGATTTCCAAACCCTCAACGAATCCGACTTCTCGGACATCCGCAGCTTCTACATCTCCCTCGCCGAATCCCTCGCCAACCAACTCGACATCGACATCTCCCTCGAAGACACTTGGAACCCCAAACGCGCTCCCAATACCAACTTCGAACGCTTCATCCGCAAGGAAGTCCTCCCTCTCACCGATGCCCCACTCATCTGGGCTCTCGACGAGGCAGACCGCCTCTTCCCTCGCGACTTCGGAACCGAAGTCTTCGGACTATTCCGTTCCTGGCATAACAGCCGGCAACTCAACCCCGATGCAGGTTGGGAAAAACTCACACTCGTTATCGGTTACGCCACCGAAGCCAGCCTCTTCATCAAAGACGTCAACATGTCCCCCTTCAACGTTGGAACACACGTTGACCTCTCGGACTTCACTCCTGAGGAAATCTCCGATCTTAACGCCCGCTACGGACACCCTCTGCCCGATGAAAACGCCATCACTCGCCTCATGGAACGCGTCGGCGGCCAACCTTTCCTCATCCGCCGCAGCCTCTACGCCATGGCCGTCGAAAACATGCCCTTCGAGGAACTGCTCCGCACCGCAGCCTCCGACAGCGGAATCTTTGGTGACCACCTCCGCCGCTTTTACATATCTCTCCACCGCGACGAAGAACTCGAAAGTGCCGTCCGCAACTTCATCATCCAACGCAGACCTCTTGATCCCGACCAGTTCCACCGCCTACGCGGCGCCGGCCTCATAAAGGGGAACTCCCGTCAGGAATCTTCCCCACGCTGCGGAATCTACGCCGACTACCTCCGGGAACACCTCAGCTAAAACCCCGCCATGTCCAACCAAACTCCCAACCTTGCACAAGACTACTTTGTAACCGGGGGCACCATGGCTCCCAAAGCTCCCAGCTACCTCGTCCGCGCCGCTGACGATGAAATCCTACAACAACTCCTCGACGGCCAATTCTGCTATGTCCTCACATCCCGTCAAATGGGGAAATCCTCCCTCCTCAGCCGCGCCGCCATGCGCCTCCGCGAAAACGGACGCGCCGTCAGCTTCTTCGAACTCTCCGCCATCGGTATCAACCTAACCGCCTCTCAATGGTTCGACGGTATCCTCGAACGCGTCGGCGCCGATTTCGACCTCGAAGACGAAATCGATGAATTCAGGGAAAAAAACGCAACCCTCGGCCCCCAACAAATGTGGCTCGAAGTCCTCCGCCGCGTCATCCTCGTCAACATCCCCAACCGCAACATCGTCATCATCGTCGATGAAATCGACATGGTTCGCAGCCTCAGGGAAAACTTCGATACCGACGAATTCTTCAGCGGCATCCGCGAACTTTACAACCGCAGAAGCCACGACCCCGAACTCCAACGCATCACATTCTGCCTTCTCGGCGTCGCCAGCCCCGGCGACCTCATGGCCAACAAACAGGTCACCCCCTTCAACATCGGCAACAGAATCGAAATACGCGACTTCACTCGCGCCGAATGCGACGGCCTCGCCAACGGCTTCCCCGACCTCCAACCCGATGCCATCACCCCTCTTCTCGACCGCATCCACTATTGGACAGGCGGCCAACCCTACCTCACCCAGCGCCTCGCCAAAGCAGTCGCTCAAGACCCCTCCGTTCGCAATCCCGCTGCCGTCGATGAAATCGCCAAAAACCTCTTCCTCAGCCAGAAAGCCCGCGAAACCGACTCCAACCTCACCTTCGTCCGTGACCGCGTCATCAAGGAACCCGAAGGCTCAGCCCCCCTCCTCACCCTCTACCTCCAGGTAATCAAAGGCAAAAAAACTCCTGACTCCGAGATCAACCCCGCCACCACCAAACTCAAACTCGCCGGCCTCGTCCGCAACGAAAACGGCCTCCTCGCCGTAAGAAACCCCATCTACAAACACAACTTCAACGCGCGCTGGGTTCGCGAAAACCTCCCCAGAGACTGGGCGCGCATCGCCGCAAAATCCTTCCGCTGGGCCGCCGCCATCCTCCTCTTCCTCTGCCTCCCCCTCTCCGTCTGGGCTTTGCGAGAACGTTCCAGCATGGAACATGAACGCAACCTGGCTGAACAAAGCTCCAACATCGCCCGCGAACAAAAAGAAGTGGCGGAAAATGCACGCATGCTCGCCAGCATGGAAAAAGCAGATGCCGACAAGCTGCGAGAAGAGGCGATCAAAACCAGTAAAGACCTCGAAGATAAAAAAAGACGTTTGGAAAAAGCATTTGAAACACTCTTCAAGAAAGAAATGCAAACCGCCTTTTACAAAGGCAGCCGCCACGTGGAGGTGGCATTGCTCCAGGCCACCGCCGTGCATGACAAGGAAATCAACCTCCCCTCACGTCCTCAAATCACTGTCGAAGATGAGGACGGCAATACGACAAACGTCGGATTCACCACCAGAATCGAACCTCTAGGCAGCTTCAAGAATGATTCCGCAATTTTGTCCGCACACACATGGCACTTAACTCCGGGCATCATCATGGAATACTCTCAAGACGATGGGTCTGCCCTGCACTACATCCACCTGAATCCGGAAAAGTTACCCAGCAGCGAGAAAACCAATGACAAACCAGCATGGGTAATGCTCTATGACGCGGAACCCTCTGATCAAGAACCTGATTTCAGTAACCATGATCTGGTGCGGGACACTGCATCCATAACAGGCACAGCTATCATCTTCATGATCGATAATTCCGGTCGCCTGCACGCTTGGAATCTGGAAAAACGCGTTGCGCATGAACTGGATGTTGATATCGGCGATGGCTTTATCAGCCTGTGCCAGATCGGAAATACCACATCCATCGTAATTTCCAAAGAGGACGGCTCCCTCATCGTGATGAACGCGCTTGATGGCAGCGTAACCAAAACCCTCGAAACAGCACCATCGGCCATTCTGAAACTCACATCTTCCCCATCGGGTGAAATCCTCCTCGGTGCGGATCTCAATGGACGGGTCATGCGCTGGGATATGAAGGATGGGAAAATCAACGCCAATATGGATTGGACACTTCCCTCCCGCGTTAGGGACATCCGCTTCCACCCTCAAAAACCGGAAACATTTCTCATGGCGGCAGAAGACGGCACCCTCCGCTGCCATGAACTCACGACCGGACAATCCACACGTGAGCCGCTCTCGGTAACCGGCGGCCTCGAAACAGCAACCTGGTCCCCTGACGGCTCTATCCTCCTCACAGGAGGTCACGATGGCTTCGCACGCATCTGGAAATGGAACGACCTCACAAAAGACACCCCGGAATTGTCTATGGAGATCCCCTTGGTTTCTCAGGAACTTCTGACCGAACTCAAGAAATCCGAAGATGGCGGATTCCCTCGCAGCCTGCGTGTTCAAGTGGAGTTCAGACCAGATGGAAAATCATTCATCGTGGGGAACCGTTTGCGATTACTTGGCGAGTTCTCCCTGCCCGATGGCAAACCTCTCGTTGCACCTGTTGACGGTAATTTAGATGGGAAATTCACCTCATCATTCCTGATTACCCCAGATGGAATGGTCATCCGTGCGGGCGTCACTTGGCACGACGATCTATGGCAGGGTCTCTTCGCAACCAAAAGAAACGATACGGAATGGCAAATACTCACGGATGATCCGGAACCAACAGAGCCACAAATCATCGGCCAGCACTTTCTGGATCTACCACACGGCATATTCGCCGCCGATCCACTCACCGGAACCTTCGCATACACCCAGGGAGACTCCCCTTCCATAAACATCGTGCTTGATAAGCTCACCATACAGGACGGCATTCCCAAATGGAATGAACAGAAGATTCTTCAACTTGATCGCAAGGAATCATCTTCCGCCAATCACAAGGAACGGAATGCGACAGGAGAGGAGGACAGTAAAACCGAGACTCAGGAATCTAACAAACCCACTGCCATTGCACTTTCTCCTCAGGCCACGTCCCTCGCCGTGGCCTTCAGCGACGGCTCTCTCATGGTATGGAATCTCAGGGAAAAAAATTCCCCTCCTGTCCCTGCCAAACGAAAGGTGAACGATATGTTTGGAAAAGAATCCATCACCAAACTTGCGTTCATGCGCTCGGACGAATTGCTGGCCGTGTCCACAACCTCAAAAACCGTGGTTTACAATGCGATGACTTGGAAAATCGAGAATGATTACCTCCTGAAACTTCCATACTCCACAGCCATGCACAGTTTGCATTGCCTTTCCTCTTCCGAGCGGAATGAAAGCTCTCTGCTCATGACCTTGGATTCTACCCCTCAAAGCGGTTTCAATCTGATTCACGAAGAACGTTCATTCCCTGGCGAAGAAATTACTTCTCTCGCCATCTCTTCGGACGGTAATTGTCAGCTCCTTGGCTTGAAGGACGGAAGAATTGCATTCGTAAAAGGTGAAGGAAAATCAGAAACCGTGCCGGCGCATTGCGATAACAAAATCACAAGCGTCGCCTTCTTCCCGAACTCACAAGGCTTCGTTTCCACCTCTTACAACGAGATTCAGTTTTGGAAAATTCACGACGCCCCTCGGGACATACTTCCTGCGGATGCCGATTCAGATGCCCTCGCCGAAGCATGCAGACGGTGGAGATTACAGATCGATAACTTTACTGAATTCGCATCCACTCCTCCATCGCCCTCAGAAGAACTGGATCAACTCTTGAACAGTCTGAACTATCAAGTTACCACCCCTCACAATGCGGAAACTTTATCCTCCTATCGGACTATTTTAAAATTTGCCGAGCTGTACATGACTCCTGAACTCCCTTCGCTCAAGGATCTGTTGGAATTGTTACCAGCCACAGAGGAGGAGGATTTAGACACCCGTGCAACCTTGCGTCGCCTTCTGCTTTTAAAGGCACCATACATTCCTATTGAACTGAAAAATGATTTATCGAATCTAAGCGTCTATGAACGCTGGCTCGTCTTAAGCACACGCTACGATGACTGGCAAAAATTCGTCCCGCCCAACACAGCGGCTGAGTGGCAGCTCTTTTTGGCTGCATACGAGGCTGCTCGTGTGGCCAAGGTATGGAATAGCCCTGAAACTTTCAATCCGCTGAAACTCGCTCCGGAATGGCAAATCGTATGGCAAAACGCCTGCAAAAAACTTGAAATGTCAATTGACTCCGGCGCACTCGAGCTATCCCAAGCCACTGCAATATTGGAAGGCATGGACTTTCCCCAAGCTGATGCCTTTTCGAAAATGAAGGACTTTTTGCAAAAACTTCCCTCAATCGAGACGATAGATAATGATCTGAGAGCGGACGACATCAAAGTTCGTACAAAAACACTACCTCCATTACGGAATCTTATGGATAAAGGATATGAACCCCACATTTATATTCTAATCAACGCAGGCATCGCTCTCAGACTCGACAAACAATTCGATGAAGCCATGAAATTTCATGCTCTCGCTCTCGAACAGACCAAAAGAGACAATGATACCGAGAATGAATCACGAGTAATGATCAGCATGGCTTACACTCATGATGGCATGAACAACCAACCCGAAGCCATCAAGTCCGCAAGAGCGGCTACCACTGTCGCTCCGGAATCCCCTTACGCATGGTATCACCGCGCCACCTTTGAAATCACCACCGATCCAAAAACCGGAAAAACGGATCAAGAAAGACTAAAACAACTCATCGCTGAATACTCAGCGGCTGTCCCGAAATTCCAGAACTATGATGATCTCTCCACCCCGGTGAAATTCATCATAGCCAACTGGCGCAAGCAAGCGGGTGACACGGAGGGCGCGATGAAAGAATACAAAGCCACACTCGAAGCAGATCCCTCCATCGCCAATTACAAGGCTTTCAGGGAAAAATGGCAATATGACAACGCGGAGGAAGAAGAATGGAGTATCCGCCTGATCGAAGAAAAACTCAAGGAAACGGACATCTCGAACGACCCTGAGAACCAAGCATGGCTTCTCTCCCGTCATGCCGCCGACATGAAAGGCAATTTCCGTTTCCGCGAAGCCTCCACATACTTCCTCAGATCCTTAAACCTCGAAAAAGATCCCGGCAACATGGGCTGGTGCCAGACAGAACTCGCGGATAATTTCGCACTCTTCGGCGATTACGAAAAAGCCTTGGAATACTTCGAAATCGGACTCGAAAATGATAAGGACGACTGGGTTTATGTACGAATGGGCAATGCGCTTTGGAAAAGCGGAAAAAGAAAAGAAGCACTCGACGCCATCAAATCCTCATTCACTGAAAAAGGTAATGTCGAGTGGGATACCGAGGAGGACGCCGTCGCACTCTACGCATGGTACTTGGCGGAGACCGGCCGCACCTCCGGCGCTCTCTCCCTCCTCGCCGATGGTGTAGGGAAATCAAATACATATACCGCCAACTTCCATCTTACGTCCGCGCGCATCTATGCAAAAATGATCGCTGCGCAAACAACTCCTGAAAAGCTCGAAGGAACCCGTGAGAAAATGACAAAAGAAATCGAATCCGCATTGGAACAATACGCTAAGCAGGAAAAACCCCTCCACTTGGAAATGGCCAACTGCGCCCTGTTGCTGCCGGACATCGAACGGGCGGACACCTTTCTCAATCAATATAATGAAATCTGGCGGGAATCGGATCACCCCCCAGCGCTCCTTGCTCGCGCCGCCATCGCCAACCATCAAAACAAAAATGACCTCGCTCTCACATTCGTCGCCAAGGCCGTCGCCCTCGGCTACTATGACGCCCAATCCATCATCTCAGATCCCGTTTTCGCGGAACTCACGAAAATCGAAGGCATGGATTCCTTGCTGAAAATCCTCGCCCTCAAGCCGCAAGGCAACACGGAACAAGACTACGCCAACAGGGAAAAAGCCTTGGCAGAGTGGTCTTCCGCCATGGCTCAGAAATTCCCCACTTTCGAAAAGGATTTCCTCGATACATCGAAACAGTTCATAAAAAATTCCAATATCCCACTGGTGCCAAAACCATTGGAATGACCGGGGGCAACCTTCCTCTGTTCCTCCAAAAAACTCCACCTACTACTTGACCGTCTTGCCCCTCAAAAACGGCAACGCAATCACCATAAAAAACACCAGCGCCAACCCCTGCATCGCAAAAAGATACACCGGCCACGGCCCCAAATGATCAATCAGCGACGGATTGTCCGGCTTCCGCGAGGCAAACGCGAAATTCGTCCCCAACATCCCGTTCACACACAACGCGAACCCCTGATACAAAATCGAAATACCAAAAACCACCAACGGCGCCCTCCACCAAGGCCCCTCCGGCCTCCACTTCTGAACCACCGGAATATAGATCGCCGCTGCCACAATCGCGAAATGCTGCACAAAAAAATGAATGAAAGGCATCTCCGGCGGCCCGATCGTAATCGCCGGCGTCAACAAAGCCTGCGTCGTCGCCGCAATCCCCCAAAAATACGTCAGAGTCCGTAAAATCTCCTTCCCCGTCAGCAACGCGAACCCCGCCACAACCGCCGCAACATCACACAAATGCAGCGGCACCACATTATCCAGCGCAAGATCATGCCCCCGCCACGCAAGCAGCGCGAAAGGAAACGATACCAAATTCAAATAACACAAAATCGCCGTCGCCACCCTCTGCTGGAACTCGCCCCTCCTCGCAAAAAAAATCAGCCCCATGATCACCACCACACCAATCCCCAAGGTGATGAAATGCTCCGGCGTAAAAGGTCGAAACGTCATAACACTAGGATCTTATCTCAGCCCGCGCCGGTTGGCAGGAAAAAATCTCAGCCGCAATCGCGCGCACCTGCTCCTCCGTCACCCCCAGAATACTCTCCCGCACCTCCTGCGGACTCGGTATCCGCCCCAAAAACAACAAACCCTCACCCGCCCACGCCGCATGAGCCGCCGTCGATTCAAAGCCAAACTTCGACTGCACCACCGCCAGCCTCTTCGCTCTCTCCAACTCCCCTGCCTGCGGCCCCCTCGCCGCAAGATCCGCCACCTCCGCCAAAATCATCTCCAGAGACTCATCGCGCGATTCCGGATCCAACCCCGCCGTCACCTGCAACGCCCCCGTCTCCTCAAACAACGAAGTCTCCGACCCGATCTGATAACACAAACCCCGCTCCTCCCGCAACTTCGTGAACAACCTCGATGACGACGACTCACCCAAAATCATCGATAACAACCGCAAAGCATGACGCTCCTCCGCAAAACGCCCCGGCGTCTGCCACGCCAACGCAAGCTGCAACTGATCCGTCGCCCGCTTCTCAGAAACCTCCCGCACACCTCCCCCCTCATACCTCAAACGCCCCGGCGCCTCCACCGTCCTGCCCGGCAACTTCCCCATCAACATCTCCACCACCTCCTCCACACCCATCGGCCCCGCCGTCGCAATCACCACATCCCTCCGGAAATGATGCCTCTCCGCAAAAGCAAACAGCGTCTCCCTCCCAATCCCCTTGATCGATTTCAAACTCCCGGAAATCGACTGCCCCAACGGATGCCCCGGCCACGTCGCCTCCGCCAACAAATCCTGAATATGCTCCGCAGGACTCTCCCGGATCATCACTATCTCCTCCCCGATCACATCCCGCTCCAACCCAATCTCCTGCTCGGGAAAAACCGAGTGCCACACCATATCACTCAACACATCCACCAAAACCGGCATCAACTCCGCCTCACCCTGCGCCTCATACACCGTATAATCCTCCGTCGTACATGCATTCGCCTGCCCTCCACTTGACTCTATCGCCAACGTCAACTCCTTCGCAGTCCGCCTCTCCGTCCCCTTGAAAACCATATGCTCCACAAAATGCGCCAACCCCTGCGGAACCCCCGCCACCTCGTCCCGCGACCCTACCGGCAAATAAATCGATAACGCCGCACACTCCGAGTCCGGCAAACACGCATGCGCCAAACGCAACCCGCCCGGCAAATCTTGAGTCGAATATCTGGCAACTGACACCCCGCCAAACTAACCACATTCTCAAAAACGCAAAGCACAAGCTCACCACCCCACCAAAATCTTCATTCCGTGTATTCCGTGCATTCTGTGGTAAAAAATCCTCCCTCCAAAATCCAATTCCCAATAACAAATAACCAATAACCAATAACTTTAGGGTTTCATGTTTCGTTTTTCCCGCTTATTTCTCCCGCCCAGCCATCGCCCCATGATCGAAAATCTCCGTAAATACACAGGCCTTATCATCGTCCTCTTCGTCCTCGTCATCGTCGGGTTCGTCCTCATGGACACCAACAACATGCGCGCTTCCGGTGGCGGCGTCCCCGTCATCAAAGTCGACGGAAAATCCTATTCCGATAAAGAATTCCGCAAACTCGGCCCCGCTTCCTTCGAGCTCACACAAGGCCTCGCCGATTTCAGAAGCGGCGACTTCCAGAAACTCTTCCCGTTCATCATCGCTCTCTCAGGCGATGCCCAGTCGGAAGATCAAAGACTCGAAAACTTCTTCGTCAACCGCATGATCCTCCGCTCCGCGAAAGAAGAATTCGGCATCTACCCCTCCGATGCCCAAATCAACACCTTCATCAGCACCCTACGCCTCTTCACCGGCATGGACGGCGAATTCTCCCAGGAAGCCTACCGCAATTTCATCGAACGCGGCATCGGTCGCCTCGGTCTCACCGAAAACGACATCCGCGAGCTCGCCTCCGATGTCATCGTCTTCGAACAACTCACCAAAATCCTCGGCTCAGGCCTCAGCGAAAATAAAAACATCCTCTCCAAAATCTCCGCCTTCGAGAACCAACGCATCCGCCTCAGCCTCGCCCGCATCGATCGCGATCCCATCCTCAAAACCATCGAACCCACCGAAGACGAAATCAAAAGCCACTGGGAAACCATTCAGGACGCCTTCAAAACCGAGGAAAAACGCCAGTTCACCTACTTCGTAGCCAAAGCCGAAATCCCCGCCGAACCAGCCGCCATCGAACCCCTCCCCGAAGGCGCTACCGAAGAACAAAAAACCGAACACGCCAAAAAAACCACAGAACGCGACGCCGCCATCGCCGATGCCAAACGCCTCGCCCAACTCGCTGTTAGCGAAAAGGTCGATGACTTCATCTACAAGCTCGAAAGCCAGAGCAACCTCAGCTTCGAGAAACTCGCCACAGATGAAAAATGGGAACTCATCACCTCAGACCTCTTCGCCGCAAAAGACGCACCGGAAGCTCTCAAAGCCACACTCCGCGCCTCACGCACCCAAGGCACGGCCGTCGATCTTCTCTTCGAGATGAAAATCACCTCAGACCCCCTCTCCAAAATCTCCCCGGCCATCGCCATCGGAGAAAACGATTGGATCGTCGCCCACCTCGATAACATCGAACCGAGCCGCACCCAAACCTACGAAGAAGCCCGCGACGAAGCCCGCGCTCGCCTCATCGCTGACAAAGCCGATACCGCCCTCAAGGAAGCCGCCGAAAAAGCCACCGAATCCATCAAAACCGCCCTCGCCGAAGGCAAATCCTTCGCAGAAGCCTGCACCGCCGCCGGCATCACCACCGAGGTCATCTCCATTCCCGATGTCACCAGTAATTTCCAACCAAGCGGTCGCATAGTTCCTGCAAACCTCTTCGCCGCCGCCCAATTCACCAAACCCTCTGAACTCACCGAGCCTGTCATCGAATCCGATCGCGCCTTCATCATCCATGTCGAAGCCCGCGAACTCGTCACCAACCCCGAAGCCGACGCCGCGCTCCAAGCACGCTTCATGAGCGCCGCAGGCGGCAACGGCCAGGCAGCCTTCTCCGCATGGCTCAACAACCGCTTCGAAGCCGCCAAGGTCGAGCGACTCAATCGCTAAATCCCGCACTCCCCATCCGGGGCACAACTCCCAGCCATGTCGAACGACGACCTCCAAAGCATCTTCGACAACGCCAACGGCCACCTCGCCCTCGGCGAAATGGAGGAAGCCGCCGCCCTCTTCCGCAAATGCGTCGAGCTCGATCCCACACACTTCGACTCCTGGCACGCCCTCTCCATGGCGCTCCTCAAAACCGACCAACTCAAAGAAGCCCTCGGCGCCTCCCTCCAAGCCACCTCCCTCCAACCCAACGACCTCCTCGCTTGGACCGCCCTCTCCCAAATCTACGTCCGCCTCGGCGACATCCCCAACGCCGAATCCGCCAAAGCCAACTCCCGCATCCTCTCCCTAGGCGGAAAAATTGTTAGAGAATAAAGCAGATGAAAAATTTGCTCACATTCAGTCAAAAAGCCGACCGCTTCGAATGGTGGACAGTAACCTTACTTACCAGCCTGCTGATGCAGATTTCTGGATTTTTAGGATTTGTAATAATGACGACTTCCCGCAATTCACTGTATCAAACCGGTGGAGCCCTTTTGGTTATCTTAGCATTACTGTTACTCTGGATAAGTATCGCCGTGACATTCCGCCGGCTTCGCGACCGCGGCCGTCCAATGTGGAGCATCTTATTTTATCTCCTCCCGATGATCGGCTGGATCTGGATGATCATCGAATGCGGTTTCCTCCCCTCCACCTACACCGGCCCGAAAAGAACTCTGGTGAGAAAAACTGTCCAAAGGGAGCAAAACCAACAAATTGATAGCGCGACATCGCTATCAACCAACCCTAATATCCACCGCCACCCCTAATTCCTCTTCCTTGAATATTGAGATTTGAAATTTGAATTTTATGTTTTTCCTCACCACCGCCATCGAATACGTAAACGGCCAACCCCACATCGGCCACGCCTACGAAAAAGTCCTCGCCGATGTCATCGCCCGCTACCGCCGTCTCGCTGGCGAAGAAGTCTATTTTCTAACAGGCGTCGATCAACACGGTCAGAAAGTCCAACAAACCGCCGAGAAGGAAGGTATTTCACCCGCAGAATACGTCAAATCCGTCAGCTCACGCTATCCCGTGGTTTGGGAAAAACTCGGAGTTCAATACGATGGTTGGGCGGAAACCACAGACCCCCGCCACATCGCCTGCGTCCAGTCCATCCTATCCGACCTCCACTCCAAAAATCAGATCTATAAAAAATCCTACAAAGGTTTCTACTCCGTCCGCCAAGAGCAGTTCCTA
>JBGSRM010000324.1:0-2899 GCA_041737575.1 Akkermansiaceae bacterium
TGTGGTTGTGTTGCCGGGCGGAGATGGTGTGTGAGTTTTTTTAGGTTGGACATGTTTGGCGGGTGAGGACTCCAATCGGGCAGATATGATTCCAAACGTTCTCGCAGAAAGATACTCGTCCACGGCCATGAATGACATTTGGTCAGCCGAAGGGCGGATTGTTTTGGAAAGGGAGTATTGGATCGCGGTGATGAAGGCGCAGCGGGATCTGGGGCTCGGAATTTCAGAGGAGGCGATTGCGGCATATGAGGCTGTGAAAGAGAATGTGGATGTGGATTCGATTATGGCGCGGGAGCGGGTGACGAGGCATGATGTGAAGGCGCGTATTGAGGAGTTTAACGGGCTGGCGGGCCATGAGGAGATTCACAAGGGGCTGACGTCGAGGGATTTGACGGAAAATGTGGAGCAGTTGCAGGTGTATCGTGGTTTGCTTTTGGTCAGGGAGAAGGCGGTCGCGGCCTTGCGGCGCATGCGTGAGAGTGCGGAGCAGTGGTCGGATGTGGTATTAACGGCGCGGACACATAATGTGGCGGCGCAGCCGACAACGCTTGGGAAGCGGATCGCGATGTTTGGCGAGGAGTTGTTATCCGGTTTTGGAATGTTGGAGGATGTGATTGCGGGTTATGCGGTGAGGGGCTTGAAGGGTGCCGTGGGGACGCAGATGGATCAGCTTTCGTTGTTTGATAGTGATACGAAGAGGGTGGCGGATTTGGAGGGTCGGATTGTGGCGCATTTGGGTATTGCCAAACAGTGGGACAATGTGGGGCAGGTATATCCTAGGTCGCTGGATATGCGTGTCGTGGCTGTTTTGGTGGACTTGGCGAGCGGGCCTTCCTCGTTTTGTAAGACCTTGCGTTTGATGGCTGGGCACGAGACCGCGAGTGAGGGATTCGCGCCCGGGCAGACGGGATCGAGTGCGATGCCGCACAAGATGAATTCGCGTTCCTGTGAGCGGGTAAATGGTTTTCATGTGATTCTGAAAGGGTATTTGGCGATGGCGGCGGGGCTTGCTGGTGATCAGTGGAATGAGGGGGATGTTTCTTGTTCTGTGGTGCGTAGGGTGATGTTGCCGGATGCATTTTTTGCGATGGATGGGATGTTTGAGACATATCTAACAATTTTGGATCAGATGGATGCGTATGAGGCGGTTATTGCGGCTGAGACGTCGCGTTATTTGCCGTTTTTGATGACGACCACGGTGATGATGGAGGCGGTGAAGCGAGGGATTGGACGGGAGACCGCTCATAAAGTGATCAAGGAGCACGCCGTGGCTACCGTGGCAGACTTACGAACGGGTGCGGTGAAAAAAAATGATTTACTGCAGCGTTTGGCGGCTGATGGGAGGCTCGGATTGAGCTTGGAGGAGCTTGAGGGAATTCTCAAACGTGGGGAGCGGGAGACGGGTTCCGCGAGCGCGCAGGTAGGGAAATTCTCTGATCAAGTAAGAAAACTGGAAGCGCGGATGCCGGAGGCTGCCGGATATGTCCCTGGGGGGATTTTGTAGCAGTATTAAGACTTATATCAAAACCGCTTTCCCATTGCCGAACTCAGGGAAAACCGCCACCTTCCGTGCCCCGCCATGGCAGAAAAAGTCACTCAACCGAATCTAACAGATCTATCACAATCGCTTCGTATTCATCTTATCGGCGTAGCTGGTTCCGGTATGAGCGGCCTTGCATTGCTTCTTCTAGGTATGGGTCATCGGGTTTCCGGCTGCGACCGGGTGACTACCTCGGAGACGGATCGGATGCAGTCTCTTGGTCTAAAGTTTTCCTGCCCCCAGACAGCCGAGTCTGTGGAGGGGGCCGATCTTGTTGTTTATTCCTCCGCGATCCGGCCGACAAATCCGGCCTATGCGGCGGCGGTGAAAAAAGGCATCCCATTGATTCGTCGGGCGGAATGCCTTGCTTCGATCCTGCACACCAAGTCCGGCATCGTGATTTCAGGAACTCACGGAAAGACGACGACTTCCTCGATGACCGCCCATATTTTGCGCGAAAGCGATCAGAAGCCTTCCTACTATGTCGGTGCTGAAATTCCGATTCTTGGGGCAAACGCCAAGTGGGAGGCCGAGGGCAAGCTGATGGTAGCGGAGGGAGATGAGTCCGACGGGACACTTGCCCTGTACAAGCCGCTGCACTCTGTGATTCTGAATGTTGAAGCCGAGCATCTCGATTTCTATCGTGATCTGGATCACATACGCAGTGTGTTTTCGACTTTGGCCGATCAAACTACTGGAAATATAGTATATTGTGCGGAAGATACGGTTGCCTGTGAAATCTGCGCTTCCCGTGAGAATGCGATCTCCTATGGCTGGGAAATTTCCGGAGAGGAGACACACTACACCGCATCTGATGTCCGCGATCTCAAAGGTTCTTCCGCGTTTACCGTGAAAAGGAGGGGAACGGTTCTCGGCGACATCGAACTCGCCATTCCGGGCGAACATAATATTTTGAACTCTCTCGCCTCCATCGCGATTGCAGACATTTGTGGAGCGGAATTTTCACTTATTGCGCGGGCTTTGTCATCCTTCGCTGGTGCCAAACGCCGTTTTGAGACGAAATACATTTCCAAGGATTACCGGATCATTGATGACTACGGACATCATCCCACCGAGCTGGCCGCAACGTTGCAGACCGCTCGTTCGCTGAAGCCTTCTCGTCTTGTGGTTTTATTCCAACCACATCGATACACGCGCACTCAAGCCCTTGCGGATGATTTTGGGAAGGTACTACAAGCAGCAGATCTTGTTTTCATCACCGACGTGTATGCGGCATCCGAGGAGCCGATTCCGGGTATTTCCGGACAAACGCTCGTCGATGCGATGAAGACGCACGGCGACATACCGGCGAAGTTTTTATCAGATCTTGAGACTGCACATCATCAAGTGGGAAATGCC
>JBGSRM010000056.1:0-8221 GCA_041737575.1 Akkermansiaceae bacterium
TCCTGCCTCTCCATCCTCACCGATGAACAATACTTCCAAGGCTCTCTCACCTACCTCTCCAAAATCTCCGAATTCTCCCCCATTCCCCTCCTCCGCAAGGACTTCACTATCCATGAAATCCAAATCCACGAAGCCGTCATCGCCGGTGCCGATGCCATCCTCCTCATCGTCGCCGCCCTCACAGACGAACAACTCCGCCAACTCTACGACGAAGCTAAATCCTTCCAGCTCGATGTCCTCGTCGAAGTCCACGACCTCCCCGAAATGGAACGCGCCCTCCACCTAGGCGCCGACCTCATCGGCATCAACAACCGCAACCTCAAAACCTTCGAGGTCGATCTGACAACCACCCAGCGACTCGCCGAGGAAGTGCCCGACGATGTCATTCTCATCTCCGAATCCGGCATCAAAACCCACGACGATGCCCTCCTCGCCCTCCGCGCCGGATGCAACGCCCTCCTCATCGGTGAAACCCTCATGCGCGCCAACGACCCCTCCCGCGAAATCGAAGCCTTCCTCGCTCTAACAGAATAAACCACCATGAAAAAAATCATCCACGCCATACTCGCCGCCGCGTTTCTAACAAACATGGCGCACTCGGAACAACCCTCCGCCAAAATCACCGGCACCGAACCCGGCTGGACTCCCCTCGTCGAAAAAGACTTCACCCCCGTCAACAGCTCCTCTGAAACCTGGACCTTCGACGACTCAAAAAACCTCATCTCCTGCACCGGCCAACCCGTCAGCGTCATCCGCACCGGAAAAACCTTCACCAACTTCGAACTCGTCGCCGAGTGGAAACACGAAAAACCCGCCGGAAACTCCGGCATCTTCATCTGGACTGCCAAACCATCCCTCGATGCCCTTCAACAAAAACCCGGCCTCCCCAACGAAGGCATCGAAGTCCAAATCCTCGACCCCGCATTCAAAGCCGATTACGAAAAAAAGTCCGGCAAGAAGTCCGACTGGTTCACCTGTCACGGCGATGTCTTCCCCGTCGCCAAAGCAAAACTAACCCCCTTTTCCCCCACCTCTCCAGACGGTATTCGCAGCTTCCCCACCGCTGAAACCACCAAACCCCACGGCGAGTGGAACCACTACTACATCCGCGCCATCAACGGCGAAGTCCGCCTCTGGGTCAACGGAACCGAAGTCTCCGGCGGCAACAACGCATCCCCCAACACCGGCCACATCTGCCTCGAATCCGAAGGCTCCCCCATCCAGTTCCGAAACCTCAAAGTCCGCGAACTGCCCTGAGCATTCTCCCATGAACTCCCACCCCAACGACCCCCTCCACGGCTACACCCTCGAAATCATCGTCACCCGCCTCGTCGAGGAATACGGCTGGGACGAACTCGCCGACCGCATCCGCATCCGCTGCTTCGCCAACGACCCCTCCATCCAATCAACCCTCAAATTCCTCCGCAAAACCCCTTGGGCTCGCCACAAAGTCGAAGCCCTCTTCCTAGAAACCCTGCAAAGCCAAGATCACAATATCTCTTAGAATCTTTTCATTCCATGAATGGTGGGCAGGACTGGATTCGAACCAGTGTAGGCGTTAGCCAGCAGATTTACAGTCTGCCCCCTTTAGCCACTCGGGCACCTACCCATACTCACTTTCGCGAGGCGGGATATTTGGTTCTTGGACGGGTGGCTGACAAGTAAAAAGAGGCTTAAATTTCATTTTCTTTATGCAATGGGACTTGAAGAATAAACTTCGCCAACGCTGTGTTTCAGCTACTCCTTGTTGAGCAATGCAAACCCTATTGATAGCTATCGGTTCCCTCTTCGCCTATCTCATCGCGTATCATACTTATGGCCGCTGGCTGTCTCAGAAAATTTTCAAATTAGATCCGAAAAATAAAGCGCCATCGATTGAGATAAACGACGGCTCGGATTACGTGCCGACCAGCAAGGGTGTTGTATTTGGTCATCATTTCACATCAATCGCGGGAACAGGTCCTATCGTGGGGCCGGCCTTGGCGGTTATATGGGGTTGGTTGCCTGCCCTGCTTTGGGTAATCTTTGGTTCCATATTCATCGGAGCCTTGCACGATTTCGGATCTCTTGTCGTTTCCATGAGGAACAAAGGTCAGACAGTCGGCGATATTTCCGGTCGTGTGCTCACACCCCGAACACGCATCCTGTTTCTATCCATCCTATTCATGGCACTCACCATTGTGCTGGCTATTTTCGGATTGGTCATCGCGAACGTCTTCAAGATGTTCCCTTCATCCATCTTTCCTTGCATTGTTCAGACACCCATCGCCGTCGCTATCGGATTTTGGCTTCACCGGAAAGGCATGAGCCTGTTGGTTCCTTCGATTCTTGCCCTTGCTCTGATGTATCTGAGTGTCGCATTTGGTGATTGGGGATTCCTGCACGTTTTCAATACAACACTTGCAAGTTGGCCCATCATAGCTTGGGTTGCTATTCTTTTGATTTACTCATACGCGGCATCCGTTCTTCCGGTTTGGATTTTGTTACAACCGCGCGACTATATTAATTCTCTTCAACTCCTATCCGCACTGGGATTGGTTCTCATCGGTCTGATTGTGGCTGGCTTGTTCGGTTTTGGTAGCGGAGCAGAAAAACAGACACTCGAGATCGTAGCACCCGCCACAAGAATCGGAGACAACGCGCCTGAAGGAGCGCCTTGGATTTTTCCTTTTCTTTTCGTAACCATCGCCTGCGGCGCGGTTTCAGGATTTCACTGCCTTGTATCTTCAGGGACATCTTCCAAGCAGTTGAAATGTGAAACCGACGCACGTTTCGTGGGATACGGTTCCATGCTTACAGAAGGATTTCTTGCAGTCATCGTCATACTCGCTTGCGTCGCTGGCATTGGCCTGGGCATTCCGGAACTGATCGATGGAAAACCCAGCGGCAAACAACTCTTCGGAGAAGCCGCCTATGATTCCAAATACAGCACTTGGAAAGCATCTGACGGACTTTCCGCTACGGTAGGTGCTTTCGTGGCAGGTGCTGGAAATTTCATCAAAGCCCTCGGTATAGCCGGTGCGTTTGCAACAGCTCTCATGGGCGTTTTCGTCGCTTCGTTCGCAGCAACCACACTGGACTCGGCATGCCGTCTGCAGCGCTATGTGACTCAAGAACTGGCTTCTGCGATCGGCATCAAATCACTCACCAACAAGCACGGCGCAACCATATTCGCGATCCTTGTCGCCGGTGTTATCGGTGCCATGCCCGCCCCCGGGGCTTCCTATGCTACCGATAATCTCGGAAAGGGCGGACTCCTGCTTTGGCCGCTGTTCGGTGCAACCAATCAACTGTTGGCTGGAATCGCTTTTCTTGTGATTCTTTTTTGGATGTGGCGCAGGAACCTCCCGGTCTGGTTTGTTGCTATCCCGGCATTACTAATGCTCGTCCTACCTGCTACAGCTTTGATTTCTCAAATTTTTGTCGGAGAAGCCGCTTGGCTTACTGGCAAAAATCCAAATTACCTTCTCTCCACCATAGGATTCGTAACTCTAGCGCTGGAAGCTTGGATCATAGTTGAAGCTGCCTCCTTATGGCCGAAAGTGAAAGGCATGGTGGAACCAGCATTATCAGAAAGCTCGCCTCGATGAATCATGAGAATTCTGATAGCGCCCGATAAATTCAAAGGATCACTCACCGCTCATAACGCGGCGGCAGCCATTGCCAGAGGATTCACGAAAGTATTTCCGTATGCGGAAATTCAGCTACTCCCGCTTGCGGATGGCGGCGAGGGTATGCTTGATGCATTCAAACAAACCTCGAATCACACATCACATACATTGTCTGTGCGAGATGCATTAGGCAGAGATGTAACTGCAGAATGGATCATGCTTGAAAACCATTCTGAGCTTCACGCCGTCATCGAGTCTTCTCAGACAAACGGTTTATGGAGAATCGAGAGCATTCATCGTAATCCCTTTATTGCATCCAGTTACGGAGTCGGACAAATGATCGCCCAAGCCGCTTCCTTTGGGGCCACCAAAATCACGGTCGGACTCGGCGGAAGTGCCACAAACGATGCAGGCCTTGGACTCGCCGCAGCTCTTGGCATACGCTTCCATAATAAATCAGGGAACCTCATCGATGCAATTCCCATGAATTTCCTCAAAATATTCAGCATCGACAGCACGAACAGAATCCCCCTGCCCCCGATTTACGCGGCATGTGATGTCAACAATCCGCTACTCGGTGAAAATGGTGCGACTCAAACGTATGGGCCTCAAAAAGGTTTGCAAAAAAATCAACTGGATATGGCCGAAGCGGCCTTGGCACATGCGGCAACCATCGCTGATCAACATTTTCATACAAATTTTCAAACCCATCCGGGAGCTGGTGCCGCTGGTGGTCTGGGATACGGGCTTATGACCTTTTGTGCGGCAAAACTTGTCCCGGGATTTGAATGCATCGCATCCGCACTGGATGTCGAACGCCAGATACAATCAGCAGATATCGTCATCACCGGCGAAGGATCGCTGGATTCACAAAGCTTGAATGGAAAAACACCAATCGGTGTTTCACGCATTGCTCGTAAACACAACAAACCCATCCTGGCGTTGGCCGGTCGCGTTTCAGACGAAGAATTATTACTTAGCCACTTCGATCTGATAGACAAAATCATGTCAGGAGACATCTCCGAAGATCAGGCAGTCGGTGAGGCAGATACATTACTTGAAAAATCATCAATCAGGCTTGCGGAAAAATTCCGAAGCTTGTCAGAGGATTAGTTGAATCATTTATCCTTGTTAGGCTCCTTGAGTTTCTTGAGTTCTTCTTGGGCTTTATCAAGTCCGGAAACCCCCATCTCTTCTTGAATCTCATTCTTCATAACCACAGCCTCCTCATTTCCTTGCTCTTCAGCGAGCGCGGCAAGCGCCCAGGCTTTCGGTAAATCCAATTTGGTTCCGATACCGTATCTGACAAGTCTCGCCAGGGCTAACGTGGCTCCTGAATGCCCCTGAGTGGCCGATAGGGAATACAGTTGGCCGGCATTCTCCAGATTCTGCTGAGCACTACCGGCACCGCGCTCATAGAGTTGACCAAGATCAAATTGTGCCTGTGCGTCTCCTCCTTGTGCTGCACGAGTCAACCAGGCAACAGCTGCCGGTCCGTCCGCCATACCTAATTTGCCAGACAGATACATGAGTCCAAGCTCGTGTTGGGCTCTTACGAAATTGGCATTTGCGGCGGAAACCAAACAGGCATAGCCCGTCATAAGGTCCGCAGGACTTGGCTTCTCAGCTGATAATAGCACGGAGGCGACTCGATATGTAGCGAGAGGATGGCCTGCCTCGGCAGCCTTGATCAACAACGCACGACCTCGTTCTTCATCCTTCTCAACACCCTTGCCCTCCAAATAAAAATCCGCTGTGCGCAATATGCAATCAATCTGCCCTGCGTCCTTGCCTCGCTCGTATTCGGCAAGCGCCGCTTTCAGGTCTTTTTTCACAAACTCCTCAAAATCGCCCAAAGCCAAATATGCAGAAAACTCTTTTTCTGCGATCGCCTTCTTCACCCACTCACGGCCTTTGTTCTCATCACGAAATGCTTCTTCACCGCTCAGATAACGGGAACCAAGCGCCGACATCGCCCCGGTGTCACCCAATTCTGCCGCCTTTTGATAATACTCCAACGACTGCTTGATATCCTTCATCTCAGGAAATCCGAAAGTTCCTTCGTAAAACCTGGCAATAATCAAAAGGGCGTTCAAATCACCGGTGGATGCAGATCGTTTCCACCATACCAATGCCTTTTCTGGATCTGGCTTTTCGGAAAGCATTCCTCTCAAGTATGCCTCCCCAAGTATTCTGCCCGCATTCGCCGGATCATCTTCTGCTGCTTTTTCCAACTCCTGCCGCGCCTGATCTCTTTCATCCTCTTTTTCCGATGCCAGGAGTATGTAAGATAAACGATAAACCGCGTCTTTGTGCTTACCATTCGCTGCTTTTCGATAATATGAAATGGCAAGCTCGCGTGATGCCTCAACCCCACGTCCGTTCTCATGAGCGAATCCCATCAAAAACAAAGCATCCGCATTCCCGCTCTCTGCCAGCGGTTTGGCCAACTCAATGGCTTTCAAGATGCGTCCGGATCGATACGCCTCTAGTGCTTCTTTCGCTGGACCTTCAACCTCTCCTGTTACCGCAACATCAGCGCCTGTTGGAAGGGATATCGCGGCAAAACCAACAAAAGATAAGCCTATCTGAAGAACCAAGAATGAAATGAGTTTTCTAACCATGACTTCAATTAAGGCCAGCCAATTGACTTGGCAAGGAGGAACATGGATAACTGAAAAATGAGAAAAGCCACCTTTCGTGGTGGCTTTTCTATGTCCTAAATTGGTGAAACTGATTATTCTCCCAATACTCCCGGTGCCTCTTCACCATCGCCTGGTTCCTGTTTGTCACGCTTGCCTTTGCCACCTTTCTTGTCACGCGGCCCGGGTCTATCCCCCCACTCTTTACGCATCTCAGCACGCTCCTCTTCATTAAGCTCGCCATCACCGTCTTTATCAAACTTCTCTATGGCTTTCTTCTTCATTTCCTCGCGCATTGCCTTCTTCTCCTCTTCACTGAGCTCTCCATCCCCGTCTTTATCGAATCTCTTCAGCATCTCTTCTTTCTGTGCCTTCATTCTTTCCTCGCGCGCGGCTTTGGCAGCTGCCATCTCCTCCTCATTCAGCTTGCCATCTCCGTCCTTATCAAATTTTTTGATGATTTCCGGAGGAAGCTCCCGGTGAGGACGTTCTTTTCCAGGCTTTTCTGCTTGAGCGGTGCAAACAAATAGCATCGCAACACCAGACATGATCATTGTTGTCGTTTTCATAATCTTCTTTGGTTTCTTCTTTGGTTAATGAGCCGTAAAAATCTCACTATCACATCAAACCTGTCCACACATGGAAAGTTGCGGCTTCTTTTGAAAAAATTTCTGGAAAGGATTGCCTCTACTTGAGCAACGGTCTTGCATCCTTCCAAACAAGTGCAAACGCAAAACACAAAATCCCCACCCAGTAAAGCCACTGTATTCCTCCGCAGGGGGTTCAGTACCATTCTGCTCTGGGGGATCGTAACCGGCATCATTATCAGTATGCAACCCATTGCCTACATGTCTCTCATTGGTGTCTTGGTGCTTGTTTCCACACTCGAATACTTTCGAATGCTTCGCACAGCCGAGGTAAAGTGCTTTCCCCGCTTTGGCCTATTACTCGCCTTGGCATACTCTGTCCTTGGATATTATCACTTTTTTAGACACCGCTGCGACATCTCACCCGCACTCGACATCACTTTCATTTTCATTGCCATCATTGGTGCGTTCACTCTTCAACTCAGATACTCAATCAAAGGCATCGAAGCGCTTCTGGCCGTTGCAGCCAACCTTTTCGGCTTCATCTACATTGCCTTTCTCTTCAACTGCGTCGCCCGTATCTGCTTCACTCTACCAGGCTCCGGCGATATTCCCGGTTCCTTCGTTTTACTGTGGCTGCTGGCAGTCACGAAATTTACCGATATGGGCGCCTACATCACAGGTTCCCTTTTCGGAAAACACAAAATGATACCCCACATTTCTCCAGGTAAAACATGGGAAGGTTTTGTCGGAGCCATCTTCTTTGCGCAACTCGCCGCCTGCAGCCTCTACTATTTTCTACCCCACAACCTTTCCATCCTGCATTCATGGGCCCACGTCATCATCCTTGGTTTCTTGCTTGCCATCCTCGCTGTCATCGGCGACCTCGCGGAGAGCGTTGTCAAACGCTCGCTCAACGCCAAAGACTCTGGAAACATGCTGCCAGGCATTGGCGGAGGTCTCGACCTCATCGATAGCATCTGCTTCACAGCCCCCGCTCTCTGGCTATACATCGTCTGGGTAATCCCAAGCATCTCATGAAATTACGCAAAAAACGTAGAGTGGTTGTGCTTGGCTCTACCGGCTCCATCGGTCTTTCCACTCTCCGTGTCGCTGCTTCTCTTTCAAACGAAATCGAAATCGTGGGACTCGCCGCCTGCTCAAGCATCGAAACACTCGCCCAACAAACCATCTCCACGGGCGTCCGTAATATCGCCATCTTTGATGAATCCAAGGCCAAACAACTCCGTGAAATCATCCCTCAAAATGTCAAACTTCACGTAGGCGCCGATGGACTAAATACCCTCGCCAGCCTGGAAGAGGCGGACATCGTCCTCGTCTCGATCGTTGGAACTGCCGGCTTATACCCAGCCCTGACCGC
>JBGSRM010000130.1:0-6296 GCA_041737575.1 Akkermansiaceae bacterium
TGAAAGCCGAACTCTCGGCAGTCGAGCCACTCCCGCTCACCAAGTCCAAGCCTGCAAAATAAAAAACAAGAATCAATAAACCACGCGATATGTCTGCCCATGTAAAACTCCGTAAACTTCACCGCAAGCTGGCTCCATGGCTGCTGCCATTTCTGTTGATTTCCGCCATCACGGGAATTGTTTACCGGATTGGCCGCTCATGGTTCGCCTTCACCAAGGAAACAGGAAACGAAGTCCTTTATTTCCACACCGGGTCGTGGTTCGGCACCCATGGTTCGGTCATTTATGTCATCGCTCTCGGAATCGGGCTTTTGTTCCTCGTTGTTTCCGGTCTCTACATGTGGAAGGTAGGTCAAACCCCCAGAACAAAACTCAGAAAATCCCACAGCCTGCTCGGCGTGATTTTTTCCCTGCCCTTCCTCATATCCGCAGTGACCGGCATCGCATATCATGTCGGCAACAAATGGCTCCATGCCGATGAGAAAACACTCAAGCTCATCATGAATCTGCATCAAGGATCGTGGCTCGGCCCGGACCTCAGGCCATTCTATATGCTGCTGATTGGCATCCCATTGATTTTCCTTTGCCTGAGCGGTTTGCGTTTATGGTGGACTATGAAGTTTCCCAAAAAACGTGATTCCAAAGGCGGAGTAGGATGATTGACTGAAAAATCCATTCTTTCCTAATTACCTCATACCAACAACTACCAGAAATTCGCAGTTTCCACTGCAGATTTCAGTTTCCAGGTTTCAAGTTGAACGACTTCACAGCCACGCCGTCTTGCGGGGCTTGATCGCGCCAGAAGTGGAGGGTGTTTGTGCCTTCCTTCAAACTCACGGTGATGGTTTCGCTATCCGCCCACTCGCCCATCGTGAAGGGCAGCTTGATCGTCGTCGGGGAGCTGGCACCGTTGACGGCGAGCTGGAGCGATTGATTCACATTCGTTGTTACCGCCCGCGCACTCAGCGTGTAGTTGCCGGCCTTCGGCACTTCGATGGTGTATTCCATGTTCGAGTGGGTGCCGAGAAGCGGGCCTGTGGGATCGACCTTCGGGCCATTGGCGTAGTAGATTTCGTCATGTTGATCGCTCACGAATTCGGCGATGTTTCCATACATGTCGTAGAGTCCCCATGGGTTTGGTTTTTTCTGGCCGACCGGTTGGGATTTACCCCCGGCATTGTCCTTGAACCAGGCGTATTCGCCGACCTTCGAGGGATCATCACCGAAAGACCAACGGGTGGTGGTTCCGGCGCGGGCGGCGTATTCCCATTCGGCCTCGGTGGGCAGGCGCACTTCCCTACCAGTGCGTGCGGAGAGTTCATCGATGAGCACCAGTGCGCGCGAGGGCTTCACGCCGTCCACCGGATAGTCCGTGCCTTTGCCGAGTGAACCCTGCTCCTTTTCCATGATCGCCGCATACTGCGCCTGGGTGACCTCTGTTTTCCCAAGGTAGAATCCCCGGGTGAGCGTGACCTCGTGCTTGGGGGTATCGGCGACCATTTCGCCTTCTTTCTGCTGGCGTTCGCCACCCATGATAAACTTTCCGGGAGGGATATAGACGAAATCCATGGTCACGCCCTCGGCAAGCTGGAGCGTGAGTTCCTTGTCCGCCTGATCGCCGTCTGGAGAAACCGCGAGGCGCAGGCCGCGCATGTGCTTTGAGTTTTTCGGGCGACGACCCTTCCAATGGCGCGTTGCGGAATCGCAAAGATTGGCCTCGTGGCGCAGCGTGCCACCCCTCACGAGGATGGGTTGCTGACGATTGAAACGTGGCAAAAAGATTTGTAGTCCTCCGGCGAAGCTTTTCATGGCGATCACATCGTTGGTGGGTTCCTCATCATGCTCGCCGCCGCCGCCATTTGGCCGCGCGTAGGCCGCCGCCGGGATGGTGATTGAGCCGTCCTGGGCTTGGATGATTTTGCGGTCTTCCGGGGTGCCAGTCGCAGCCATGACTCCTTCGGCAACGGTGGGGCCGTTGGCCTCTCCAAGCTCCGCACCAAGGGCATCGAGCGCCACCGCTTTGGATTCTTCAATGATACGCGCTTGGGTGGCCAGAGCGATGCCGTTCCAAAAGCCGGGCGCTTCTTTATCGGTGAGTTCTCCATACACTCGGAGTTCACCCATGAGATCACCGATCCAGAAGGCACGCTTCACTTTGAGAAATTCCTCGCCCCGAGCGCGAGCCTGGGTGGTTGCGAGAAAATCGAGGTCGTTGACGTAGCGCGTGGTGGTGCTGCCGTTGCCCCAGTTCGGGCCGAGCACGACGAGCCAGCCCTGTGGAGTCCAGCGGGCGGAAGCGCCGTGGCCGCTGCTGGGCCGAGCGGTAGCCGGTAATCCGAAGGCGCGGCAGATGTAGCGGGCGAAGAATGCACGGCGGCCGCAAATCCCGCCGTTCATCAAAATGTTCTGCACGCCGAATTGTTCAGGCCGGTCTTTTCCGACATTGAGTGAGCCGTATGCGACATCGCTGTTGACCACATTCGCATACCGCCAGCCGTGGTTATCGGTGGTGATGTGCTCGGGGCGGAAATTGCGCAGCATCTCGCGTCCCCAGGCCAGAGCTTCATCTGGCTCCGGAGAGCAGACTACAAAGCGCAGATCCCAGACACCGAGTTGAACAAAGGCCGGATCGAGCTCACCGGCTTCGTAGGCTTTTTCAAAATGCAGGTAGCGCTTCACGGGGTCGATTGGTTTGGAGGCATTGGCCTCTTCGTCCTCCTTGGGCGGGACGGTGGTCTCGCTGAATTCCAGACTGGTGGCCAATGCCATACGTTGAAGCACTCCCGTTTTCGCCTTCGGGCTTGCTTGATGGATCGCGGCGTAGATTTCCATCGCCTTGCCGTAGTTGGCTGGTGATTTATTATCACGCCGATGCACGGGCCTGGCACCATCGGCAATGGCGATTTGCAGCAGCAGTGCATCGTCGGCCAGAAGGGCATCAATCAATTTCTTCTGTGCCGCACCCTGCCCCGCAAAAGCCGCGAGACCGGCGGGGGTCGCATCGTGCAGGACGAAACATTGCGCCAGCTTGGTATCCAGCTCCGCGCTCGATAAAAATTTCTCCAACTCTGGAAGCTTTTTCAACGCCTCAATTCTGGCCTTGGCATCCTTCACCCCTTCGATGCTTTTGCGCGCGGCGTCGTCGGTCTTCGGCAGCTTCGCGGTGATTTCGGAACGCAGGACTTCGAGCATGTCCGCATAGGGGTCCGCAGCTTGCGCCTTGGGAAAGGTGATCAGGCAGGTGAAGATCGATAGGACAATGGCTGTTCGTGTGGGTTTTTTCATGATGGTTTTTTGTGAAATTCAGTCGCGTTGGTCTTCGTTATGCCTTGCGCTAGCGGAATGATTGCTATCTTCCGATCTTTTCGTACCGTAGCGCAACCAAAGTCACAACACACCCAAAGAAGACGATGCTGCATCGACCACTTTGTCAGATCGAGGTGAAAATTTCGCCTGATTACGATTCCTCATCGGGCAAGAGAGGATTGTTGATGAAAAATAACGAGTCTTGCTCGTGTTCGTGAGTGTAATATTCCAAAACCGATCATGAACTTGGACGATATAACAGCAAAAATCCGTACCTTCCGCGATGAAAGGGACTGGGCGCAGTTCCACAACCCCAAAGACATGGCCATCGCCATCTCCATCGAGGCAAGCGAACTGCTCGAACATTTCCTCTGGAAATCCCCCACCGAACTCAACGACCGCATCGCCGAACGCCGCGAACAAATCGAAGAGGAAATCGCCGACATCGGCATCTATCTAACAGAACTCGCAGACAACCTCGGCATCGACCTCCTAGCCGCAATGGATAAGAAAATCGCAAAAAACGCCCTCAAATATCCGGCGGAAAGGGTGAAGGGTAGCGCGAAGAAGTATAACGAGTATGGCGTGGAGTCGGATGACGGCGGACAGCAAGAATGATCATCCATCCATCTCTTAAAAAGTCCCAGTCATAAACAAGGTGATGATCTTGATCACAGTTAAAACAATGATACCGATGACCCACCTGGGCACACCTGAACCCGAGCTTCTCCGGCTACTGCCCGAATAACTCCGTTGTCTGGGGACTCTTGGATTGAGTTCTTCGTCCTCCCAACTGGATCTTCCACTGGATACATGTTTGGATTTCCCGCCCCGTTTGATTCCGTTTGTTTGGAAGCTCAGTGAAATCACCCCGCTAATCTGGCGGAGATTGACGCGGTAACGATCCAAATCCTTCACCGGAATTTCGGAAGCTTTCGTGAGGTAATGATAGCTGAGAACCGGCAGCTCGCCGGTATTGTCCGTTCCTGCGACGAATTTGATAAATTCATTATCAATCATGACTTTAGGAACCACCGCTCCCTTCGAGTCCGGGTGACGCACGATGGTGGAATGTTTCACTTCCACCGGATGGATGAGACCCAAGGGATGGCGACGTGTTTTATCATCCAGTCCTGTCAGTTTGCCGATGATGGAATGCGGGACAAATTCGGTAATCAGGTTCGCGGCAGCCGGATTGCGCACCAAGGTATCAGGCGCGGAGAATGTTGCTTGAAGTGTGATCACGTTCGAGCGCGTGTCATCGGTCACCTCCATATCGGTCAGGAGTTCCGCCTTGGACCGTGTGGATTTCACAATATCCGTGAATATCTGCTGCACGGCGATTCGCCCTTGGGAATCGAGCGCATGGCGTGCCTGATCCGCCTGCGTGCCACGGTAGGTATGCATGACTTTTATTTCCGCATGGCAACCGTCTCCCGGGAATGTGTATTCCTCATCCACGAGCAGCACGTTCTTTCCAATGGGTGCTTCTTTGATGGTTAGAAAGCCGGTGGTGTCGTCAGATATCAGCAACGCCTTTTGAAAAGGCAGGCTTGTCCAATCGGCAAGACTGCCACGTTGGGAAATA
This sequence comes from Akkermansiaceae bacterium, assembly GCA_041737575.1. GTDB lineage: Bacteria > Verrucomicrobiota > Verrucomicrobiia > Verrucomicrobiales > Akkermansiaceae > Luteolibacter. The sequence goes on from JBGSRM010000130.1 coordinate 4,895, forward strand.
TCCGTCGGGTCGATCCAATAATCTTTTCCATCGTGGGCGAGGTGGACGACGACGTGGTCGAAAATGGGAGCGGGAAGATGATCGGAAATCCTTCCTCTCAACATGGTGGATACGAGTGCCGGAGTTGCTTTGAATCCACACTCGCGCAACATCCAGCAGAGCATGCTTGTCTTTTCCTTGCAGTCGCCATACCGGCGTTCCCAGATGGAAAAAAGCTCGTCCGGCACCAAACCGAGACGACCCGTTCCCACCGCCTGATAGCGTATTTCATCCCGGACGAATTCAACAAGAGCCTCGGCTAGCTGGATCGATGAAGACTCATGCTTCGCTCTCAGAGCGGCTAGCTCATCAGGCAGCTTGTCACCTAATTTTTCAATACGGTTCCATGACTTGTTGAATTCACACGCCACTTGTTGCCAGGAGCGAAACGAGGATATCGAAACGTTTTTGAAAAGATTGTAACCAAGCGGCAGAAATGGCGGGATGTCCGTTATGAAAGGGTTTTCCTGTTCCCATGTTTTCCTGATTCCATAGGGTGTTTCTTCCTCTGACTCAACCACATCCAATTTTGAATCATCGATCTGGAATTTTTCCTGATTCTCTGAAATCCAGGAAAAATACTGACGGAAAACGGGTATGGTGTGTTCGAAGTATTCCTCGAACCAATAGTGACCCGGGAAGATGGTATCGTCCGAAGTAATCGTGGATTCCACGTCGATCACATCGCCTGTCCTCAGGTCATTGAGGAGAATCAGTGCGGTGATGTTCCCGTCATAAATGCCCCTTTCCAACTCGCGCTCGCGTTGGATAATTTTGATTTCCTGGAGGTCGGCGAAATTGGTCAGTTTGCCATCACGGAAAATCGAAATGGCGTGGATAAAAAGCTTTTGTGAAGCCGGATCAAAACTGATTTCGATTCTTCCCGCTTCTTGCACGGATTGGGGTGTCTCAAGCCTGCGCACGAATCGCGTGTAGCGGGCCATGAGGTCGGGATTGATCTGGCGATCCGCGAGGAGAATCGTAACCGGCTGGCCATCTACCCTCTGGGCTCCTTTGACTTTTCTGCGGATGATCCACTCCGGCGTAGGCTCAATCACAAGCCGGGTTCCCCGCAGTGAATTCGGGTCTTTGTGCCAGTCTTCTCGGGGCTTGTCCTCCATGCGTGGAAACTACAGATCGCCACACACTTGAAAACCAAAATTCCATGTCATCATATTTTGAAAGACCGGACTAACACTCTACCACATTTACGGCGAGTCCGCCGCGCGAGGTTTCCTTGTATTTGGTTTTCATGTCCCGTCCTGTTTCCTTCATGGTCTTGATGACTTTATCGAGGGAGACGAAGTGGGTGCCGGAGCTATTGAGGGCGAGGCGTGAGGCGTTGATGGCTTTGACGCTGCCC
>JBGSRM010000147.1:0-8101 GCA_041737575.1 Akkermansiaceae bacterium
TCCCACCCATAAACTCTAAGCAAAGGACACCTCCTCGTCTCCAACAACCACTCATCCACCGCCATCGCCTCCGCCCCACCCCGCGCCACAGGATCAAACCACAACTCCATCTCCAAAAATAAAAAACTCACATAAAAACTAACCATCCCCCAACCCCACACGCAACAGAAAGGAGCCGCAATTTCCAAATCGCGACCTCGCAAGCAAAACATCAAAATCCCACGCTCACCCCACATCGCTTCTCTCCTTTAAAAACAAAACCTCCGCAGTTCCCCCCCTCGCCGGATCGCTATCCCTTCCCCTCGCAATGCAAGTTGCAAATCCCCCCTCGACCCCTATAATACCACCATCATGAACGAAGCAAAACCAACCATCACCGCCTACCTCAAAACCTTCTGCGGATGGAGCGAAGGCATCCGCGCCATCATGCGCAAATACGACCTCCCCTACGAAGAAAAGGACATCATCAAAAACCCCGCATTCCGCTGGGAAATGGAACAACGCAGCGGCCAACCCCTCTCCCCCTGCGTCGAAATCAACGGAACCATGCTCCCAGACATCAGCGGCGAGGAAGTCGAAAAATGGATGCTCGAAAACCACATCGTGTCCCCCAACGAAATCTCCCCGGACGCCCCCATCGACTCCGCTTGCACCGATGAACAACACGCCGCCATGGCCATCGGCAAATTCCCCCTCCCAGGAAAAATCCGCTTCCTCGACTAAACACTCCTCAAATCCCTGATTTTTCGCAGACAAACCCCGCCTTAAAAGGCATTGTATCAAAGACGCATGAGAAGTTTTTCCCAAGAATGGAAACAGTGGCTGGCCGAAAACGGCTCGCGACTGCTCCTGTTTGCCCGAGGCTGGGGAAAAACCAAAGAAGACGCCGAAGACCTCGTCCAGGACTCCATCGTCAAAATGTGGCACTACCAACAACAGGAAAATCGCGGCGGCGGCCCACCCGATCTCCCCCTCGTCTTCTCCACCATCCGCTTCGCCGGCCTCATGCTCCATCGCTCGGAATCACGCCGCAAAAAACGCGAAGAACAAATCATCTACCTCAACGACTTCCAGGACGTCTGGCTCGACCCCGTCCTCGAAGAAGACGAGGAAGCCCTCCTCCTCCGCAACGCCGTTCAGGAACTCAGCCAAAAGCTCCGCGAAGTCATCGTCATGAAAATCTGGGGCGGCCTCACCTTCGCACAAATCTCCGAAACCCTCGCCATCTCCCCCAACACTGTCGCCTCCCGCTACCGCTACGCCCTCGAACAACTCGCCCAACAAATGAAAAACCTGAAGGAGGTGCGTCATGCATAACCTTCATTCCCCCGGCGATATCGAAAAAGCACTCGAACGCCTCATGCCCGTCGCCCTCAGCGAACGCGCCTCCGAGGAAATGGACACCCTCATCGACGACCTCGCCGGTGACAAACCCGCAAAAAATCCATCCTCCCCCAAATGGCCCGCCGCCCTCGGCATCGCCGCCGCCATCTCACTCGGCGCTTTCATCTTCCTCCCGAAATCCCAACCTGCCCCTCAACAAACAGCAGCCAAAGAATCCACTTCTGAATCCGCCGAACCAACCATCGCCTTCCTCGCAGAAGCCGATCGCGTCGAAAACGTCCAGGACGAAGGCCTCTACATCGATACCGGTGGCTCCGCCGTCAGAAAACTCCGCGTAAGAGTCGTCGAAGAAACCAGCATACGCGATGAGGAATCCGGCATCGTCTTTCAACTCACATCTCCCCGCGAAGAACTCTACATGCTGCCCGTCAGCACTTTCTGAAATGCGCGCCATCCTCCATCTCGCAGCCGTATTCTTCTGGGCAAATGCCCTGCTCGCCCAGGACACCACACCCGTCACGGCCGTAAAACCACAACCAACCAACACCGGTGATGCACGCCTCGGCCTCACCGTCTCAAAACCGGATCTATCCACCACCTCCCACCTCCCCAGCCTCCCACCAGGCATCGGCTTCGTCGTAAGCGATGTCGAAAAAGACGGCCCCGCCGACAAAGCCGGAATCCACAAGCTCGACCTCATCTGGAAAATGGACGAACAACTCCTCGTCAACGAAGGCCAGCTCGCCACCCTCCTCCGCCTCGCCAACCCCGGCGACGAAGTCACCATCTCCCTCTTCCGCGAAGGCAAACACCTCGATCTCAAACTCACCCTCGGCACCGGCAAAGATGACAGCGCGGCCATCATCGAAAAAATGCTCAACGACTCCGTAAACCGCAAGGAAGACGGCGACCTGCGCATCGTCAACGTCGAACAAAAATCCGCCCAAGTCTCCAACGACAACGGAACCGTCGAAATCCACCGCACCTCGGATGGCGATGCCGTCCGCATCGTCAACACGGAAGGCGAACTCATCTTCGAGGCCACCGTCAAAGGCAAACCGGAACTCTCCCTCGTCCCCGATGGCTGGCGCAAAGAAGTCTGCGCCCTCAGACGCGGCCTCGACCACGCAACCAGCGCCTACCCAGCACCCCTCCGTCAACCAAGACCTAGGATCGTGCCTAATGAGGAGAAAATTCCCTCCGAATAACCGAATCAGGCATCCTCATCCTTCTCACCCTTCACGCGAACCTTCCCGCGCAACTTCGCCTCAATAAACGCATCAAGATCCCCATCCATCACATCCTGGATGTTCCCACTCTCCTCACCCGTCCGCAAATCCAGAACCTTCTGATACGGCTGGAAAACGTAAGAGCGGATTTGGCTTCCCCATGAAACATCGCTCTTCTCGCCGTAGGCCGCTTCGGCTTCGGCGCTTCGCTTGTCTTCCTCGATCTGGAAAAGTTTTGCTTTGAGAATCTGGTAGGCGAGTTCTTTGTTCGCTCCTTGCGTGCGGGACGCGGTGGATTTGATCAGAATCCCGGTCGGAAGGTGGCGCAACAGAACTCCGGTCTCGACCTTGTTGACGTTCTGACCGCCCTTGCCGCCGGAGCGCATCGTGCTGATCTCAACATCCTTGTCAGCGATCTCGATATGGATCTTGTCATCCACTTCGGGTGTGGCGTCGATCGATGCGAAGGAGGTATGCCGTTTTCCAGCGGAGTCAAACGGTGAGATGCGAACAAGACGGTGGACACCACGTTCGTTTTTCAGGAAACCAAAAGCGTTTTCGCCAGTGATTTTGATCGTTGAGGATCGAAGGCCGGCACTATCGCCGTCCTCCCAGTCGAGAGTTTCAACCCGATACCCTTTGTTCTCCGCCCAGCGGGTGTACATGCGGTGGAGCATTTGTGCCCAGTCGCAAGCCTCAGTTCCGCCCGCTCCTGCTTGGATCACAAGATAGCAGTTGGCTTCGTCATTGGGTCGATTCAAAAGTGTGAGAAGCTCGAAGTCACGGATGTCCTTCTCAAGCTTGGCCGCCCCCTCAATCGCCTCCCTCGCCAGATCCTCATCATCAAACTCCTTCGCCAAAGCCACCCCCTCAATCACATCCTTACAACGACCCTCCAACTCAAAAAAACGTTGCAGCTTCTTCTTCAGCCCCGCCGCATCCTCGGAAATCTTCCGCGCCTTCTCGGGATCATCCCAAAAACCCGGCGCACCCATCGCCTCCTCCAACGTCTGAATCTTGTTTTCTAAAACGGGAACGTCAAAGATACCTCCTGAGTTTCGACAGGCGGCTTTGAATACCATCCGTGTCTAACGCCAGGAGGTCAGCGATAGGTAAATTCGACATAAGACCCGCGAAGAAACCCCATGCCCTCACCCTCCGCAAGAACAATCACTCAACGCATCTGTTTACGCTCACGATCATTAAAATCCCCATCCCTCTTCCTCATCCGTGCATTCCGTGCAATCCGTGGTTAAAAAACACATCTCTTATCATTTGAAAATCCTCATTCCCGCCGTTAGCCTCGCGCACCATGAGTAACAAAATCATACCTACCATCTCCTCCGGAACCGCTGGCCCACTCGGCATCCTTCACCTCCCTCGCCTCTGGCAAAAAATGTGCCTCGGCGCTGCCGGCAAACTCGCCGACGGATACGCCAACTGCGCCCCTGGCTACGACCACATGGTCCTCGATGCCATCGGCGTCTCCCCGGACGCCCTCATCGCCTTCGTCGCGGAGAAAAAACCAACCTATATCGAATTCGAGAAATTCATCTCCGCCAACGCCTCCAACCTCAACGAAACCAGCATCGCATCCATCAACGCAGCCGTCGCCGGCTACCAACACAAAGACGAAGTCCGCAAAGACATCCTCTCCTCCGTCGGCCTCCCCGACGGCAAACCCACCGACGCCATCAACCTCAACAACCTCGACGACTGGCAATCCTTCCACGCCGCCGAAATCGCCTAACACCCATTCTAACAATCCCCCAAGCCTCCCTGCCCCCCAGCATGGAGGCTTTTTCATCCCCAGAAAGGAGCCTCGATTTCCAATCGCGACCCCGCAAGCCGAACTATCTCTACGCCATCACTCCTCCAGCTTGCTCAAATCTCTGAGGTGTTCACCATCCAATCGCCCTGAGGCAGTCCGGTGCCGAAGACTGTGGCGTTGGCGATGGTCGCGCACCTTCCAAGGGCGGAGCTAAGGGAATCCGGTGGAAACAGGTTGGCAGGCAGCGCGACGAAGAGCCCCGGGAAACCGGCTGCTGCGGCCGATTTCATGGCGAGGCGAATAAGCGCGGAAAGCCCTGCGGAATCACTGAACCGCAAGGCGGTGAGGTGCGCGGAAACCATTTCCGAGCCATCGGATCGGTGCAGGCGTTTTCCCCGGCGAGTATCGGTGAGGATTCCGGAGGCTCCATCCACGGCAAGCTCTAAGGGTGCCATCTCGGAGCACAATGCGCTGTCCCCGCCCTCAGGTCTATGGAAGGCGAGTGCGCCAGAGATGGGCGGCAGTCCGGAAAAATCTCCACCGGTATCAAAGCGCAGGATCACGATTTTTCCGAGCTCGACGAAGTGCGGGATGCCAAGCCTGCCGGTATACTTATCGGTGGTGATGGAGCCTTCCATCACCACGGAAAACCCGGCCACGTAGCTAGCTCCTAGCGTTTCCTCAGATGCGGAAAGTGCCAGCTTGCCAAGCACAATGCCCCCGCGGCGGTTGGCGACAATCTTCGTGTCGCAGAAGTATGCGGCAGGTACTCTACTGCCGTCTGCAAGCCGGACTTCGCGCCGGACGACCGCCTGCACCCCAACGATGGCTCCACCGCTCTCTGCCAGATGGATACTGGCCTCACCCATGCTCCGGAAAAACAACGAGTAGTCCGGCGCGTGTGAGATCGAGAAGCAATCATTCGGCCCGAGGGGGTAGCGGAATTCTTTTTCGAACTCGGCCAGCGCACGGGCAAGATCTTGGGATGGCGGGCTATTGAAGCGGTGTATCTTCATGGCCTGGTAGCGAGGTGGATTTCCGCGTAGAAAAAGCTGCGGTCGGCGAGCTGGAGGTGGCGGCCATGTTCGGCATCCCACGCGAGTCCGGGAAATAGCGAGGGAATATCGAGGCTGGAATTGAGCTGACGGATGATGAGGCGTCCGCCGAGGCGCAAGGCGCGGCATGATGCCGTGAGAGTTTCGCAGGCTTCGCTCGGAGAAAGCCAGTCGAGGATATTTGACAGGTGGAGAAAATCCACGGAACCCGCCGGCACCGCGCTCATCGCCGCGAGCATGGACGAGCAAATATACTCCGGCTGCACGGCTGGAGGCACTTGATCGAGTAGCCAATCGTATGGAGCAGAAGGCGGGAACTTCCCAGCGAGAAGCTGCCATATCCATGGGTTTTCCGCAGGCGGTTTCCGTGCAGACATCTCCCGTAGCTGGGCGGGGAAATGCTCGTGAAACAGGCGGCGGGGGTTCTGGGTCGCGCCCTCGCCGAAGAGCGCGACAAGGTTTTCCAGCCGAAGTGCGCTCGCAAAAGCGTGATCGATGGCGGGGGGCGTAGAGGTGGGTTCCAGACTGTTAAGAAATTTCATAATCTCCGCGGAGGCAGGCGCAAGCAAGCACCTCAACTCCGCAAACGCCGCCTCATATCGTCCGCAATGATCCGGCCCGAGGCGACCGATGATTTCCGAGCTACCGAGAACATTTTCCGCAAGACCCAACTTACGGAAGATGCTGGCCCATGTTTCCCAGCGTTTCTCGGATGGCATTTCAGTATGTCCGAGCAGCCCCATACTAACTGAAGGAGAATAATGTTCCCCAAGGTGGAAGCGGCAGCGGGTAAGAGCGAGCTGCGCCGGGTTCATATCCACGAGGATCAGCCGAGCCAGCGGCAGCCGTGCAAGGCAGACAGCGGTCTCGCCACCGGATGCGATCATCATCGTGGTCGCTCCGGGTGGGAGGGAACGGGCGATTTCCAGATCGAGCCGTGGATCCTCCCGGACTTGGGAAAACGCGATGGGCAGGGCGGAGGCCGCGAGTGCCCACGGGTCGGCGGTCGTCATGGATGGCGGCTCCAAGGGCCGCGTTTCAAACTATGGCGCACAAACTGCACCACGAAAGTCGTGTAGGAAGCGATGAACGGCGCACCCCGATCGCGCAGTTCAGGCTCCAGAAGCCGGTGAGCCTGAGGTAGCCGATACCATGGAATACCAGGGTAGAGGTGATGCTCGAGGTGGTAGTTTTCGTTGCACATGAAAAACCTCACCACCGGACCAGTTAGGATGCTGCGGGTTCCGCAAATTTCATCATCCGAGTGCTCAAGCAAAGTATGCTGACTCATGCCGCGGATATTCACCATGGTATTGATGAAAAGCATCGGCCCCAGCCAGCCGTGGAGCAGCCAATTTCCGGGAAATAATTGCCATGCCATCCATGAGAGAACGGCGCAGGCGAGGACTTCCACCGCGATGCCCGCACGGGCTTTTCCAGAGCCGTGTCTCCAGCCGAGAATCGGGATCGCGATGATGTAAACCGGATAACCAATGAGAAGACGAAGCCAGTTCAACGTGAAAACTCCCCAAGTCCAGCGGGTGTAGTTAGGATAGTGATCGGGATCGTGCTCGCCCCCGAGATCGGAGTGGTGTTCCAGATGCAAGACCTTGTAGGCGGAGAAATTCTGCCAAACAGGCCATGCACAAATCGCGCCGAGAGAGGCATTGATCACCTTGTTACGGGAAAGCGTGCCGTGCACCGCCTCGTGGGTGAACAGGCTGATTCCGTGAAGCGAGGCTCCCGCAAGAATCCAGAAAGGTGTTGCCATATACCACGGAAAATACTGCGAGACCCACACGGCACCCGTTGCACCGCTGCCATAGAGCACCAGAAACGCCACCAAACGAATCCAGGTTTTCATATGGGAAAGCCGATGCAATTCTTGGGAAGCACCTGCTCCTAACTTTGGTTTCTCTTTGTCACTCATGGCCTCTCGATGGTGAAGTCCTGATAAAGGCGATCAAAAATGTAGTGCCCGAAAGCAAGACCGCGTCTGAGCAACCCGGAGTCATCGCAGGCAGCTTCCGCCGCCTCAAACAGCTCGGCGGCATGGCGCTTGTCGATTTCCGCATGGAGGCTGTAGTGGACAAGTTCCGCTGGTTTCACCCAGCCCAGCTCCACCACCCTCCGCCCAATCAGAGCGCTGATATCTGCAAAGGCATATTCAATCATGCCCAACGCAGCCAAGGCGAAGCCCGGCGGCTCGGTACTGCAGGCACCCAGAAGCGCCAGGTTGAATACCTGGACGGGCGGCTCCGGATCACTTCCAGCAAGCGTCTCAGCATCGACTCCAAGTGAGATCAGAAATTTTGCAAAGGTGCGGTCGTGGGCCAGATGTGCGCGGAAACCCTCACCCGGATTTTCCTCATCCAGACCGTGTTCTTCGGCGAGATTATGCACCAGCACCGCACGCCCTACGGAAGTTGGCAGCCGTGCGATCAGACTGGCGAGATTTCGTGAAAAATACCCGACCGCATGGGAAAACTGAATCTGAGATTGAGTGAAATCCCCCTTCGACATTCTCCCACTAGCTAGCTCCCGAAAGTATGAATTATCCAAGATCGGTGCCACCTTGAGCAAAGCAATCGCCGAGGCTTCTGTAGGCGGACATGTAGTGTCGGAAACCATGCCCAAACTATGGATTGCAATCCAGCATGTGAAAGGGAAATCAGCAATATCCTCAATCAAAAATCATCAAT
>JBGSRM010000193.1:0-13603 GCA_041737575.1 Akkermansiaceae bacterium
CACATCCTGACGAGACTTCGCGTCAGTGCCGTAAACATAGAACAATCAAAGGCGAACAAGGCGCTCCATCCAACGGCGGGTAACGCACCAGTTTGAATTCGGGCTTTCCTCCCCGCCGTGGATGAGCTAGACGTTCTGCAAAATAGTATGAAGATAACGTCCATCCGTTTACTAGCTATTGCGGCATTGACGGGGCTTTACGCAGGCTTCGTTCACGCGCACGAACCACCTGACCACGGTGAGGTCAAAGTCATACACACGACAAAATACGATGGTGCGTTTCTGCGAACCACAAACGAGCACATTTGGCTCTTCTCCAAGGAAGACCCTACAAAGGCTAAACCGAATGATGTTCTGAACCTGGAGCTTTGCCTTTCGTGGAAGATCGCCAAGGAGTCGGGCGCAGTCTTAGTCATGCATTCAGACAAAGACAAAAATGAGAGCTACATTGGAGAATTCCGAATAGTAGGACACGAGAAGAAGAATTACGAGAAGGAAGGGACGACAGCTAAAGGCTTTTCGTTCGCGATTTCCAAGCAATACTTTGATAATGCGATTGTGCGGATTTGGTATGGGGACAAAGATTTTGAGGAGATCGAGTTACACTTTCACCCGCCCAAAGAATCGAAAGAAGCAGAACAAGCTGGCACTGGACAACCCGCTACCCGCCCAGAGTTGAAGTCGGAGGGTGACGACAAACCTCAACCTGAATCGGAAGGGCGCTCCCGGTAGCGGGTGCCAGGCCTCTAACGTTGTGCAGAATATGAAGACCGAGCGCGATAACTCATTCCGCTACTTTCCGTGGGAAATTGCCTTTACTAGCGGATTCCCGCTCATCATGCCGTTTCTACTTTTGGCGGTTCTCAAGAGCGTTCCGAGCAGCGGAATTCTCGTTTTAGTGATTCTCTGTTCGTGCGTTGCCTTGACTGGGGGCATCGTGATGAGTTGGGCGAAGATGCCGCTGTATCGGCAAGGTCGATTTCTGACACTCGGGCATATAGGACTCGATGATCGTGGTACTCGACGTTACAGGGTTGGTCTTCGAGTCGCGATTTCAGGCCTTATCGTTCAGACGATTCTAGTCCTAGTTCTCTGGATGCCGGGATAGCCACTCAAAATCAAGAAGCACAACAAGCCGCGTCATGACAACCACTACCAGCCGCTCTATTTCGATGACTTCCCGCAATTTCACCATCAACCCCGTGATCGACGCTCGCTCCCGCTGGTAGTGTTGCATGCGCTCATCGTTCTCCGAAAGAATCTTCGCCAGTTCGGATTCCGTGATTCGCGGGATCAGCCACAGCGGCGTTTGGCACGCGAGGCATAGAATCCCCCGCAGTTCGCTTTTCAGGTAGCGCGACGACACATGACCATTCAGGCAGGCGTAAGTTACCGGCTCATACCATGCGTCTGGGAAGTCCATGAAGAACTCATCACCACGTTCCCGCGCTTCCGTGATTCGGGCATTTCTCCAGAGAACAAGTCGGTCGAGAGCAACGGGCGGGGCGGTCTGTGTCGAGGTTTCCATGTGGTTAGTTTCCTTTCTGGTGAGGCGGAGTGGCGCTTTCCGCCCGTGCCTCACCTATTGCGTTCGCCAGAAAATGCTCCATTTCTTCCGTAAGTAACACAAGATTCCAGGAAAATTGTAGAATACTATGGACGACGGAGATTTTTTGTGGAATATGGAGTGCATGAGTAAGAGATGGCTGGCTGCTTGGAAGGATTCTCCGGAACAAAAACCGGCGATTTATCACTGCATCAACCGTGTAGTGGATAGGCGTTTTGTGTTCGGCGATGAGGAGCGTGAGAAATTCCGGGTTTTTATGCGGATGCAGGAGAATTTCAGTGGTTGCCGCGTGCTTTCTTACTGCGTGATGTCGAATCACTTCCACATTCTTCTTGAGGTGCCGCCACTGCCGTACTTAGACGATGTGACAGGTCAACGCGGGATCAGTGACGCGGAGTTATTGAAACGGCTGGATGCGATTTACAGCAAGGCAATGGTCGCGGAAGTGTCTGCTGAGCTTGCGGAGGCAAGGAAAACTGGCGATCTAGATTGGGCTGAGAAGGTTCATGCGCGGTATACGAAGAGGATGCATGATTTGAGCGATTTCATGAAAACCGTGCTGGCACGTTTCACACGTTGGTTCAACCGAATGCACAAGCGCACAGGAACCTTGTGGGAAGAGCGATTCAAGAGCGTGATCGTAGAGAGTGGAACGGCGGCGCGGATGATGGCGGCCTATGTAGATTTGAATCCCGTCCGTGCGGGCATGGTGGAAGATCCGGCGGAATATCGTTGGAGTAGTTATGGTGAAGCGGTAGGTGGAGGGCCGAAGGGAAATGGGAAAAAGGCGCGGGAAGGGTTGGTGAGGGCTATCTATTCGGATGATTCCGATGTAGGTTTTGATTCTACGATGTGGAAACAGGCGTCGCGGCGGTATCGCGCGTTGATGGGGATGGCGTTGGAGAGGAAAACTTCAAACTTTAAATCTCAAACTTCAATTAAGAGTCTTGATGCGGTCGGCAAGAAAGAGAGTAGGGAAGAGAAGAGGGCAGCCGTAGGCAGACTCCCCTTGCCGGAGTTGAGCCTGGCGAAGATGTTGAGGACGCGGGTGAGGTATTTTACAGATGGAGCAGTGATAGGGAGCAAGGAATTCGTGAATGAGGCGTTTGCCTCAGCGCGGGAAAGGTTTTCAGAGAAGAGGAAGGATGGTGCGCGGAGGATGCGTGGGAGCGGAAAGGCAGCTAGTGGAAAGCTATGGAGTGTTAGGGATTTGAGGGTTGGTGTGTGAGTGGTGAGCCGCCGCCTTGAAAAATCACCCCCAAAACCATTGATGGCAGTGATTACCATTTCATCGAGACGGGCGGCTTCAGCACGTAACACCCGGCAGGCTGGCAGAGTCCGCTCATGGTGATCGAGCGGGATTGAAATGGATCATGGTTGTTCTTCTTGCTGAAAAAACTCTTGAAGGACAGAACCGTTCACGTATCAAAGCGGCGATGAAAAGCTTCTCATTCTTGCTGCTTTTGATAACCGGTATCGGCGCGCTTTTCGCACAGGAGATGACCCTGACCAGCAAGGACGGGCGCAAGATTTCGGCTACCATCATACGTATCCATGATGATTCCGTAGAGTTCCGCAGGGATGATGGCGAAGAGTTCACCATTGCTTTTGAAAAGTTCGATCAGAGCACCGTCGAAGCACTCAAAAAAATAGCACTCGAAGAGAAGGAGGCCGCCATTGCTGAGCAGAAGAAAAAAATGGCGGCGGAGGAAGCCGAACTGGCACGCATTCCCAAATTTCCCGAGAAACCGAAAACTGGAGAGGACCTACCCCAGAAAATAGTGTTCAACCTGAAGAATGAAAAGGTAGCTTACTATGCCTTCGAACGGGTGAAATCATTTTTCGTAGAACCTACCAAATCACCCTCGCCCAGCGAATCCGATCCTGTTCTTAACATTTCAACAGCCTCTGGCGGAGGTGAGGTATTGGTGGCCCTTTCCCACAATCTCACAGACGGTAGTGTCAGAATGAAGCTGATCATCCGAACGGGTAAGGAGGCTGAATTGCCAGAGCCGGTCGAGATATCTATCCTTTCCATGAACCCGAAATCGGTCAATGGTGTGGCTCAAGCAGGCTACTATGCCAAGCGCGTCAGCGAAGATGTCACCGAAATCATTCTATACGACTTCCAGGTCGTTGAGTGAGTGCGGCTGTTAGAGAGTTTGTGGATTTTCCACCTCATTCGTGGGAAAAGAGTTCTTGGCATGGCAAACGGGAAAGCTACGGTTTCGGCGCGTAGCAATCACCAACCACCGATACCATGAACATCCGTCTGATCCTGATCCTTCTTCTTTCACCTTTCCTCTTCACGTCTTGCGGAGATTCCAATGAAAAGCTCATCAAGGATCAGATTGAATACATCGACGACATGACAGAGATCCTGAACAAGGTTTCTGACGGGAGCCTTTCCTCTTCCGAGGCTGCTGAAAAAATCAAGGCTCATGGGAAAAAGGGCGATGAGATCATGAAGAGAAAAGAAAAGCTCCTAAAAGAAATGACCCCTGAGTTGGAGGCGGAGCTGAAGAAGAAATATGAGGAGAAAACCAAGCAGTCCGTAGAAAAATTCATGGAAGCCGTTATCAAGCTCGGCCAATCCGGGCGCGCGACCAAGGAACTCAGCGATGCCATCGAAAACATGAAGGAATACTAGGGCGCTTAGCTGCCGTTCATTCCCCTTATTTTCTTATCTGGTCTATGCCTGAATGAATCGCAGTTGGTCGTGGTGCTGACTTTATTTCTAACAAAACCACTCAATCCACCTTCTTCGGCGTGATCAGATTGCGAATCTGTTCGCGGAGTTGCTCGGCTTCCTCGAGGTCTTTTGTACGGAGGCTCATGCCGCCGTCGGTGCCGAGTTGCATGGAGATGACTTCCTCGATATCGGCGAGGGCTTTCTGGTAGTCCTTGAGTGCGAGATAGACGCGGGCGCGGGCACGGAGGTGAGTCAAGCTGTGAGGAATGGGCTTGATGTTTTTCTTTTTGGGATCGGTGGACACGGGGGGCTCAGTGGGGGCGCGAAGGAAGGCGATGCGTTTGGCTTCCTCGACGTTGCCGCTGGCAAGGGCGTCGATGACGGCTTTTTCATCATGCCATTCGATGACTTTGGCGATCGTTTCGTTTTGCAAACTGAGGGAGGAAAGGGCGACGGCGATGGTGCCGTCGGGGCGCACGACAACGGCATTGGTCTTGCCTGGTTCGTTGAGGAGCCCGAGTTGTGTGACGAGTGGGTTGCTGATGCCGCCGGGCACCATCAGCACGGGGCTGGTGACGGGCACGGGAAGGTAATTTGCGGTGACGCGCGCGGCATCGTCGTCGAGGATGGCGGTGATGATTTGCAGGTCATCGGTGCCGCGCTTTGCCGTGAGGTAGCGTTTGAGCATGTCGAGTGAGCCTGTGACCATTTTGGGCAGAGTTGTTTTTTCGCCGGGCAAGGTGGAGGGAATCAGCACGATCAGCCACTTGCCTGCGTATTCTTTGGGAAGGGAAACGGTTTTGCCATCGAGTGATGTGAGTTCTGCGTTGAATTTGCGTTGGGCGTCTTCGGGTTCGCCATGGGTTTGGAAGTATTTTTCACGGCGGCCATAGGACCAACCGGCAGAGAAGGGAACTTGGTGAAGCCAGTAGCGATGGTAGCGATCGAGCAGGAGGGCGACGAAGGGAAAGAGGCTGGGGTCTTCGGCGTGATTGGCGAGGATTTGTGTTCGGTATTGTTCGTGGAGTTCGCGGTCGGCGGTTTCCAGCGCTAAGAGGGAAGCGGCGGCGAGGGCGGTGGGGGGTGCTTTGTCGCCGCCGAGGGAGGTTAGAAATTGGGCGATGACTTCGCGCGGCTTGGTATCAGGCTGGCGCAGTGCTTCGCGGGTGAGGCAAAGCTGTGGGACGACCAGTGCGGCGGCGGATGGACTGGAGGCAAGGGCGGTTTTCGATTCCTCAAGAGCGAGGTCGAGGTGGGCGCGGTCGTTGGTGAGTTTCCAGAGGCAGTTGAGGGCGGTGATGCGGTAGTTGCGCAGCAGCCAGAGATCGGGCGAAGAGGTGTTTTCGGCGATGGCTTTTGTTGTGAGGGATTCCGCGTTTTGGTAGAGGGTGATGAGTTCCGCGTTCGGCGTTTGATAGCGAAGGATGGGTGTGGGGAAGCACTTTTGGATGGCGCTGAGGGTTTCCTGAGGCAAGGAGGAGGATTTCTGGTCATGGATGAGGAACTCGCCACTGTAGACGGAGCTCATTTGATTCATGTAACTGGGATTGGTCCAACTGCGTGAAAGTCCTCTGGTGAGCCAACTGGAGTAATCCACATCGTCGGTAATCTCCACGTTTCTACCGTTGTTGTTTTTGGTGGAGCCTTCCAAAACGAGCGCCGCGTAGCCTGAGGGGCTGATGGTAATGGCTGCCGGTGATTTTTTTGCGAAGGTTTTGAAATATGGGTTTCCGGTGCCGCCGGGCAGTTTGAGTGCGGGCCAATCGACGCCGGCTTCCTTGAGCATGCTTTGTCCGGCATCGGGCAGGTCATCGAGATTGAAGCTGACGATCTGCATGCGGCCTGACAATTCTGCCTGATGTTGTTTCCACGCGGCGGCAAATCCTTCGAGATGTTTTTTGCCAATGTCGTCCTTTGACCAGAAGAGGACGATGGTGCTTTTGCCCATGGCATCCATGGGGAAGCGCGTCCATTTGCCATCCGCGCGCTCGAAGGTGCCGGAGATGGGGGCACCGACGACCTGACCACCGAAGTGGTCGCGCTGGAAGGCGATCATGTCGAGGTCAGCACCGAAGCGTTCCTCCATGCGAAGGCGGAGTTTTTCCGCGAGTTGGGTGTCGCCCAGTTCCATGGCGATGACGACGGCGACCTTGATCGATTTCGCTTCCGCAGTGGTGCCGCGGTAGCGATCGACGAGTTGCTGCAAGGCGCGGGCGCGGGCGCCTTGCTCGCTGCCTTCGCGGACGCTCTCGCTTTGGGAGAGGAGGAGGTCGGCATCGAAGCGTTGCAGGGCGAATTCATCAGGCGCGGCGGCGAGGAGTTTGCAGGTGGCTAGCAGGGCTGAGCGGTTCTCGGGATCGTTGTCGAGCTTCACCAATTCCTGCCGTGCGCGGTAAATGACTTCGAGCAAGACGAATCGGTTGGCGGCGGTGGCGTGTTCCTTGAGTAGTTCTTCGGCATCGCGGACGGCGCGTTTTACGGAGAGACGCTTGCGCGCGGCTGAGGATTCCTCCTTGCTCGCGGTGAGCGCTTGATCGAACGCGTTGATTTTTTCCTCTGGAATCTGCGCGTGCAGTGGCAGCAGGGTGGTGAGGGCGATGAAGCCGAGCAGACGGGAAAAGGATTTCATGAAGGGAGGAAGAAATTATTTCACCGGCTTGAGCTCGAAGTGCTTGATGCTGACGCCACGGTTGGGGGCGCGGGCGGTGATGCTGATCATGTTGCGGCCTTCTTCGAGCTTTACCTTGATGGGCGCGCTCTTCATCCACAGACCTTTGGTGTAGGGGATGTCGTAGGTGGCAGGCTCCTCGCGATTCATGCGGACGATGATGCTTTGTTTGATGGAAACGGTGGCGAGCAGGGCGCTGAGTTCGTATTCGCCGGAGGCGGGGACTTCGATGCGGTATTTGACCAGTTCCGGGCGCGCGCCGAGACGGCTGTAGTGGAGTTGCATGCCGCCGCCGTGGCTATGGAGGGCGAGGACGCGATCCGAGGCTCCGCGCGGAGAATAGTAGGCGACGCCGGGGATGGTGATAGCTCCATCGGCGGCGGTGACAATCGCTTTTTCCGACTCGGGAATTTCGATTTCTTTGCCGACTTCATCGCCGATCAGCTCATCCGACTCGCCGAGCTCCATGCCGCCGGTGAGTTCGAGGGTCTTGATTTCCGCTGCCTTGACGACGACTTGCTTTTTGCAAAATGCGAGGCTTTCCCAGAAGCCGCCGCCTTTGCCGTAATGGCGGATGCTCACATCCTCTTCGCCAAGTGCATCGGCGATCCATTGGGCGCGCTGAACCTTGATGAACTCCTCGGGAAATTCGCGGATCTGCGTTTCTAGCAAGACATCGAGGCCGCCTTGCGGACCACACCATGCCACGCCCCACCAGGCACCAAAGCAGATCGTCCAGCCATCGGGCGTCCAATGGCTCAGAGCGGCGTGACCGGACTGTGTTGAGGCGCGTGTGGGTATGCCGAAGGCACGCAGTGCGAGGCGACCGAGGAAAGCACGGCGTCCGCAAATGCCGCCGAGGGCGACTTCTTCCTGAGCGGGAGAGCCAATGCTTGGATCGTGTGTGGTGCTGCAATAGGGCACGTCGTCCTTGATGAAACGGGCATAGCGCCATTTGTAATCTTCCATGGTGATATGGTCGGGGCGGTACGTGCGAAGCATTTCACGCATCCATGTGAGTTCCTCGTTGCTGTATTGTGAATCGGTGATGAAACGGCACTCCCAGGTGTTCATGTCCTTGAAGGCGGGGTCGAGCTCGCCAGCGAGGAAGGCTTTTTCATAATGCAGGTAGCGCTCAACGTGATCAGAGCCTAATTCGCTGCGATGGACGATGCCATAGATTCCGGGGCGCTCTTCCTTGGTGGTATCCCATGGAGTATGGATGCTGGTGCCAAGGGCGAGGCGTTGGAAAATACTTCCCTCTTCACGCGCGCGTTCGCTGGCTTTTTGGATCTTGGCGTAGATTTGCAGGGCTTCACCGTATTCGCCGCCGTTGGCTCCACCGGCCTCGACGATTTGGCGCATGAGTTTTTCGTTTGCGAAAAGCGAATCTAACAACTTTTCCTGTTCCGCGCCTTGTTGGGCGAACTCCGCCAAGCCTCCCGGTGTGCCGTGGGTGAGGATGGCGATTTTCATCAGCGGGACATCGAGCTTGTCGCTGGCTAGAAAGGGATCGAGATCGGTGAGCAGGGCGCGGGCGGCTTCGAGCGATTTCTCTTCGATAGTGAGCGTATCTGCCTCGAATTTTTTCTGCTCGGCTGGTGGGGCATCGCTTCCGGGAGAATCCAGAGCAGACCACTCGGTACGTGCTTTCATGAAAGCGTCTTTTTTGGTGGCATCCACGGCTGGCAAGGCGGCCAGTACCTCTGCCTTCAGCTCATCGAGCATTTTGGTGTATTTTGTCTTCAGCGTTTCGCCTTTGGAGGTGAGTGCAGGAACAGGGACTTCCTTTGCTGCATTGATGGGCAGGGTGAATGCCAAGAACGCTAGAGCAAAGGACAGGGTGAGGAATGGCATCGTTTTCATGAGTTTCGTTTACGTGGGATAAAGTGAAATAATTTCTCCGAAGGTGAATCAGCGCTGATAAATGGGAATGTAACAATGCGGGGTGCCGAGGATGATGATGGCCATGGGGGTGTTGCTCGGGTAGTCGCCTTCTTTCTCTTTCCATGAGCCATCGGGTTTTTGAAGCTGGATGAGGGAGTCGCGGATTTTCGGATACCAATCGGCGTATCGCTTGTCACCGGCCTGTACCATGGCGGACATGGCGTAGTAGTGGGCGTAGTAATAATAGCCGATTTCTTCGCGGGTGAAGGCTTTGGGTGAGTTTTCCAGAAAACGGATGGCGGAGCCGACCCATTCGGTATCGCGCTGGCCGCAGAGCTGAGCGATGTAGGCACCGCCCGCGGTGCATGCGATGGTGGTGCCGGTTTTGCCTTGGTAGCCGAAGCCGCCGGTTTTTTCGTTCCAGACTTGATCGCGGAGGTAGCCGACGACGCGGTCGATGGTTTCCGTTGGGACGAGGATGCCGGCCTGCTGGGAAGAGGCGAGTGACACGAAGACGGTCGCGGTGACGGAGGTGTCCTGGCCGCCATCGGGTCGGGCGGTGTAACGCCAACCGCCGAGCGGACTCTGTGCGCGGAGGATGATTTGCACGGCTCTTTCGAGTGCGGCTTGGATTTTCGCGTTGTCTTCCACATCGGCGGTCATACCCCAGAGTTCCGACATTGCGAGGGTGAAAAGACCGTGTTCATACATGCCGGACATGACGCCACTGGAAGAAGCCTCGGCTTTTTTGAGAAGGTAGTTTTTGGCGCGGTCAAGAGGCTCGCCGTAGCGGCCGAAGCCGGGAAAATGACCTTTGACCATGAAGGCCATCAAGGCGAGCGAGGTGCCACCGATGTCGTAAGTGCCGGTGTCCGAGGCCCACGATCCATCGGGTCTTTGCGTGGCGATGAGCCATTCAAAGCCACGCTCGATGGCGCGGTCGGCGGCTTCGGTGAGTTCGGGTGCTTCCGCGAGTTCTTCTTGTGCGCGTGCCGTAGATTGGAGGAAGGCAAGTGCTACAAACGTGGTGAAGATCTTTTTTGTCAGGTATTTCATTTGGGTGAGTTGTTTGAATTGTTAGAGGTGCCGATCATCTCGATGGCTTTAGCTGCGAAGCGTTCGCCGAGTGTGACGGCTTCTTCTTTTCCGTAGTGTAAGGTATCCGCCCCGGGCTTGGCCTGCGCGACGTCATTGAGGTCATCGGTGTCGATCCAGGCGCCGTCGGCCTGGCTCTCCGCCAGTTTGACCTGCACTTCTCGCATTTTCGTCCACTCAGGAAATTTTTCGTTTTTCATGTCATGGTCACTGATGCGACCGATCACAAATGGCATGCGCTCGCGCTTCAGGTCGGTTTTCAGTCGGCTCCAAAGCTGGAGAAAATTTTCTGCATAGACATCTGCTCGGCTTTTGCCCGCATCGGATTCGCCCTGCATCCAGATGAAGGTGACGGTGTCAAAAGATTTGTCACCCGCCGCCGTTTGGACAGCGTCGATCAGCGGTTGGTAGAGACTGCCATTGTCGGTTTTCTCTTGTTCGCTTGGTTTATGGTTATCGGAATACCGATAATCAGAACACCAATAACGGAGACCTCTGCCGCTTTTCATGCTCATGACAATGGTGACGTTTTCCTTGCCAAAAGCCTCCTCTACGGTCGCGGTGAAGCCTTTTACGAGATTGCCGGTCATGTTGGATTGGCCGGAGAGAATGAACAAATGGCGCGCGGTTTTCACGTCAGCAGTCACTGGCAGTGTACACAGAAAAACGATGCATAAGCACAGGGCTTTGATGCAAACGGTTAAACTGTTCGATGGAGCCTTAATCATTTAGCGACTTTTTCGTAGTAATCCTTGAGCATGCCGCGGTATTCGAGAGGAAGCTCGCGGGCGAAATTCTGATTGAGGGCGGCGCGGTTGCGGGTGCCGAGGGTTTCCCACTCGCTGCGCTTGTCCTTGGGTGCTTCGCCGCTGACGAAGTCCGATACCAATCCAGCGGCATCCGAGACGGTGAGGTCGGAGGATTCCGCTTCGGTCAGAACGGGATCCGAGGAAGCGGCAGGGGGGACGGCGACGGTATTCAGCAGCACGGATTGGGCGATGATGAAGTGCCGCAGCGAATCGTCATTGGCACCGAGGCTTACGAGTGCCTGATCGCGTGAGGTGGCAAGCGCGGCTTGGGCGGCCTGCTGTTGGGCACTGACGAGGAGTGGATGCGGGGTTTCCTTTTGCGTGTATTTCGCGTAGCGGGCCTCCAGTTTTTGCTGGCGTGGCAGGAGCTTCGGCAGGTCATCGTTGTTTCCGAAACGTAGGGCGCGGTAGATGTTTTTCTGATCGCTGACGAGGCCAAGTATCTCGATCAACTCCGCCAGCTCCGGCGGGGACGTGGTGAGAACTTCGATTTTTGAAAGGCCGTGCAGCACGCTCATGATGAGGACGATTTGTTCGGAGTTTGCGCGCAGGGCGGCCTCGGATTGCGTCATGGAATCGATGGCAGCAGTGGCGTCACCCGCTTTGATGAAAGGGGTGGCATCCGCCATGAGCGGGGCGGCGTTGTTGAAATCGGCCATGCCGGTGGTTTTCACGAGACCGTTTGCGAAAGACTCGGTGGCCTTGAGCAGGTCTTCCTGGCGTTGTGAAATTTCCGCCGGGATGTTGGCGGGGGCGGCTTCGATGATGAGACGGATTTGTTGCTGGCTTGATTCCATGAGCGCGACATCGGCGAGTGATTCGTGGAGGAACTGCATAATTTCCGCCAGGTAACCATTTTGCTCACTGACGGATTGAATGAGTGTTTGCACTTTGGCAAGGGATTCGGCGGCGACTTCCTGAGCATCGAGGCTGTCTTCCTGATCATCATCTTCTGAAGCGGCGATCGCATCCTCGATGTCAGATCCAGCAAAGAGCAAAGCGGAGCCGACATCCAAGCGCGATGCCACGAGATCGAACAAGGGTGCGACATCGGTGATGCTTTGGAGCAGATTGTTCATGGTCGGCAGGAGCTTTTTCATGGCTTCCTCGTCGGCATCTTTGGTGGCTTGGATCAACTCGCTTTGCGTATTGACGAGATCGAGCATGGTGAGGCTGGCGTTGCTTACGTCGCGTTGAAATCCGAAGATTTCCTGCAGCAGGGAGAGGCGGCTGGATTGCGACTGGATCAATTCCTTGAGGATTGCGAGTCCGTCGGCGGCGGATTCCTGAAGGGCAAGCGCGTCCTCGCCTTTGTCGGCAGTGAGAGCCGCGGTGGCATCGGCCATGACTTTTTCGATGGCATCGATGCGGGTGACGACCGGTTGCGTGTCTTTGTCGGGATTGGCTTTGTTTTCTTCCAACAGGTCTTTTTTGAAAAGCAGCAGTTCATCTGTTAGACGTTGTTGAGATTCTGCAAGCGGCTTGGTGGGCTTTTCATCGAGAGCGGCCTCTTCGCATTGTTCGAGGAGTTGGATTTGCTGGGTTTCCAGGTCTTCGATGCGGGAGAGGCGCTTGATGGCCGTGGACACCAGGGTGGTCAGGCCGACGGTGCGTGTGGAGAGATCGATCGACCATGTGGTGACGTGATCGGTGAGTGCGGTGAGCGCGGTTTCGGTGGCGCGTTGGCTCGCGATGGCGTCCTGACGTTTTCCCGCTTTCATGTGGACGAGCGATTCGCCCATGGCATTTTCGGCGGATATGCGGAGGGCATCGACGGGTGGTGCTTGAGACAGGACCTCATCGTAGAGGCGCGTGCGTGGTGCGGGAATCTCTGGAAGGAGGATTTGCAAGAGGGAGTTGCGGATGGCGAGTTGGCGTTTTGTGAGATCATCGCTGATGGCATCGGAGGTCAGTGTCTCGCACTCGGCGCGGAGTTTGCTTTGCTCTTCTAACAGTGAGGCGAGTGTGTCGCGGGCGGAGATAATGGAAGTGTATTCGGCTCCTGTGCGGACGCTGAATTCCGCCTTGAGCAGGGCTTTCACGGACTCAGTCTGAAGTTCCGCGGCTTTGGCAAACTCGCTCTTGCTGGTCAATTCCGCCGCTTGTTTCATTTGTGCTTCCGTGCCGCTTTTGCGAAGGTCGATCATCCGGCGCGTGAGATGCAACACGGCGAGCGGGCGTTTGTCATAGCGCATGGTGGATTGCAGTTTTTCTAACAATTCCGAGGTCCATGCGGCGAGTTCTGTCTGGTGTTTGGACAAGCGTTCGAGCGCTTCGTTATCCGGTGCTATGGCGAGTTCCAAACCGCGTGAACGCAGCGTGGCTTGTTCACTGGAGAGCATCTGAGTTTCCAATGCGAAGACCTCGCGTGAGGCATCGATGCCGCGTTGCATCACGAGTGCCGCGAGTTCGCGCGCGGCCTGGTTAACCGTGACATCGGCGGCGATCAGATCGGCGTTATTGTTTTCTCCCATGCCTGCCTGAGCGCGGAGAAGGGTGGCGGCTTTGGCGATGGATTTTTCGGCGATGGCTTCCATGCCGTCGGCGAGTTGTTGGAGCGAAGCATTGTTGGCGGCATCGGTGATGTTGTTGGCGGCGAGGTCGGCAAGCAGCAGGCGGGTCTCGGCTGAAGTCAGGTTGAGTTGCTCGCGCAGCATTTCCTGGCGAATCGCTTCGAGCTGGCACGTTTGTGTGAAGCTTTCTTGCGCGGGATCAAGACTGCGCACGAGCAAATGGGCGGCGCGTTCCTGGCGATAAATGGCACGAACACGCGTCAGCAATCGATCCATCTTTGCCTCGATCTGTGCGAGATAATCTTCGCGCGATAGGAAGGTGATGCGGCGCGCATCCGTGCGGACGCGGTGCGGGCCTTGCGGGGCAGGATA
>JBGSRM010000226.1:0-7866 GCA_041737575.1 Akkermansiaceae bacterium
AACGCCATCTACATCAAAGCCGCATGGGCATCTGAATTCCATGAGGAAAAAGAAGCCTCATTCTTCGTCAACGGCACCGAGGAAGTCAAAGCCCCAGGCCTCATAAATCAGAACGAATACGGCTACAAAAAAATCCCCAACGGCACCGTCGTTTCCATCCCATACGCAGATGGCGGCCTTCAATTCCTCCTCATCATCCCCGACGAAAAAGAAGGCCTCACCGCCCTCGAAAAAACCCTCACCCCGGCAATCCTCAAAGAAGCTGCCAAGCTCGAAACCAAAGACATCATCCTCCGTTTCCCACAATTCAAACTCGAACCACCCAGCGTCCTCCTAGCCGATCACCTAATAGAAATGGGCATGCCCACCGCCTTCGACAAACCACCAACCAGCGCGGACTTCTCCCGCATGGCGCCCCGCCAAGCAAACGACTACCTCTTCATCGGCGAGGTCGTCCACAAAGCCTTCATCGCTGTCGATAAATACGGCACAGAAGCCGCCGCCGCCACCGCCGGCCTCATGCCTAGGGCCACCAGCATGCCCGTGGAACCTGAAAAACCTCTCGAAATCCGCGCCGACCGCCCCTTCGCCTTCGCCATCCAACACCGCGAAACCGGTGCCTGCCTCTTCCTCGGCCGAATCACCGATCCCCGGTGAAATCACAAATTAGCGTATTGGACACCCATCCAATCTTGTGAAAGTATGCGCGCGATTTGTCTTAAATAACCTCCATGAATTCAGCGTTTCTCGAAATATCCATCGTCCTCATCCTCCTCATAGCCAACGGCGTTTTCGCCATGACAGAAATCGCCATCGTCTCCTCCCGGAAAGGTTTGTTGCAGTCAATGGCAGATAAAGGCAGCGCCGGAGCAGCCAGAGCCCTCGACCTTACCGAATCCCCCAATCGCTTCCTATCCACCGTCCAGATCGGCATTACCATGGTCGGCATCATCGCAGGAGCGCTTGGTAGCGGAACGGTCGCAACCCGCCTGGCCGAAGTCATCGCCGTCGTTCCCATCATCGGAGAGTATGCAAAGCCAATCTCCCTCGCTATCGTCATTGGCATTCTAACATATCTATCTCTCGTCGTCGGTGAATTGGTGCCAAAACGCTTGGCCATGAAATTTCCAGAAGCCATCGCCAGCAGCATGTCTGCTCCGATGGCCGCCCTCTCCACCCTAGCCTCCCCAGTCGTTAGCCTCCTTTCCTGCTCAACAAGCGGTGTGCTGAAAATTTTCGGCGTTCGCGAAACCGAAGATAACGGCATGTCTCGTGAAGAACTTACAGTTCTCGTCCGTCAGGGCATAACTACCGGATCCATCAACAACGCAGAATCCAGAATGATGCAAGGCGTCATCGACTTCGAAAAACTCGTCGCCTATGACATCATGATCCCGCGCTCAAAAATGGTCTGGATTGAGCAAGACGCGAAACATGAGGAAGTCTGGCCACTCATCATGGATAGCACCCAAGGGGTCTTTCCCGTCTATCACGGACGTAGAGAAAATCTAGTAGGAGCCGTCTCCATCAAGAGCATTTACGGCAGGCTCGCTGCTCATGAAACGGTCTCCTTCACCACCATCATGACCGCGCCACTCCTCATCCCGGAAACACAAAAGGCCAGCATCCTTCTGGAAACATTCCGCAAGAGCGGTGAACGCGCCGCCTTCGTGCTCGACGAATTCGGCAGCGTCATGGGCATGGTCACCCTCATCGACCTCATGGAAACCATTGTCGGAGACGTCCCGTCCATCGAGGAACAACTCACCATGCCCGTCAAACAACGGGAGGATGGCACCTGGCTCATCGACGGATTGTTTGAAATCGAGAAACTCCCCGAGCGCCTCGACGGATTCATCCTCCCCGAAGGCGGCGGCGACAAATTCCAGACCATTTCTGGTTGGTTTATGGACGAGCTTGGCCGCGTTCCTACGGAAACGGACCGCATCACCGCCGGAGAATGGTCATTTGAAGTTGTCGACATGGACAACACCCGCGTGGACAAAGTTTTAGCCACTCGCGAAATACAAGCAGACCCCGAGGAATAGTCAGAAACTCACTGACAAGTTTGTAACGTTCCTCTCCCTTTGAGGCTATCCAACGATGTCATTGCCCGAATCAGACTCCGAAAATAAGCAAGCCTCCGGCGATGGACGGCAGTTGCAGGAGTTCATCAGCGAATTGACCGCATGTCAGGGGCGCATACGCGCCTTCGTCGTCTCACTCATGCCCGGTAGCTCGGATGTGGCTGACGTATTGCAGGAAACCAATCTCACCCTCTGGAAAAGCCGCGAGCGTTATCGTCCGGGAAGCAACTTCCTCGCATGGGCCTTTACCATCGCTCGCCTCGAGGTACTCCATTCCCGCGCTCGCACCAAACGCCACGGCCACGCCCTCCTCTCCGAAAATCTCCTCAACATGCTCGCCGAGGAAATCACCACCTCGCTCCAACAGGAAGACTACCTCCTCGCTCTCGAAACCTGCATGGCAAAACTCACCCGCAGCCAGCGCGAACTCATCGAAGCCCGCTACCTCCCCGAACACTCTCTTGAGATGCACGCCCAAATCACCGGCAGAAAAGCATCCGCCCTTCGCGTCGCACTCCTGCGCATCCGCTCCGCCCTCAGGGAATGTGTGGAAAACTCTCTCCAAGGCAAATTCGCATGAACAACCGACTTCCCGAAGATCTGGAAAACCGCATCCTCCTAATGCTCGATGGCGAATTGGATGCGAAAGGCATCGCGCAACTCGATATTGAACTCCAAAGCAACAAACAGGCTCGCGAACTATACCTGCAAACAGCGGCATTGCACAGCGCGCTCCAGAACCACCACCAGTCCCGCTCAAACATGCCTTTGATGCCGGTCATCCCGATGAAACGGCTGCTTGCCCAGCATCGCCGCAAACAGGTCAGGATTTCCCTCATGGCCGCCGCCGCCCTCATGCTCATCACAGCCGTAACCCTTTGGCTTATCAACGCCCCTCGTCATGACAGCCTCGCCAGCTTCCTTGTCACCCAAGACGCCTCCTTCACCCTCACACACTCCGAGAACGGCAAAGAATCCTCGCCTGACGGCAATACTTTACGCACCGGTTCCAGACTACAAATTTCCCATGGCACCACGGAAATCGCCTTCAAATCGGGAGTGCGCTGCATCGCCAAAGCTCCTTCTGACATCCTTGTCCTTGCCGATGACCGCATATCCATGTCGCAAGGCGAGGCTTGGTTCGAGGTCCCGCCCGCCGCCATCGGTTTCACCATCGAAACCCCGAAACTCAACATCGTCGATCTCGGCACAAAATTCGGCGTCCTCGCTCCCGCAGACGGCGAACACGAAGTCCACGTCGTCAAAGGTAAAGTAGAGATCAACGCCCTTGGCCGCGATAAAAAATCAGACAAACTCATCCTCACCGCAGGCATGGCCAGAAAAGTCGATGACGATGGAAATCTGCTTGAAACAGCCTACGACTCCGACCGCTTCCAGAAGACCCTACCCAACTCCCTAATCATCCGTAACCCCGGCTTCGATTCTCTGGAAAATTATTCAGCAGACCACGATATTCGAGGCTACGGCCCCATCGCCTCATGGGCAACAAGTGGTTTGGGAATAGGCATCAGCAATGAAGCACAACCTTTCCTCGAACAACCCCCCCACAGCGGCACCCACACTGCCTTCATCCAAGGCAAAGGACAAATCTCCCAAACCATTAGCGGCTTCGATCCATCAAAACTCTACACCGTCACCTACTTCATCGGTGAGCGCGGCCTCCCAGGAGCCGCCACAAGTACCTCGGTCTCTCTTGACCTCGGAACCACCTCATACACCGTACCTGACAACATCAAGAAAACAGACAACTTCCGCCGCATCGTCAGTGGCCCCCTCGCCGTCTTCGGCCCCTCCGCTAACATACAAATCTCCGCCAGTCCCGTTTCGGGGGACTGCTCCTTACTCATCGACTCCGTGAGCATCTCACGCGCCGTCCCCACCATCCCGGACGGCGGCTTCGAAAATCCAGTGCAAGGAAAAGGCATCTTCAAACAACCCGTAGCAGGTAATGGCTCGCTCGTAGGTTCAAACTGGACATTCAAAAACGGCGGCGGCATCACCGGAAACCATAGTCCCTTCCTCCCTCCTCTGGCACCGGAAGGCTCCCAAGCCGCCATCCTACAAAACCAAGGAGCCTCCTTCTCCACCTTAGTCAACGGCTTTGAGTCGGATGTCACCTACACCATCAGCTTTGATGCAGCCGCCCGTAAAGACGGCGCATCATCCTTCCAAGTAAAACTCGGCGACAAAACAATATCCTTCAACAACGTCCAAACCATCACACCCAAAGACCTTAACTACACCACCTTCACCAGCGACACCTTTATCGCCTCTCAGAATTCCCTCAGCCTCAGCTTCGAGTCAACCGGCGAAGGCACCTCTTTCATCGATGACCTACGCTTCAACTTCGTCGCCGAGGCTCCAAACCCCGCGGATTAAATTCAAAGACATTTCCCAGTCTTTGATGCCCTTAAACCCAAAACCCCGTGCGCATCAATCATAACAAAAAACACCCTCAGGGCTTCGCTCTCATCGCGACCCTTTCTTTGATGATTTTGCTAACGGTCATCGCCATCGGTCTCCTCAGCCTCTCCTCAGTTTCCCTCCGCTCCACCAATCAATCCGCCGCACAAGCCACGGCTCAAGCCAACGCCCGTATGGCACTCATCCTCGCCATCGGCGAACTCCAAAAACACACAGGCCCAGACACCCGCATCACCGCACCTTCCTCCATCATCGACTCCAATAGCCCACCACTCCTAGGCGTATGGAAAAGCTGGGAAGGAACCGATCACGAAACCAGCGGGCGCCCCGTCATACCCATATATAGCGAAAAAACAAAATCCGAGGCCAACGGCGGACGCTTCTTAACATGGCTTGTCTCCGGAGCAGAAAACTCCACCGATCCCACAAACCCCTCCGCACTCGCTTCCTCCTCACCAACACCCAATTCCGTCCCACTTCTCGCCCAAGGAACCCTAGGCCCCACCCAGCAAGGCCAAATCCACCTCATCCCGCAACCCGCCAACAACTCCGGCACCTTGGCCTGGTGGGTCAGCGGAGAAAACCAGAAGGCTCGCCTACCGCAACCCTACAAACCAGCCAGCGACAACGCCGTCGGTTGGGCGGATTTTGCCAAAAGCCATGCCGTACCCGATCCGAAACCCTTCGGCCTCGACGCCATTCTCACAGACCCGACCGATTTCAATCCCGATAACGAGAACCCCAAGCCTGTCGCCAAAGCCATCACATTGAAGACGGCGGAGCTCATCCCTGCGGCGGTCACCACCACCAAGCCCCACCAGTTTTTCCACGATCTCTCCGTTTCTTCCGTCGGTCTTCTCACCAACACCGCCACGGGCGGCTGGCGCAAGGACATGTCACTCATGACCGAGCGTTGGAGCGAGGCAAATTTCCCGTCAAGCGGCCTGCCATTCTTCCGCCTCTCACCGAATGCTGCAGACAACACCAGCGTGACCAAGCCGGCCAATACAGATGTAGCAAAAGCCAAGCAGCCCGGTAGCATGCTTTTCCCATGGAGTGAGTATGCGGGAGGGTCCAACCCTTACTATGCCACGGGCCCGGTCGCCTCATGGACAAACCTGGCGGAATACGCAACGAAGTACAAAAACATCACCGATTCGGGCGGAGGGAGTTATTCGATTAATTTCAGAGGCAACGATAATCGGAATAACACTGCCCAAGCCCAACGCATTTATAACAATCTGCACACCTTGCCGCATCTCCCCATCGTCTCACGCATACAATGGGTGTATTCCCATCAAACAGTGGAGGTCACGCCGCCCACCACCCCGAAAACATACAGACTTCAATTGCTTGCAACCCCTGTTTTCACTTTGTGGAACCCATACAATGTTTCAATAAACAACATTTCAAGCAACGCTCCCAATAAAAAACTATATGTAAGCTTCCCTTACACCACGCCCATTGCTTTCCGTCATTATGACAGGAATGGCTTGCCGTATGGCTATAATGCGACTTCCAATCCGTTAGGCACTTACCGACAACTAACCAGAAACGCCAATAACTTTTTCAATAAATACAATCCCTTTTCTGGCACAGCGAGAATAAATTACGTCTTGGAATCCTCGTTTAGCTTGATGCCCGGTGAGACCAAGGTGTTTTCACCCACAACCAACACGCCCGTGTCGTTACCGGGAGGAAATACAGCCGTCCACATAAATTTTTCCGAGGGTTATCGTCCAAGATCCGGTTATGTTTTCGATGTCAACATTCTCAATGGCGATAGTCCTGTTAAGGTGGATTTGACCTTCGATGCCACCATCAACGGCACCAGCCTCGCAGCCGCCACGGAAGTGGGAACCTTTTACGTGATAAGCGAAACGTCCGGAACCACGCCGCAT
Organism: Akkermansiaceae bacterium; assembly: GCA_041737575.1. GTDB lineage: Bacteria > Verrucomicrobiota > Verrucomicrobiia > Verrucomicrobiales > Akkermansiaceae > Luteolibacter. The sequence continues at coordinate 6,434 of JBGSRM010000226.1, forward strand.
CCGACGAACGATCCAACATACGCGTTATACCTATTGAGTATGACCCCAGCCAGAGCCAACCAATATTGGCCGCCGATTCCCGCCGCAAATCTGTCATCCCCCAGTGCAAGCTCCATTGTCAACAAATGGACACCCTTCTTTTGCGCGACATTCGGCTCCCGGGTTTCCAGCAATACGAACGTAGCCAGCAAAGGGGTGGTGCAGATCAGTCCATATGCGAACAATATCCACAACGCTCTCGATGCCAGGGGAGCAAAGCATTTTGTCAATACACCCCTCGACTTCAGTTTCTTCCCCGTTGCCGACAAGGACAGCAAGCTGCCCAATGCGAACAACACGAATCACCGCGGCTATATTATATCCGGTTTCGAATCGGGCAACGGCTTGTCCCGCGTTGTGCTCAATGATATGCCGCTCCGCCCGTTAGCCTCACTGGCCGAGCTACAGAATTGGGATCTCCGTAGCCAGAACCAGAGCCCGCCATACCAAATCAACATCATCGGAAATAGCGATGCGGCTCCCCTGATTCCATCTGACAATGTCATCAACCCCGGCGATAGCGTTGACAGGCAGAACCGCCAGCAAGACGATGCCTACTGCGCAAACCACGTTCTCTTCGACGATTGGTTCTTCTCCACCATCGCACCCGAACCCGTCGGCTTCGGCAAGGTGATCGCCACCGATCTGGAAGCACGCTACAAGCAATTCCTGAGCGGAACCAAACCCCTTGTGAACCGCAACTACCGTCCCATTCTGCAAGACCAGTCACTCGATGAGGTAGGCCAAACCGCTCGCTACAACGATATCATCAGCCCGGACGGCTGGCAGCGGGTGGCGTCCCGCCTCGAAGTGGAAGGCATGTTCAACGTGAACTCCACATCTGTCGCCGCATGGCGCGCCCTGCTTGGCCACGCCCGCAATCAAAAAATTCCCCACTTCGTCGAGGGAGGCATGAACACCTCCGCCGAGACCAGCTACGCCTTCTCCCGCTCCACTGTCGCGGGCGACCTCCAAGCGGGAGAGTTTGGAATGTCAGGTGAGTTCGAGGATAGTTCCCATTTCACCGGTTACCGCGTATTCACGGAAGCCATGCTCGATTCCTTTGCCGAGAAAATCGTCGAGCAGGTGCGGATGCGCGGGCCTTTCCTGTCCCTTTCGGAATTCGTCAATCGGCGTCTTGGCGAATCCACGGATGAGAGGGCGCTTGCAGGTGCCATCCAGGCCGCCCTCAACAAAATGGCTGAAGAGCCAGCGAACGATCCCAATGTTGTACTGAAAAATACGGCAAAGGAATACGCGACACAAACGCTGCCAGCAAACAATCCCAAGCTTGTCGGTTCTGAATATGTCTTTTCCAAAGCCGCCGAAGGCTACAGCACTTACGGCCTCCCCGGCTGGATCCGCCAAGCGGATGTGCTCCGCCCGCTTGCGCC
>JBGSRM010000232.1:0-8704 GCA_041737575.1 Akkermansiaceae bacterium
GACCTCCTCGACTCCCTCTCTTTCATCCACCCGGAAAAACGCCTCCTCGCCGGCATCACCGATCATCCGCGCGATTTCGACCTCCGCCTCGAAGCCCTCCGCTGGAACGCCGCCACCCGACGCTCCACCGCCCACGGCTTCACCGGCGCACGCATCGACCTCATCCCTCACCAGCTCTCCATCGCCGCAGAAGCCACCAATCGCCTCCACCCCCGCCTACTCCTCGCTGACGAAGTCGGCCTCGGAAAAACCATCGAAGCCTGCCTCATCCTCCACCGCCTCCACCTCACCGGACGCGCCAACCGCATCCTCATCCTCGTCCCAGAACCACTCATCCACCAATGGTTCGTCGAACTCCTCCGCCGCTTCAACCTCCTCTTCGCTATCTTCGATGAAGACCGCTGCATCTCCCTCACCACCCACAACCCCGATTCCAACCCCTTCCTCAACTCCCAACTCATCCTCTGCCCCATTTCCTTCCTCTCCGAAAATCCCACCCGCACCAACCAAGCTCAAAACGCCGATTTCGACCTCCTCATCGTCGATGAAGCCCACCACCTCGAATGGTCTGAAAACGAAACCTCACCCGCCTACCAAACCGTCGAATCCCTCGCGCAAACAATCCCCTCACTCCTCCTCCTCACCGCCACCCCTCAAAAACTCGGCCCGGAAGGTCACTTCGCTCGCCTCCGCCTCCTCGACCCCGCCCGTTACCCCGACCTCAAAGATTTTCTAACAGAAATCGAATCCTACACACCCCTCGCCACCGCCATCGAATCCCTCCTCAACGGGCAAATCCCTAAAAACATCTCCCGCTTCACCAAATCCCCCTCCACTCAAACCCTCCTCAAAAATCTAACAAACGGCGACGAATCCTCCCGCCAACCCCTCATCTCCCAACTCATCGACTCCTTCGGAACCGGCCAGGTGCTCTTCCGCAACACCCGCGAAAATCTAACAGGTTTCCCAAAACGCATCCCCATCCTCCACCCCATCCCCAAAAAAACCTGCCCCTACACATGGCTCGCAAAACACCTCCAAACCCTCCCCGAATCCGAAAAAATCCTCCTCATCACCAGCTCCCCGCAAGCCGCCATAACCGTCCAGGAAAAAATCCTCAACATCATCCAAATCAACTCCGCACTCTTCCACGAAGACCTCTCCCTCCTCCAGCGAGACCGCAACGCCGCCTACTTCCAGGAAACCGATGGCGCACGTATCCTCATCTGCTCTGAAATCGGCTCGGAAGGCCGCAACTTCCAGTTCGCACGCCACCTCATCCTCTTCGGCCTCCCACGCGACCCAGAAATCCTCGAACAACGCATCGGCCGCCTCGACCGCATCGGCCAAACCGGCGACATACAAATTCACATCCCCTACGGCGAACATAGTAATTCAGAACTCCACGCCCGCTGGCTCCACGAAGCGCTCGACGCCTTCTCACACCCCCTCAAAGGCGCAACCACCCTCTCCTCCACACTCCTCCCGGAACTCGACCAACTCGCCAACTCCTCCCCCTCTTCCAAACCCTTCAAAAACTTCCTATCCCGCTCCGCAAAACTAAAATCCGAAGTCTCCCACCAGCTCTCCACAGGCCACGACCGCCTCCTCGAACTCGGCGCCCCTCCCGCTTCCCTCTCCGCAGACCTCATACAAACCATCCACACCGCCGACCAAGACCCACGCTTCGAACAATTCTCCCTCCGCCTCCTCGACCACCTCGGCCTCGACGTCTCTGACCTCTCCCACCGCTCCTACATCCTCAAACACGGCAACCGCCTCTCAGACGCCTTCGCAGACATCAGCCAAGACGGCCTCTCCATCACCTTCGACCGCACCACCGCCCTCTCACGCGAAGACCTCAACTTCCTCACCTTCGACCACCCCATCTTCCGCGACGCCCTCAACCAACTTCTCGACTCCAGCACCGGCAACGCCTCCTTCGCCACCCTCCAAAACACCAACTCAAAATCCATCCTCCTCGACTGCGCCTTCATCCTCGAAACCATCGCCCCACCACACCTCCACCTCGACCGCTTCCTCCCCCCAACCCTCCTCCGCGTCATCGTCGATCACACCGGAAAATCCCTCACAAAAGCCCCACCCTCCCAACTCCTCCAACCCGCCGACCCTCGCCAACTCATCTCCCAACCCACCTTCAAATCCACCCTCTTCCCCAAAATGCTAACCGCCGCCACCTCCATCGCCACCAACGCCTCCAACAAAACCACCCAAGCCGCCATCACCCTAGCCACCTCCTCCATCTCCGCACAAATCTCCCGCCTCCAAGACCTCGCCACCCGCAACCCCAAACTCCCCACCTCACAAATCACCGCCCTCAACTCCATCCTGAAAACCACCACCACCCACCTTTCCCACCCCCGCCTCCGCCTAGACGCCCTCCGCCTAATCTACACCACCCAAGGAGAGTAGGCTTCAGCCTACCAAGGCACCGCGGCTTCAGCCGCGTCTCCCCACCTCCGCCTAATCTACACATCCTACCAACTAACTTTCCGACCTTCCGACTTTAAGACCTCCCCACTCTCCCGAGTTGACCTCGCCGCATTCTGAGTTACACATACCGCCCATGAAACCAAACGACTCCGATCCCACTCAAGAAATTCCCAACTCCGAGGAGCCATCAATCGATTCCTCCACAGAAAATCAAGACCTCGACCCCTGGGAACAACTCGAACTCGAAGCCGCCAAATGGAAAGACCTCTCCATCCGCACCGCCGCGGAAATGGACAACCTCCGTAAACGCACCGCACGCGAACGCGAAGACGCCATCCGCTACGCCAACCAACGCCTCCTCGAAGACCTCCTCCCCGTCATCGACAACTTCGAAATGGGAATGCAAGCCGCCGCCCAAGACACCTCATCCATGATCTATATCGGCATGGACATGGTCCGCAAACAACTCAACGAATTCCTCTCCAACCAAGGCGTCCTCGACATACCCACAAACACCACTTTCGACCCCAACCTCCACGACGCCGTCTCCCAGGAACCCTCCGACCAACCCGAAGGAACCATCCTCCGCGTCTCCCGCCGGGGCTACAAACTCCGCGACCGCCTCCTCCGCCCCGCCTCCGTCATCGTCGCCGCACCCACAGAAAACAAATAACCTCCAAACCCAAAAAATTGAGGTTTAGCCCAGTAATTGAAGTTTATAACTTAAAATTTAAAATTTAAATAGAATGCCCGCACAACGCGACTACTACGAAATTCTCGGCGTCCCACGCAACGCAGACGCCGCCGAAATCAAAAAAGCCTACCGCAAACTCGCCGTAAAATTCCACCCGGATAAAAACCCCGGCGACCCCACAGCCGAAGAAAAATTCAAAGAACTCGGCCAAGCCTACGAAGCCCTCTCGGATCCTGATAAACGCGCCGCCTACGACCGCTACGGCCACGACGCCTTCTCCGGCGGAATGGGCGGCGGTTCACGCGGCGGCTTCCACGACCCCGCTGACATCTTCTCCCAAGTCTTCGGCAGCGCCTTCGGCGGCGGCTTCGAGGAATTCTTCGGCGGCGGCTCATCCACAAGACGCAAATCCGGCAAACAACGCGGCTCAGACCTCCGCTACGACCTCGAAATCACCCTCGAAGAAGCCGCCAAAGGCATCGAAAAAGAACTCGAAATCGAACGCAACATCCCCTGCGGAAAATGCAACGCCACCGGATCCAAATCCTCCGGCAGCCTCAAATCCTGCACCACCTGCGCCGGTCGCGGCGTCGTCAACAGACAATCCGGAATCTTCATCCAACAAACCACCTGCCCCGAATGCCGCGGCGCAGGCGAAATCGTGACCGACCCCTGCGGCGACTGCCACGGCACCGGACGCCATGAACGCGAAACCCGCATCAAACTCCGCATCCCACCCGGCGTCGATACCGGCATCCGCCTCCGCTCCACCGGCAACGGCGACGCTGGCGTCCGCGGCGGAGCATCCGGCGACCTCTACGCCTTCATCCACGTCCGCGATCACGACGTCTTCGAGCGCGACGACACCAACCTCTACTGCGAAGTCCCCCTCCCCTTCAGCTCCGCAGCCCTCGGCGGCGAACTCAAAGTCCCAACCCTTGACGGCCAAGCCTCCATCAAAATCCCCCCCGGAACCCAAGGCGGAACCACCTTCCGCGTCCGCGAAAAAGGTATGCCCTCCCTCTCCGGCGGCCCCAAAGGCGACCTCAACGTCACCGTCCAAGTCGAAGTCCCCACCAAACTCAACAAAGAACAACAGGAAAAACTCATCGCCTTCGCAGAATCCATCGGCATCCACAACTCCCCCGTCCACCAATCCTTCCTCGAAAAAGCCAAACGCTTCTTCGACCTCTAATTAGTCCTATAGGTCTCATAAGTCCTATTTCTCAAATGCCCTTTTCACTTACCGCCACCGACAGGAATGCCCGCGCCGGCACCCTCTCCCTCCCCCACGGCGAGGTCACCACTCCCATCTTCATGCCCGTCGGAACCCAAGGCTCCGTCAAAACCCTCCACCCCGCCGAACTCGACGAACTCGGCGCACAAATCATCCTCGGCAACACCTACCACCTCTGGCTCCGCCCCGGCGACCAACTCATCTCCCAAATGGGCGGCCTCCACGACTTCACATCCTGGCAAAAACCCATCCTCACAGACTCCGGCGGCTTCCAAGTCTGGTCCCTCGCCAAAATGCGCAAAATCTCCGAAGAAGGCGTCCAATTCCAATCCCATCTCGATGGCACCCGCATGATGCTGACCCCCGAAAAATCCATGGAAATCCAAGCCTCCCTAGGCTCCGACATCGCCATGCTCTTCGACGAATGCCCCCCCTACCCCTGCGACGAAAAATACGCCGCTACCTCCCTAGCCCTCACCTCCCGCTGGGCCAAACGCTGCAAAGAGCACATCACCAAAAGTGGCTGGGGATTCCAGCCCCAGGCCGTTGAGGGGGATTCCAGCCCCCTCAAACAACACCACTTCGGCATCGTCCAAGGCTCCATCTACCCCGATCTCCGCGAACAATCCGCCCGTGAACTCGTAGAACTCGACTTCGATGGCTACGCCATCGGCGGTGTCTCCGTCGGCGAACCGGAAGAAGAAATGTTTCACGCCATCGACAACGCCATCCCCTTCCTCCCTGCCCACAAACCCCGCTACGCCATGGGCCTCGGCACCCCACCCCAAATCCTCGAAATGATCTCTCGCGGCGTCGATATGTTCGACTGCGTCATGCCCACCCGCATGGCACGCCACGGCGTCGCCTTCACCCTCGACGGCCCCATCCACATCAAAAACCTAATCCACGCCCAAGACCCGCGCCCCATCTGCGAATCCAGCCACCCCCACGTCTCCCGTTTCTCACGCTCCTATATCCGCCACCTCTTCCGCGCTGGCGAATTACTCGCTTTACGATTGCTTTCCTTCCATAATCTGCATTTCTACCTCTCCCTCACGCAGCAAGCGCGACAAGCCATCCTTTCCAACACCTTCTCAGACTTCAAAACATCATTCACCAACCGCTACCTTTCCAACCAATCCAAACCATGACCAACACCATCAATTTCCTCTCCAACAACTCACTCATAGCCGCCGGATTCCCAAACATCATCGGCGATCCCATGTTCATGATGGTCATCATGGTCGTGATGTTCTACTTCCTCCTCATCCGCCCCCAACAACGCCAGCGCAAAGAACTTGCTGCCCGCATCGCCGCCCTCAAATCCGGCGATAAAGTAGTCACCACCGCCGGCCTCCACGGCATCGTCCACAACGTCAAAGACAACACAGTCATGATCAAAGTCGCCGAAGGCACCATCCTCGAATTCGACAAACCCGCCGTCTCCACCATCATCAAAAAAGAATCCAAAGACTGATTCTTCCCTCATTCAGAATCCATAATCCAAAATCCAAAATTCAAAATTAAAATCTCTCCATGCTCGCCGTAGCCTTTTTCAACGACCCTCTCATCCTCTTTCTAACAGGACTCTCCCTCCTCGTCCTCTTCTTCTGGTACTTCGCCACGGAAATCGAAAGTAGAAAACGCAACATCGGCACCGTCCTCATCTTCGGCATCGTCGGCCTCTGCCTACTCGCGGTCACTCCTCTCAAAGATAAACTCAAAGGCGGCATCGACATCGTCGGCGGCTCCGCCTTCGCACTCCGCATAGAACCCAAAAAAGACGAAAATGGCAACCCCATGCCCGTCACCCCGGATCAAGTCGAAGAAGCCATGCGCGTCATCAAAAACCGCCTCGACCCCATGGGCAAATCCGAACCCCTCATCGCCCGCCAGGGCGACGACGGCATCCTCGTCCAAATGCCCGGCGTTACCCCGGAGGAATCCGCCGAAATCCGCACCACCCTCGAAACAGTCGCTAAACTCGAACTCAAGGAAGTCCACCCAAGAAACGGAGAACCAGGCCTAGCCCAACGCGTCCTCGACGGCGTCGAAATCATCCCCGGATACCGCGCCTATGAATTCACGCAGAAAAATGAAGACGGCATCGAAACAACCACCCCGATCTTGCTCAAACGCCAGCCAGCCCTTGATGGTTCCAATATTCAAAATGCGATACCTTCAATCCAACGCGGTGATGCTGTTGACATCACTCTGAACCGCGAGGGTGAAGATAAAATGATCGCCCTTACCAAGGACATGCGCCCCAACATTGATCGCATCGCCATCGTCCTCGACGGCAAAGTCATCAGCGCCCCTTCGGTTCAAACCGTCCCCCTTGGCAAAGACTTCATCATCACCGGCCTCGACAACTCGGACGAACGCAAAAGCCTTGCCAACGCCCTGATGAACCCTCTCGTAAACAAACTCAACGTCGATCAGGAACGCACGGTCTCCCCCACCCTCGGTGCCGCATTCGTCAAACAAGGCATCTTCTCCGCCCTCGCCGGTCTCGCCCTCACCGCACTCTTCATCTTCATCTACTACCGCACCGCCGGCCTCGTCGCCCTCATCGCCCTCCTCATCAACTCTGTCATGCTCTTCGGCATCATGGCCATGTTCGGCTTCACCTTCTCCCTCCCCGGCATCGCCGGTCTCATCCTCACCATCGGCATGGCTGTCGATGCGAACGTCCTCATCTACGAACGCCTCCGCGAAGAAATTGAAAACGGAAAATCCCTCAAATCCGCCCTCGCCTCCGCATACGAGAAGGCATTCTCATCCATCCTCGATGCCAACCTCACCACCCTCATCGCCTCCATCATCCTCATCAGCATGGCCAGCGGCAGCATCAAAGGCTTCGCCATCACCCTCACCATCGGTCTCGTCGCCTCGATGTTCTCCGCCATCCTCGCCACCCGCGTCCTCTTCCGCTGGGGCATCGATACCGGCGTCCTTCGCAAGCTGACCTTCCTCAACCTCATCAAAAACCCCAAATTCGACTTCCTCGGCAAAGCCAAAGTATGCGCCGTCTTCTCCTGCATCCTCATCGCCCTCTCCCTCGGCACCTTCGCCGTAAAACAAAAATCCGCACTCGGTATCGACTTCACCGGCGGAACCATCGTCACCTTCCAGCTCGGTGATACGAACGTCCCGCTCGCTGATGTCAACAAAGCCTTGGAAGGCAAGCCGCTCGTCCGCCAAGCCATCGCACAAGAACAAAAAATCGTCGGCAGTGACACCCTGCTCACGATCCGCGCGGACGAAAAAGATGGCGACAAAGTAGTCGAAATCCTCCGCAACGAAATCCCCTTCCTCGGTGAAAAAGACGCCGATGGCAAATACCTCCGCGCCGCCTCCCAAGAAGAAGTATCCGCAACATTGAGCGGCAACTTCCTTAAGGAAGCCCTTGTAGCACTCTCACTCGGCATCCTCGGCATCTTCGGCTACATCGTCTTCCGCTACGAAGTCTCCTTCGCCATCGGAGCCATAGTCGCCGTCCTTCACGACATCCTCATCGCCGTCGGCATCGTCGTCCTATTCGGCGGTCAACTCTCTCAAATCCACGTCGCTGCCATCCTCACCATCGCAGGATACTCGATCAACGACACCATCATCGTCTTTGACCGCATACGCGAATCCCTCCTGATTCGCACCGGTGAAATCAAAGACATCATGAACGAGGCCGTGAACCAAACCCTCTCCAGGACTCTCCTCACCTCCTCCACCACCATCTTCACGATCGTCATCCTCGCCGTCTTCGGAGGCGCCGCACTCCGCGACTTCTCCATCACGATCTTCGTCGGCCTCATCGTCGGAACCTACTCCTCCATCTTCGTAGCATCCCCCATCGTCCTCTGGTGGTCACAACGCAAAGGCGGCAACCTCCGCAAAGACGTCCTCACCACCATCCTCGCCGGCGAAGCCAACGCCACCAAAGATCCAACCTAAACCGGGAAGCGCACGCATCTTGCCTGCCCCCTTGCGCATCCTGCGCAAGGATTCAAAAAAGATAGGGACACCCCGCCGTGGGTGTCCGTCGAATCATCGACCATCACCATCCTTCATTACTATAACCAGCTCCCAACTTTTCATAAACCTCATTTCCACCAAAATAACCACCTAACCCCTCCATTCCACCTCCTCCAATCTTCTCCCCACATTCCGTGTATTCCGTGCATCCTGTCCTTCGTAGCCTTCTTGACCTTCAGCTTTAGCGAAGTAGGTGGCGAAGTAGGATCCGTGGTTGAAATATCCATCCTCTTTTGCGCTCTTTGCGTTCCTTTGCGGCCATCCTCCCCGCTTCCCCATCACATCAT
>JBGSRM010000244.1:0-5063 GCA_041737575.1 Akkermansiaceae bacterium
CTCCAACAACGCACGAAACCCCGCCACAAGCGCACCCACCCTCTTCACCAAATCCGCTTTACTGGGTGTTTCAAAAGTAAACGACAAAGCACACCCCAAGTGCGCCAGATAAATCGCCTCCGGCCACGACTCCGGCAAATCCGGCTCAGCCCCATGATAAATCCACCCATCCTCCCTCACCTCATGCCCGTCAATCTCTGGCCCGATCTCCGCAGGAAAAAATTTCCCCACCGCCTTCAACAAACATTCAGCACGCCCTACATCATCCTCACCCAAATTGATCTCATAAAAATAAAACCCCTCCGTCTCCCAATCCTCATGAAACGATACAAATAAATCCGGCACCGGAACCCCCTCCAGCCACGCCACATGCGCCTTCACCTCGGCGCTCTCCCTCCTCAAATAATCCCGATTCAAATCCATCCCTCCCACATTATCACGAGTCATCCTCGCCACCCCGCTTGGATTCAAAACCGGACAAATCAACCAATGTACCCCATCCACAAACATCCCCTCCCTCATCATTTCTAACAACGCCAGCATCCCCGCTGGCTCATCCCCATGCATACCCGCCGAAACATAAACCACCTTCCCCTCCCCCTTCCTCTCCCACACCACGATATTCCCATCCTCCATCTCTAACAAAACACTCCCACAAAATCCACAAGCCTCCGCCTCCCTCCCGAACTGCCCCAGATAATCACGAACATTCATTCGCTGGGTCATTTCTCATCAGTCCTCTCCAAAAATTTCTTCCAGAAACTCCTCCAAATACTCCCACGAACGCGCATCCGCCTTGGCATTGTATGCCGCCCCCTTCGTCACATCATCCCCTGCCGACTTCTGCGTAAACGCATGAACCGCCCCACCAAACGATACCAATTGCCAATCCACACTCGCCTCCTCCATCTCCTTTTCAAATCCCTCCAACTCCTCCCTCGGCACAAACGGATCAACCGCTCCATGCAAACATAAAACCTTCGCCTTCACCTTGCCCTTCTCCGCTCCCATCCCCTCCGCCGCACCCAACGAACCATGAAACGAAACAACACCCTTCAAATCCACACCCCCTCGCGCCAGCTCCAAAACACCCATCCCACCGAAACAATACCCCACCGCCGCCAACCGACTCCCTTCCGTCCTCTCATCCGATTTCAAAACCTCCAAACCCGCCACCATCCGCTCCCGAAACAACGCACGATCCTTCTTAAATATTCCAGCAACATCACCAGCCTCCGGCGGCTTCGGCCTCACACCCTTCCCATAAACATCCACCGCAAAAACATTGTATCCCAGCTCCGCCATCATCCGCGCCCTCATCTTCTCATTCTCCGTCAACCCCGTCCACTGATGCACAATCAAAACCCCCGGCCGCTTCCCCTCCACCTCATCATCATAAACATGAAACCCCTCAAACTCCACCCCACCACTCTCATACACCACATCACGCTCCACCACCTCCGCGCCCAAACACCCCACCCCGAAAATCCCCAACAAAAATATCCTCTTCATACCCACCAACTTACCCAACCAACCCACCCCGTCAACCTCCACTCCATCTTCCAACTTTACGACCTTCAGACTTTCCGACCTTCCGACTCCCCTACCACAACCCATACTTCCCATACGCCATCGCATACATCCCCATCAACAAATTCGCCACCCCATGCATCACCACACACGCCCCTAAATTCTTGCTCCACACACACAACAAATACGTCATCGATCCATAAACAAACGCCCCCGCCCAATCCGTTGACCCATGCGCCAGCATGAACAACCCGGTCACAATCAAATAACTCTTCCAATGCCTCCGCCCAAACGGCTGCTTCCAATAATCCCCCTCCCAATCCATACAAAACCTCATCAAAAATCCCCTCCAAAAAATCTCCTCCACCAACGCCACCACCACCACAGCCCTCAAAAACCTCATCAACAACGAAGCCCAATACGCCACCGGATTCTCAAAAATCCCCGGATTGAAACCATCCTCCCTCTTCGCAAGCCCCAACCACTTCATCCACCCCTCCGTCTCTCCCTCCAAACCCCAGGCATCATACAAAGTCGTCGGCAACAGCCAGAAACCTATCCCCACCGCCCCGAAAACAACCCCCACCAAACTCCACTTCAAATTCCACCGAAACTCAAACGCCCTCCAATACATCACCAACAACCCCAACACCACCAACGTCTGGATCGGATAAATCAACTGTGCCACATCACGCCTCCACCACGGCGCCGCCGGATGATCCCACCCCAAAACACTCTCACTCACCTGCAGCACCAACATGAACACCATAAACACCACAAAAGGCACCACATGCGCCCTCATCCTCTCCTCCGGTGCTAAAGTTTCATTCGCCATAACAGTTCTTCAAATCCAAATAAATAATTTCATCTTTCTCTGCGTCCCTCTGCGACCTCTGCATCTCCGCGGTTAAAATTTCATCTCTTCAAAGTCCCCACAAACCTCCCGATCGAATCCATCGCCTTCCGCAAATCATCCATCCCCGTCGCATAACAACACCTCAGAAATCCCTCACCACTCGGCCCGAACGCCCCCCCCGGAACCGCCGCCACATTCTCCGTCTCCAACAACCTCGTCGCGAATTCCTTCGAGCTCAATCCCGTCGATTTAATCGATGGAAACACATAAAACGCCCCCCCCGGTGTATGACATTCCAACCCGATTTCATTCAACCTCCTCACCAGAAAATCCCTCCGTTCATGATAACTGTCCCTCATCCGCTCCATCGCCTCCGCCCCGTTCTCCAACGCCTCAATCGCCGCATACTGACTCATGATCGGCGCACACAACATCGAATACTGATGAATCTTCATCATCGCCTCGATAATCGGCTGCGGCGCACACGCATAACCCAAACGAAATCCCGTCATCGCAAACGCCTTCGAAAAACCATGCATCAAAACCGTCCGCTCCTTCATCCCTGGCAACGAAGCAATCGAAACATGCTTCACCCCGTCATACCTCAGCTCACTGTAAATCTCATCCGTCAGCACAATCAAATCATGCTCAATCGCTAACTTGGCAATCCCCTCCAAATCCTCATTACTAACCACTGCCCCCGTCGGATTCGTCGGAAAATTCAACATCAACACCCGGCTCTTCGGCGTGATCACCCTCGCCAACGCCTCAGGCTTCAAAGCAAAACCATCCTCCTTCACCGTCTCCACCGGCACCGCAACCCCATACGCCATCACAATACTCGGCGAGTAAGAAACATAACACGGCTCATGATAAATCACCTCATCCCCCGGATTCAACAAAGCTCGCAACGCGATATCAATCGCCTCCGACACACCCACCGTCACCAAAATCTCCTTCGCTGCCTCATACTCCACATCAAACATCCCACCCACATACTTCGCAATCGACTTGCGCAAACTCAACAACCCCAGATTCGACGTATACGTCGTCTGACCCCTCTCCAAAGAATAAATCGCCGCCTCCCGAATACTCCACGGCGTCACAAAATCCGGCTCACCCACCCCCAGCGAAATCACATCATCCCTACCCTGAACCAACTCAAAAAAATCACGGATACCCGACCGGGGTATACCCGCAACATGACGCGCAATCTTTTCACTGTAATCCATAAATCCCCCGCAATCCGCGGTCGCGAATCAAACCCCCCTTCCCCCCTCCCGTCAACCCAAACACTAACTCACCCCTTATCCTTAAATCTCTGCGCTCTCTGCGTTCCTTTGCGGCGATCCATCCCGGTTTTCAGCACCAGAACAAATCACCTTATGAATCCACCACCAAGACGACAAGATCGCCGAGGAAAGTTAAGCAAATCGATATTCACTCCACCTTGGCGACCTTGGCGTCTTGGCGGTGAAAATTTCCAAGTCGCTCGGGACTGTTCAACTTCTAACCAAAACTTATTCCTCCACATTTCCGCTTTTCCGCTTTTCAGTTTTTCAGCTTCTACCCAATACTCCCGCGCCCATGTCCACCGAAGCCATCCTCACCGCAACCCGCCAATTCCTCGTGATCGACCCGACTACCCCCGTCACCATGGTCCCCATCAAACGCGGTGCCTCCGGCCGAACCATCGTCCGCGTCAAAACACCCGTCCACTCCGACTTCATCGGCATCTACTGGACTGACGAACGCGAGGACAACTCTCAATTCGTCCCCATCGCCCAATTCCTCAAATCCTCCAAATTCAACGTCCCCTCCATCCTCTACGATAAATCTCAAAACAACGTCGCCCTCATCGAAGACCTCGGCGATACCGACCTCCTCTCCCTCAAAGACCTCCCCTTCCAAAAACGCATCCCCTACTACCGCTCCGCCCTCGAACAAATCGATAAACTCTTCTTCACCCGCATCCCCGCCGACCTCGAACTCATGCCACCCTTCGATGCCGACCTCTACCGCTGGGAACAACGCTACTTCTTCGACTACTTCATCGAAGACCTCCTCCAGGAAAGCCCCGTCCCCTTCGAAAACGATCCCGCCTTCCTCGCCATGGCACAGGCCCTCGGCTCAACACACAAACACCTCGTCCATCGTGACTTCCAATCTCAAAACCTCATGATCAAGGACGACAAGGTCTTCCTCATCGACTTCCAAGGACTCCGCCGCGGTCGCCAGGAATACGACCTCGCCTCCCTCATCTTCGACCCCTACATGAACCACTCCCCGGACGAACGCAACGAACTCCTCGACCTCTGGGAAGACATCTCCGACGAACGCCCCGAAACCTCCCTCTTCCACAAATGCGCCGCCCAACGCCTCATGCAAGCCCTCGGTGCCTTCGCCAACATCACCCTCAACCGCAAGGACGACTGGTATCGTCAACACATCCCCACCGCCATCAAATCCCTCCTCCACGTCATCAAAGACTCCGACCTCGAACCCGCCCTCGCCCCCATCCTAAAAAAACACCCATAAGATAGAGGTAGGAACGGCGCATTGAATTGCGCCGCTCCCCCCTCCGAACCGTGCAGGCGGATTTCCCGCACACGGCTCTCCAGTTAGTGGTTTGCTCCTTTGCGGAGGCTGGCTATTTCCGTTTCTTGGGCTTCAAGCA
>JBGSRM010000250.1:0-3931 GCA_041737575.1 Akkermansiaceae bacterium
AACTCTCCGGTAAATTCTTACGAAGCTCCCTGAAATTATAAATCTCCCCATTAAAAACAATGCTCAACCGCCCCTGCCGAAACGGCTGATTCGACCGCGCATCAAGATCAAGAATCGAAAGCCGCTGATGCCCCGATGCTACAAAAACCTCATTTCCCTCAGCATCCATCATCGGCTCCGAATGATAAACCCCCGTCGCATCCGGCCCCCTGTGCTTCATCGATCGCAACGCCTCTTCAAACCGCCCCCGATCCACCTGCCGCCCTCTTGAAAACACTTGGAAAAATCCGCACATGCACGCGCATTCAGTATTTTGCCGCAAGCTAGAGCAAGTGCAAACTGCGGCACTTGACCTCCCGCCCCCTCCTCTTTAACAACTCACAAATGGAATCAACAGAGCTCAGAAAATGCCCGGTCTGCAAAGGCGGTGAAGCCAGTTTGTTAGAAAGGTGGTCAGTCTCCCCATGGAAAATCCTTAGCTGCCCCAACTGCACCATGGTCTTCCTCGGAAACCCACCACCACCCGAACTCCTCAAAACAGATCTCGATTGGGACATCCACAAGGACGAGGAACGAGCACGCCGCCGCGCGAAAATGGGAAAAACCTACTACTTCTTCAGCGATTCCATCAAACGCTTCCGTGCATTCCTACGCAGCTTCTCCTCCAAAAAAGAACACCGCTACATCATCCGCTACTCGGAAGGCCCCAATGTCCTCGACGTCGGCTGCGGCGGCGGACACATCCTCGCCGACCTCCCGAAAAACTTCGTCCCCTACGGCATCGAACCCTCCCCCGGAATGCACAAAGACGCCGACAAACTCTTCCGCGCTCGCGGCGGCTTCTGCATCCACAACATCTCACACCTCGGCCTCGCCGAACTCCCCGATGACATAAAATTCGACCTCGTCCTTATGCGCTCATTCCTCGAGCACGACGTCATGGCAGAGGAAACCCTCCGCACCTGTCTCTCCAAACTCGCACCCAACGGCAAAGTCCTCATCAAAGTCCCCAACTTCGCTTGCTGGAACTCAAAAATGCGCGGAGCCAACTGGCCCGGCATCCGCAACCCCGATCACGTCAACTACTTCACCCCCAAAACCCTCTCACGCTTCATACTCGATTGCGGCTACTCCCGCTGCCACATCCCCCTCCTCTGGAGCCTCCCCACCAGCGACAACCTCTGGGTGCTGGCCTACCGCTAAATTATTTCCACAAACCACGCCGCCCACACCGCATCCGAATCCGGAAGGCCAACTGGTTCTCCTTGCCACTCACCTTGATCCGTCGAATCGCCAACGGATCGGCAAAAGGATAATCATCTATCCCCGGCTCCGTTGTCACCGCAGTCGTATATCCCGCCTCTCTAACAACTTCCCTATCCATCTCATCCCAAATACCAAAAGTGTAAGCAAAGCTCCTCACCTCCACTCCGAAGCGTTCCTCCAGCCACTCGCGACTCCCCGCAATCTCACGCCTTTTCCCATCCAAATCCAACTGTGATAGATTCGCATGAGTCAAAGTATGCCCCCCCAACTCCCACAACCCGGATTCTATCATCTCCTTCACCTGCCTATCCGAAAGCTTCGGCTCACGCGTCAACTCACCACTATTATGATGCGCCTTCTTCTTCGCTGACCAATCACTCCCCTCCTCGCGATCCGCCACCAAATACAACGTAGCCTTCGCCCCATACTTTTTCAAAAGAGGAAACGCATTCACATAGTTATCCTCATACCCATCATCAAAAGTAATCGCCACCGTCCGCTCCTCCATCGGCGACTCCTCCAACTCCCGCATCGTCACAAAACGAAATCCCTTAGCCACCAACCACTTCAACTGCCTCTCAAACTCACTCGGCCTCACACGCATTCCCCGATACTTACCACCCGGCGGATGCTCCGTAACCAAATGATACATCAACACTCGCGGATGCCTCCATGAAACCGTCCTCCTCCACCAACCATACCGCATCGAAAAATGCACCCCAATCCCAAGCAAGATGGCGATCCCTAAATAATACATACCCATCAAGCCTTATGATACTTCACCGGCCTGTTCGCAACCGGCACCGCATTCCGCGTATCAACCAACGGACATCCATACCCGGAAAAATCATGCACCTTATACTCGTCGTGCCCCGTCGAGAGCAGCAACAAATCATAATCCCCGGAAACCTCCTCGACAGACCTACGCCCCGCATACACCGCATGTTCCCGCGTCATCGGAATCACCGGAACATGCGGATCATGATACATCACCTCCGCACCCAATCCCTCCAATTTCTCAATCAACTTATAAGTAGGTGACTCCCGGTCATCATCCACATTCGCCTTGTACGCCAATCCTAGTATCAACACCCTCGCCCCCTTCACCGCCTTCCCCTCCGCATTCAAAGCCTCGAAAACAACCTTCACCACATGATCCGGCATCGCCGTATTGATCTCCCCAGCCAACTCAATAAACCTTGTGTGCTGCCCGAACTCCCGCGCCTTCCACGTCAGATAAAACGGATCAATCGGAATGCAATGCCCCCCCAATCCCGGCCCCGGATAAAACGGCATATACCCAAATGGCTTGGTCTTCGCAGCCTCAATCACCTCCCAAATATCAATCCCCATCGCCCCATAAACCACCTTCAGCTCATTCACCAAAGCGATGTTCACCGAACGGAAAATATTTTCTAACAACTTTGTCGCCTCCGCCACCCGACACGACGAAACCGGAACCAAATTCGCAATCGCACAACTGTACAAAGCAACCGCCTTCTCAAGACACGCCGGCGTCAAACCACCCACCACCTTCGGAATCGTCGCAACCTTGCTATCAGGATTCCCCGGATCCTCACGCTCCGGCGAAAACGCCAGATAAAAATCCTCCCCAGCCTTCATCCCGGATCCACTCTCCAAAACCCCCAATAAATCACCATCCGTCGTCCCCGGATAAGTAGTCGATTCCAACACAACCAAACAACCCTTCGGAAGATACGGCGCAATTGCCCTCCCCGTATCCAAAACATAACTCAAGTCCGGCTCACGAAAATGGTTCAACGGCGTCGGCACACACAAAATCACCGCCTCCACCTCACTCACCCGCGCAAAATCGGTCGAAGCCTCCAGCTTCCCTCTCTCACACTGCTCCGCAATCTCCGCACCAGAAACATGCTTGATATAACTCCTCCCGGAATGAATCGCCTCCGTCTTCCTAGAATCAATATCAAGACCCAACACCTTCACCCCCGATCTCGCAAACTGAAGCGCGAGCGGCAACCCAACATATCCTAAACCTATAATTGCTATTTGATTCATGAACCTCAAAAAAAATCACACGTTCCGCCCCTCATGGGTAGCCTAAACTTTTAGTCTCCTGATTAACTGAATCAGTTCCCCATCTCCCTGAACCCGCAACAAAACCACAAACTCCACTCCCATAGTCTTCATCCGTGATAATCCGTGAAATCCGTGGTTAAAAATCTTTTATCGTCCCTATCTAGTACTCCTGTCCAACAACTCCTCATAAACCTCAACCGTCCGCCGACACATCTCCTCCAGCGTAAATCGCCCGCCCGTCCCCCGTGGCCGATGCTTCTTCTCCAACACCTCGCTCATCGTCTCCACCAAACCTTCCGCATCCCCCAACGTAACCCTCCCCTCCGGAAAAAGCGCCGCCAACAACTCACCCACACCCCCACAATCATACCCCACCACCGGCTTCCCGATCGCCAACGCCTCCAAAACCGTCCGCCCGAACGACTCCGGCTGCTGCGATAACGCACACACCACATCACTCATCGCCATCACCTCCCTCAAGTCACTCCGGTGTCCCAAAAACTCCACATCCTCCCCAATCCCCATCTCCTCCACCTTCCCCCTCAACTCCTCCAAATACCCACGCTTCTTCGCATGAGTATCTCCCACAATCCACCCATGAACC
>JBGSRM010000264.1:0-1762 GCA_041737575.1 Akkermansiaceae bacterium
TTTGACGATCGATCCTTCTCGGAACTCGGTGAACTTGGCATCAATTAAGTCACTCAGTTCCTGATTGGTTGGTTCTGCGATTGCAGTACTCATATTTTTTGGTTTGTTGTTTGGTTATTTGTTGCGTTTTCCTTCCGACAATCGCCCCGGGAAAAATGATTCTGACAAACACCGGGGCACCGACCGCTTGCCAGACAAAAGAAAAACGAGGCGCGAAGCTATGACTCCACACCCCGATTGCAAGCCTAAAGTAGGCCCGTTTCAACGATACCAGTTCCAACGACCGAATCGGTCGTAATACCCATATCGCCGATCACCCACCCGCGGCTGATGGTAGTGGTTCTTATTCTTATCCCGATCCTTCGCGAGTGAGTATCCTATAATACCCGCAGCCGCCGCTCCAGCCGCCGCCGTTCCCGGATCTACCGTCTGACGCGGATTGCCATACGCATCATACGTCGTTTGGCAACTCATCGTCGCCACCGCGATAATACAAGTGATTGCTATGCCTTTGATCTTCTTCATATCTTTATTTTGGTTTTTATTCTCAGGAAATCTGCAATTTCGCATAACTCCTAACACATCACCAACATAGCATGGCTTTTCCTCTCCTGTCAAAATCATCATTCCCTCCACCAAACTCAGACCCATTCTTGCATTCCTGAATTCTCCCTCCAACTTACCGCCATGCCTTTCACACCCAAGCCAAACTCAGCCCTTCTCATCGTCGGCCACGGTTCTACCGAAAATCCGGACTCCTCCACGCCCTACTTCGATCACGCCGATGAAATCCGTAAACGCAACCTCTTCTCCGAAGTCCACGTCTGCTTCTGGAAAGAAGAACCCTCCATGCGCGAAGCCCTCTTCATGATCGATGCCCCTGAAATCTACATCGTCCCCGATTTCATCAGCGAGGGATACTTCACCCAAGACGTCATACCCCGCGAATTCCAACTCACCGGCCCCACAACCACCCGCGATGGGAAAATCCTCCACTACTGCCTCCCCGTCGGCGTCCACCCCTCCATGACCGGCCTCATCCTCCGCAGAGCCAAAGAAGTCGCCCCAAACGCCAAACCCTCCGAAACCACCCTCATAATCACCGGCCACGGCACCGGCCTAAACCAAAACTCCACAAAAGCCATCAAAGACCAAGCCCAACTCATCGCCGACTCCGGCGCAGGCTACAAACTGGTCACCGATGCCTACATGGAAGAAGCCCCCTTCATCGCAGATTGGCATACAATCGCGGAAACACAAAACGTCGTCGTAGTCCCCTTCTTCATCTCAGACGGCCTCCACTCATACCAAGACATTCCCGTCCTCCTCGGCATCGAACCCGAAGTCGGCCCCGCCGCCAGCCAACGCGAACTCTTCCGTCAAAACCCTCACCACCTCCACGGAAAAACCCTCTACTACTCCTCCGCCATAGGCACAGAACCCCTCCTCGCAGAAGTCATCCTCGATCAAATCTCTGATTTCGACACACGCCACAACCCACCTCCAGCCCCACCCCTCCCCTCACAATCCCTCACCAAAACCCTGAAATCCCTCATCCGCAACGGCGTCAACACCATCGGCCAAATCCAAATCCTGCCCGAATACTGCGAGTTCCCCTACGCCCTCTACCACATCGAAGACGAACACCTCGCCACCCAACCCGCCTTCGGCGGCCTCGAACACTTCACAAACCCCCAGCAAGCCCGCGACATCTCCACCTACAGCGAGGACGGTGAGTACCGCTTCACCAAAGGAAAAACCA